>PMSW01000172.1 GCA_003168215.1 Actinomycetota bacterium
TAGCTGACCTGGCCCTCTGGGCATACGGCAAGAGCTTTTCGCTCCCGGCCGACGGGACACGTTCCCTGCTCTGCCGCTTCGGCGGCGCGCCGGTGAGAAGCTGGGAGCCCATGCTAGGGGCACATCTGGGTTCCGTTCGCTCCTCGCACGACACACAGGCGTCCGGCTTGAGTTCTGGGCTAACGAGGCCATGGCGCCGGTCGTGCCAGCCCGGTTCGAGGTCCGCTACGGCGCGACATCGGCTCGGGTTGCGTCACGGCGGCCCGCTAGCGCCAGATCGCCGGCTGTGCCGCGATGCTGCCCAGGGTGCCGGTGGGCGGATCCTCGTCTTTCTGCGCTCCGGTCCAGGCGCTGCGCCAGGATTCCTGCTGTTAGGCTCCGTCTCGCGCGTCCCAGATGGGTGCAGGGACGAGCGAGATGAAGGAGGGTGGGCTGTGAGCGTCATTGTCATTGCTCGATTTACGGTCTCTGATATCGGCAAGGCTGCCGAGTGGGCGAAGGCCAACGCACAGGTACCCGAGGACATCACGGCGTACGGCAAGAGCCTGGGCCAGATAGGACACAGGATCGTCACCGACGGCAAGGACCTGGTCGTGATTGACGAGTGGCCGGACGCAGGCACGTTCAATGAGTTCTTCGCAGGTGCCACGAGGATGGGAGAGTTCCTCAGCGGAGCAGGCATCGTCGGAGAGCCAGAGGTGACGATGTTCGACGCACTGGACCTGCCCGGCACCTTCTAATCGGTCCTGCGACGGGCGCGGTACTCGGCTAGCCAGGCGTCTTGTGCCGCGGCAAGATAGGGTGCCATGTCCGCCAGCGCGCAGGTTCCTGTGGCCAGGCACACCACCCCAGTTTGCACCCTGGCGCCGGAAGGGGCCTGGGCGCTGGGTGCTATGCGGCGGCCGGGGATGACTGTGGCCGAGATCTCGCGCCGCATCCCCAAGGCCCAGCAGACGATCTCGTCAGTGGTGGCCCGCTTGGAGAAGCTCGGCCTGATCGAGCGGCGGCTCGGCTCCGGGCGCGGCGTCGGGCTCCACGTGACCGACGCCGGGCGAGAGATGGCGCAAGTCGCCGTCACCCACGAGCAGGAACTCAACGCGCGACTGCGCGAGCTGCTCGGCGAGGAGCGCAGTACGGCGCTCACCGAGCTGCTGCGCGAGAGCCGTGCGATCCTTCGAGAGGCCCGCTGATGCCCCGCCCCGAGCGCCCGGTCCCCACGATCCTGATCATCGGCGCCTCACGGGGCCTTGGCCACGCCATGGCCGCGGAGTTCCTCGGGCACGGCTGGAACGTCGTCGGTACCGTCCGGGGAGGGACAAGGCGCACCCCGCTGCACGACTTGGCCGACACCAGCCAAGGCCGGCTTGAGATCGAGGTCTTGGACATCAACGAACCCGCCCAGCTCGCCGTGCTTCACAACCAGTTGTCAGAGCGACGATTCGACATGCTGTTCGTAAACGCTGGTACCACCAACAACGAGCAGACACCGATCGGTCAAGTACCAACCGACGATTTCGTGACGGTGATGGTCACCAACGCCCTCAGCCCGATGCGGGTCATCGAAGTTCTCCAGGACCTCGTGACCCCGACGGGCCTGATCGGGGCGATGTCCTCCGGTCAGGGCAGCATCACCAACAACACGACCGCGCTGCGTGAGGTCTACCGGGGCAGCAAGGCGGCGCTGAACATGTTCATGCGGAGCTTCTCAGTCCGGCAATCCGATACGGGACGAGCGTTCGTGCTGATGGCCCCCGGCTGGGTGCGTACGGACCTGGGTGGCCCGGCCGCGCATCTCACCATCGAGGAGAGCATCCCCAACCTGGTGAACGTGCTCCTGGTCAAACGAGAAAGACCTGGCCTCGAGTACCTCGACTATCTTGGTCGGACAGTGCCCTGGTGACGGTCGGAAGCTGCTGCCGGTTCGAGATGTCTCCCCAACAGCTCCAACCCGCTTACCTGCTGGGTTCTCCTGCGAGCTGCTTGAGTACATCGCCGCAGGCGGCGGCAAGCAGGGCCGGCGCTGGGAGTTCGCCGTCGGCTGGTCATGCACCGAGCGGGAGATCGAGGCGATCGAGCGGGTCCCACGGCAGGCCCGCCAGCCCGCGATTGACCAGAACGGCGACGTGCTGGAGGATACGTTCGCTGCCGTGGCTGGATACCGCCGTATAGCTGGCTGGAAGAGATTCCGTTTCGCGCCTGACAATTCACCGGGCCGTGTGCGCAGCGATTATGGCTCAGTGTCAAGTGGGCGTGTGTTCTTCTTCGTCAGGCAGGGACTGATCCAGCGTCCGGATGGCGCGTTCCAGCGCGGGGAGATCGTCGTCGACAGTGGCTTGCAGGATCGCATGAGCGGTGTCGAAGTAGCGATGTACGAGGTGATCTCGCAGGCGGGCAATCTGCCGCCAGGGAATGGACGGCTGAGTGGCAAGTACGTCCTCAGGTAGTGCTTTGACAGCCTCGCCGATCTCCAGCAGCCGGATCCGGACGGCATCGAAGACCAGGCCGTCGGACAGATCACCACGCTGCAGGTGAGAACCGATGGCATCAATGGCGGCCTGGATGTCGGCCAGCAGCTGGCGGTCCCGGTAGCTCACAACGCGACCAGGTCACGCTCGACGCGGGCCCGCACTGCCGGCTTCAGGTCTTGTGCGGGGATCAGCTCCACACGGGTACCGACGATGGCTTCCAGGTCCGCCTCCGCCCGGCCCAGCCCGAACAGGCTCAGGCCGGGCGGCAGGTCCGCGAGCAGGTCCACATCGCTGTCGGGGCGGTCCTCGCCGCGGGCGACGCTGCCGAACACCCGTAGGTTCTGGACCCCGTGGGCCGCCGCGGCTGCGGCCAGGTCGTGCCGGTGGCGGCGCACCCGGCGGCCCACCGGCCCGGACAGCCTGGACATGCGCCCGGGCTGACGCCGCAAGCCCAGCGCCAAGTCATAACCAGCGGCATCGACCAGCGTCGCGAGGGCGGGGATGGCGGGCTGGCGGCGCCCAGACTCGTAGGCGCTGATCACGCTTTGCGTGGCACCCGTCCGGGCGGCCAGTTCCGCCTGGGACAGGCCAGCTCGCTTCCGTGCCCGGCGGAGCAGGGCTCCAGCTGTGACCGCCTCTGAGTCCACTCATCTATTATAGCGGATCGTAGATATTCTTTGCAGCTGCCGTACCCGTCATGCGTCCTTTGCCGGACGCTGCCACGGCTGGCCTGATGTCCAACGGCTTGCCGCCAGAACAAGATCAAACTGAGTGGCAGATTGAGTGGCAAACGGCACCCGCGAGAGCATGTCGGGGGCTTGCGGGCGCTGGTCTGTGCTCGTGTTCTGGCTGGTCAAGGGCCCTACCTGAGGTGACAGAACCCGCCAGAGGTCCATGGCAAGGAGAAGGTCTACGATGGCACGCTCGTGACGTCCTGCTACGACTGGCCGGCGGCCGGGCAGGACTGGAAGGACGCCGCCATCTTCCCGGTGATCCCCCAGAGCGCGCTGCGGGCCACGCTCGGGATCCTGGCCCGCACTGCCGCCCCCGGCAAGCCCCGGCCCGCGCCCTCAGCCCCGTGACCGGCCGTTGTGACATCCCCGGCCATCGCCTGCGTGCCTGGCAGGGCGGCCCCGGCAAGCGCGACCCGGCCGGGGACGAGAACATGAATCCAGATCAGCCTGATTTGCGCGCGGACGCTGGGCGGCGGCCCAGCGGCCGTTGCCACGCAGATTCGGCGGCTATGGCGCGGCAGGCGGTGAGTGAGGGCGCTTATCCAGCGTATTTCGGCGGGTACCGTCGGCGTTGCCCCCTCTTGAAGGACCCGGCAGAGCGCTTGGGTGGTGATGTTCTGGCCGGTGATGACCGCCACCGTCTGTCCGTTGACGGGAATCTTCCCGGCGAGGGTAGCGGCGGCACCGCGAGGAGCACGTGCGGCAGCCGATGATCGATCTGCTCAGCGACCTTGCGGACGCGGACCCCTGGTACGAGGACCTCGCTGTGTGGCGCTACGCCAGCACCGCGTACTGGTGGCAGACCAGTGCGCCGTCATACGGGTGGCCCGCAACATCGAGATCGGATTCCGCTTCAGCCTCGACGGCCTGCGCATCAAGGCCGACCCCGGCGCGGTCCAGGCCGCTGGCCGGTGACAGCTACTCGTGCTACCGCACCTTCCCCGCTTAGCCGACACCCCAGCCGCCCAGCACCATCTCAGTCCGCAGCTAACAGGGGGACGCGCTGGCTAACGTTAGGCTGGCCGAATGGCCTACGACACCGAACTCGCTGACCGGATCCGCTTCCTGATCGGCACCGGGCCGGGCGTAACCGAGAAGAAAATGTTCGGTGGCCTGGCGTTCCTAGTAGGCGGCAATATGGCGATCAGCGCCAGCGGCCAGGGCGGTGCCCTGGTCCGGGTCGACCCCGCCGAAACCGACGCCCTGATCGCGACGGCGAACGCCACCCTGGCGGTGATGGGCGGCCGAACGATGCAGGGGTGGCTGCGCGTCAGCTCCGACGACCTGGAAACCGACGAGCAGCTCACCGAATGGGTCAACCGGGCCGTCGGGTACGCTCGGTCGCTTCCGCTCAAGCGCTAGCGGTCCGTGTCCTTGGTATGCCGTGGCGAGGCGTAAACCAGCCACGGTGCGGTTCTGGTCGTCTATGACGTAGCGGACCCGTGCCGGAGGCTATGTCGGAGTACGATCGGGCGACTGGTATCAGTCCTGATACCATGCTGGTATGGCGATGACTTTGCGGCTAACTGATGCCGAGGCAAGGGCGTTGCGCCGGCGTGCGGATCATGAGGGCCGGCCGATGCAGGAGGTCGCCCGCCAGGCCATCCGCGAGTACGTCGAGGGCCACAGCCGCGCCGAATTGCTCGATCGCGTTCTTGACCAGGAGCTGCCCCGCTACGCCGAGGCGCTGGAGCGTCTCGGTCAGTGATCTACCTGACGCTGCCAGAGTTGCTGCATGTCGCCGAACGAGCGCTGGGTAGTGAACCAGAAATCCGCGACTACGGCCTCCTGGAGTCCGCAGCCGCACGTCCCCGGGCCAGTGCTTTCGGCGGCGACGCTTACCCGGGCCTGGACGCCAAGGCTGCGGCGCTGCTTCACTCACTCGCCAGGAATCACTCGCTCGTTGACGGCGACAAGAGGCTCGCCCTCGCCGGGGTGATCGCCTTTTACGGCGTGAACGGACACCGGCTGACCCTCACCAATGACGACGCATGCGAACTCATCATGAGCGTCGCGGCAGGCCAGCTCGACACGGTAGACGAGATCGCCACCAGGCTGAGGGCGGCAACAGAAGCACGCTACTGACGGAGCGCCGCTGAACGCCCGGTGCGTGGTAGTAAGGCGCGGGGTTCTCTGAGGTGGTGGCGCTACCTAGCAATCACGCGGAGACCGGGGCGTGAGATCTCGCGTGCCTCGGCGGCTCCATATGCCGATCTGGACCTGGCCAGTATTGTTAGGGATGGCCTGTGTTCGCCTATGGTGGCGGGTGCATGGTTGGCCAGTTGGTCGCGAGCGTGCCGGATCACAGGATCTGAGGGATTGCTTCCGGCCGCTCCCGGTGCTGAGCGCCCCGGCGGCCGAATGGAGTCTGTGCGGCGAAGGGGGGGTGTGTGGAGCCACAGCCGGGGCCCCAGCGGCGGCCACTGACACGCCAAGACAGTCACGAGGCGCAGCAGATGGTGGAGCGGGCCGCGGAGCTGGCCCGCGATTCTCATGCCCGGACGCGCCATGCGGCGGTGCTGGTCAGGGACGGCAGCCTGCTGGCCTGGGGGACGAACGGCGTGCCCTTTCCTGGCGAAGACCATTGCTACTGCAAGGCCGGGGAGCTTGGCGATCATGACCAGTGCCGCACGCACGCAGAGCAGCGGGCAATCAGCCTGGCTCGCGACGGAGATGGCTGGCGGAGGCTGCAAGGATCGAAGTTGATCTACGTGCGGCTGGAGGCGGACGACTCAGTCCGGCTACAGGACCCTCATTTCTGCGCCCGCTGCAGCCGTACGGCGCTATCCCTGGGTGTTGCGGAGTGGATCTTCGCGCTGTCCGATGGTCTGACCAGCTACTCCTCGGCAGACTATGACAAGATCGCCCAGCTCAGCTGGTAGCAGCAGCTAGTCCGCGCAGTAGCAGGTCGCCCGCGGAGGACATCAAAAGAAGATAGGGGGGAAATCGCCGTCCGGAATGACGTACTGACGGCCGGGTAACTGGGCTGCCCGGCCTTGCGGGCTGGGTACTTATGTCGCCCTCGAATCGCACGATGCCACCCGAAGATTCAGCCGGCAGCAACAGACAGCCATGAACGCCGCCGACGGCCCCCGGATGCGCGGGCTGCTTGCCGCCACGTGCGGCCCCGGCTTGCGTTCTGCTCGCGACCTACCTCGCCGTCAGCGCCACGTGACCAGGATGGCCGCAGCACGCATCGATGACACGGGCTCGCCGCGACCGCCGCGACCGGCGCGACGCCAGACTGTACAGAAACAGCGCGACGCCAGACTGTACAGAGACAGAAGGAGGCAAACCGATGCCCGATGGAACTACGCAGGATGCGCCGGACGTCGTCACCAAGATGAGCCCGCGAACAGTCGACGATACTGTCTCGCGCCTGACCCAGATGCTAGCCGCCAAGGGCATGAAGCTGTTCGATGCGATCGATCAGAGCGCCGAGGCCCGCAGCGCCGGGCTTGAGCTACGAGATACCACGCTGGTGATCTTCGGGAGCCCGGCAGCCGGGACTCCGGTGATGGCAGCTGCGCCGATGTCAGCGCTCGACCTGCCGCTCAAGGTGCTGGTGTGGGACGACTCCGGACAGACGAAGGTCTCCTACTACGCGCCGGCCGCACTGGCCGCCCGCCATCATCTCGGTGCCGACCTCGCCGCGAAACTGGCCGGGATCGATCCTCTCACCGACGCGCTAGTCGCGCAGTAACGCGTCCACGCAGGAGGGGGACTCCTGACTCGCCTGCTGGATGCGTGGCTCGCCTGCTGGATGCGTGGCCCGCTCCGGTGAGACGACAGCGGGCGCGCACGCGCGCCTCGCGGGTGCCGAGGCGGCTTCCTGGCGGGTCCCGAGCGGGCCCGGCCAGAACAGGCGCAGGCCGGCCGGCCTGCGAGCAGGCCCACGTCACTGTCGGGCGGTCGCGCCGCGAGCCACGCTGCCGAAGACCCGCAGGTCCGGTACCCTGTTGGCTGCCGCAGCCGCGATCAGGTCATGGCGGTGGCGGCGCACCTGGCGGCCTACCGGTCCCCACAGCCGCCGCAGGCGCCCGGGAATCTCCCGTGCAGCGATCGTTATACGTGCGTACGCCGGTTTATACGTGCGTACGCCGATGTTTATACGTGCGTACGCCGATAAAGATGAGCGCGTAAGGCTAGCAGGGGAGATCCTGGGTGAACGTCAGGCTGATGCAGTCCCCCCCTCGCATCAAGAGCTACTGGTGGAAGGGCCGTCCAAATTTCGGGGATCGCCTGGCCCCCCTGCTGCTTGCCCACTTCGGTAACGTGATCTCGGTATGGGCTGATCGCGATAAGGCTCAGGTAATATCTGTCGGCTCCGTCCTGGAACTTGTGCCTTCTGGCTGGGATGGCTACATTGTCGGCGCGGGCAAGCTGTTCCAAGATCGTCCCATCAACCTTCCGCCGAGGGACAAGATCCTGGCCATACGCGGCCCGCTGTCGGCCGCCTGGGTGCAAGGAAGCTACGCGATCGGTGACCCTGGGCTGCTGGCTGACGAGATGATCGCCCTCCCGCCTAAAGAGCATGACCTTGGCGTTCTCCCGCACTGGTCCGACAGGAAGCTCGCACGCGATCCCAGGTTCCTGCTGTCCGACCCGCTGATCATCAGTCCTGCCACTGATCCGCTCACCGTGATTCGCCAGATCGGCTCATGCCGCCAGATCGTCACCTCATCATTGCATGGCATGATCGTCGCGGATGCGTTCGGCATCCCGCGCAGATTTGAGTACACGCGCCGGCTTGATAAAGAGGGCGGCGATTATAAGTTCAGGGATTACAGTGCATCGATCAATGCGCCATTCGAGCCTGGCAGGTTGATTGAGGCATCACGTTCTAGGGTCGAGGACCGCAAGCACGAGCTATCCGATGCTTATCGTGAGCTTGGACGCGTGATAAGACGTACTGATGGTGAGGTAACGGCGACGCGCAAAGCTGTTCCGAGCCTTTTTAAACGCCGGGGTACCGTGCCCGAGCCGGGGCTCGGGAGGGACGCGGCCGGCTCCCGCTAATGCCGCCGTGCGGCTCCCGCTAATGCCCGCCGTGCGGATCCCCGAAGGGGCCGTGCTGGCCTGGGTCGCCGTGCTGGCCAGGGCCGCCGGGCTGCCCCCGCCGGGGGTCCGCCTGGAGACCGGGGTCCAGCGGGCCAGGCGGGTGGTGCTGGCCGGTCTCGTGCAGATGATCGAGACGAGGGGCGCCTGGCGCCGTGCTTGCGTGCGCCGCGTCTGCGGGAGCATCGTGCGCGTCGCGCCCGCCCTGGTGGTGGCCGGGCTCGGCGGCAGGCGGCATCCCGTGCGGCCATGCGCGCTCGATCGCCGCGCGGACCTGTGCCGCCCGCCAAGCTGCATCCACCGGGGCCGGCGGTGCCGCGTGCAGCAGTGCCCGCAGGACGTCGGCCAGCGCCGCGTTGTCCAGGTCGGACTCAGGATCGTTCATGCCCGTCTCGTCGGTCATGGCGCCGGCTCCCCGGCGAACCTCTCGCTTGTCATGCTTCGACACCGCCTAGGCCGGAAGAGTTCCCGATGATCACGCGCAGATCGCCGAGGCCGCGCCGCAGCCGGGTCCGCACGGTGTTAACAGGAATGCCGAGAACCTCGGCGATCTCCTGGTAGGGCAGGTCACACAGGTACCGCAGCACGATGACCTCGCGGCGCGCGGCAGAAAGCCTCGCCAGCGCCGCGTCGACATCGAGACGGGTGTCCACCTCCGGCTCATGCCCGGCGGCGTCCGCGGCAGTCTCGACCGCCTCGGCAGGCGCCGGGGTCCGGGCACGTGAGCGGATCTCGTTGAGCACCACGTTCCGCGCGATAGCGAAGACCCAGGTCCGGAACGAACTCCGCTGATCGAACGAGCGGATACGGCTCGCCACCCGGAAGAGGACCTCCTGGCGGGCGTCCTCGGCGGCCCCCGGATCGCGCAGCATCCGCAGGCAGATCGCCTGGACATAGTCGAAGTGACGATCAAGCAACGCAGCCATGGCCACGGAGTCACCCGCCGCAGCCTGGCTTGCCAGGACGGCGTCGCCCGGCGCTTGCGTATCCGCGGCGACACGCTGCAGCGGTGTCACGATCGGAGAATACACCGCCGGCAAGGACCGCACCCGACGTGCGACTTGGTCAGCTCAGGCGGGCCAGGGGGCGGGTCAGGGGGCGGCGGTAAGGCGCCACCAGATGACTTTATTCAGAGTCGCGGTGGCGAACAGCTCACCGTCGCGGCCGAATGCCATTCCCCGTAGGAGGGCTCGTGTCGGCATGTTGAAGGCCAGTAGCTGCTTGCGGGTGGCGATGTCCCAGATTTGCGCCGTCATGCTAGCCCCTATGGCGAGCAGGCCGCTGTCGGCGCTGAATGCCAGCACGCTTGGCTCGACCGACTTCTGGGTAACTTGCCACCCTTCCCCGCCAGTGGCGGGCCAGATCACCGTCTGCTTCGCCACGGTGGCCACGATGAGCCGGCCGTCCGGACTGAACGCGATCGCCTTGATGGCCGTTCCGATACCGCGGAAGCGCCTTGCGAAGACCTTTTCGCCAGTGCTGGTATCCCAGATATAGGTGGCCCGGAGTCCGCCGACGGCCAGCCGGCCGCCGGGGCCGAACTCCACCGGCGTACAGGTTTCCGGGGCTGCCAGTCTCACCTGCATGAGCTGCCGTCCGGTGACCGCGTCGAAGGCGCGGGCGTGCTTCGCCGTGGAGGTGCCCAGCATGCGCCCGTCGGGGCTGAAGGCCACTCCTCTGGGGGACCGCGGGTGCTTCACGTCGAGCAGTTGCCGCCCGGAGGCGACATCCCACACCCGCGCTCCCATATGCGCGGCCGTCGCGATCCGGGTCCCGTCCGGGGAGAACGCGGCCGCGCGTATTCCCCGGATTGCCGGCTCCCGGATGACGGTCAGCTGCGCTCCGGAGCGGTCAAAGATTTCCAGGGCCGTGGGTGCGTTGATATCGGTGGTTCGGTGGCATGCGGCGGCGAAGCGGGAAAGGTCGGGGCTGAACACCACCCACGTAGCCTTGCTGCATGAGATCTGGTGGGTCAGCTCGGCCGTGAGTTTCGCGGGCCGAACGGCCGACGGGCGGGCTGATGGCTGCTCCTTGGCGGCGCTGGCCTTGTCCTTGGCGCCGCTGGCCTTGTCCTTGGCTGGGGTGCCCGGGCTCGGGCCCGCCCGGCGGTCCCTGGTGGCAGCCAGCGCGCCCAGGGCGACCACGGCCTTGGGATCGTCGAGGGGGGTTGGGTCAATGCCGAACCGCTCCCGCATCAGGGCGGAGACGAGGGGAATCCGGGAAGACCCGCCGACCAGGTAAATCCCCGCGGGCATGCCGCCATCCAGGTCCGCCTGCTCCAGGGTGACGGCCAGCGCATCGAAGGAGCGGCGCAGGTCAGGCTCGATCACCTGGTTGAGCTCCTCGCGGCGCAGCACGATCTCCACCAGCGGATCATCCAGCAGGCGGCACTCCACCTGCCAGCGGGTGCTCAGCTCCTCCTTGGCCATCCGGGCATACTCAAGCAGCCCGTGCCGGTCAGACCAGCCACCGTGGTCATTGCCGGGATCGAGGATCCGCTGCCACCGATCAGGATGAAACCCGGCCAGCCTGTCAGCGCCAAGGAACTCAAATAGCGCCGCATCGAAATCCTCGCCGCCAAGGTCAGCGAGCCCGCCGTTAGAGCGCACCGCGAACCCGCCTGCGGCGGAATGCTCGACCACCGCGGTGTCGAAAGTCCCGCCGCCCAGGTCATAGACCGCCAGGCTGGTCCCGCCGGGAATGCGGTGGTCCGTCGCGTAATGCCAGGCGGCAGCGACTGGCTCGGCGACTAGCCGCGGCTCGGGAACCGACCCGGCAGCGGCCGCTACCGGGTCGGGCAGCCCGGCGGCCAGGACCCGCACGGGCAGCGACATGGCGGCGGCCGCGAATGCGCGCCGGAGCTGGCCGGTCCGCTCACTGCCCCACCGAACCGGGTGAGTCAGCACCACGGCCTCCGGCGGCCGGTCCCCGCGCTGGCGGAAAGCCTCCACCAGCACCCTGGCGAAGATCTCGGCAACCATGTCCTCGACCCGGACGCGGGTGCCTCCCAGGGTGATGGACTCCAGGCCGACATCCCGCTTCGGAGCCGGGTGGAACCGTTCCGGCGCGGTCATCGCCAGGTTGGCAGCCCGCCGCCCCACCGCCAGCTGCCCGCCCCGCTCCAGGAACACGACCGACGGCATGCGGTTCGAATCCTGCTCTAGATGCAGCAACTGCGGCGGCCCGCCGCCGACAACGACCGCCGCCACCGTGGCTGACGTTCCAAAATCCACCGCGATCCGCCAGCCCGCCTCGGTCGCGGGGCCGCCCGGAACTGTCGCATCGGTCATGGGCTCGGCTCTCCGCGCGGCTGCCATCGGTCAGGTGCTTCGACACTGCGGGGAGCGGTTGAGTTCCCGGCATCGCGATTTGCGACCCGGTTTGCCAGGATGGAATCGTCAGTCACCCCTACGGCGGGTAGGGCAAGCTGGGGCTGGGTCACAGAGGGAACATACCGGTCTGGCGTTTGCCTGACGACCGGGAACTTCCCGGGCAGTCCCCGTGTCGAAGTGGCTGTCAAACGTAGGCGTGGGTCAGCCGCGGGGGAGCACGGCCCGCACAGGCTGGCCCACCGGAAGCGCAGGAGGCAGTGATGTCACACTTCGACCACGACCCGGGGCTCGGTCACGTTCCTGGCGGCCATGTTCCGCCCGAGCACGAGCTCACCCCGGCCGCACCCGTCAGCGTCCCGATGCACGAGGACCTGTCCGCAGCGGCCCTGGGCCTGACCGGCGCCCAGCACGATGCGATCGGCACGCCGGCGGAGGCCGGAACGCTCGGGATCCCGGCCGAGTACGGCAACCCGGGCGAGTACCAGCACTACTGGTTCTACCAGGGGAACAACGAGACCTGCGCGCCTGCCTCCATCACCCAGGTAATCGAGGCGCAGACCGGCATCAACCTGCACGGCGAGAGCCTGGTGCAGCACGAGCTGCACGAGCTGCACATGCCGAGCGGGGAGCTGAGAATGGATCAGGCACAGACGCTTCTCAATCACTTCGGCGTCCCGAGCCACCTGCAGGCGTACCCGGATAAGCCCAATGCAGCGCTCGCGCAGCTGGAGCAGTACCTGCGCAGCGGCAAGAACGTGGTGCTGTCGGTGAACGCCAGCCCGATCTGGTACGGCTCGGAGACCTATAACAACCCGCACGCGGACATGCCGTACGGCGAGCGGGCTGACCACGCCGTGGTCATCAGCGCGATCGACCTGCACACCGGGATGGTGACGCTGTCCGATACCGGGAACCCCGGCGGCGTTTTCTACCAGGGCGGCCCGGACAACCCGAACGGCAATGAGGAGCAGGTCCCGCTGACCGTCTTCATGGACGCCTGGCACGGCAGCAACTACGAGATGCTGGTCACCGATGACCGGGACGGCGGCGCCGACCAGCACGCGGCCACCGAAGCGGTGATGGCCGCCGGGGGGATGCCCGCGCCCGAGCCGGCATCTCAGGGCGGCGGCTTCCCGGCCGGCGCGGCCGTGGCCGCCGGCTCGGTCCTGCTCGCGGTGACCCTCGGACTCCGGATTGCCCGCTCCGGGAGCAAGGCTCAGCCCGGCCGCGGCGGCCGTCGCCTGGCCGGCCGGTTCGTGCCTCCCGGCGCCCGTCCCGCCACGGCCCAGTGACTACGGACTCAGGCGCCGACCAGGGCGAGGGTCTCCTCGACCGGGTGCGCCAGCTCTGCGGGCAGGCGGCCGACCGCCTGCCCGCGGGGCCGGCCGCGCTGGTGCGCCAGGCGGCCGGCTCGCTCGGCGAACCACTGCGGCTCGCCTTCGTCGGCCGCGTCTCCTCCGGAAAGTCCACCCTGGTGAACGGCTACCTGGGCCGGCTGCTGGCGCCCACGGACGAGGGCGAGTGCACCAAGGTCGTGACCTCGTTCCGCTTCGGGCCTGCCGACCGGGCGCAGGCATGCCTGCACGACGGCAGCGTCCTGCCCGTACCGCTCGATCCCGGCGGCACGCTGCCCTCGAAGCTGGACGTGGAGGTCGACGAGATCCGCTCGATCGAGGTCGAGCTGAGCCTGGAGGTACTGCGGGACACCACCATCATCGACACCCCTGGCCTGAACTCCGTTCATGACGAGAACAGCAGCCGGACGCACGATGAACTGGGCATCAGCGCACGGGGCAACGACGCACGGGGCAACGACGCACGGGGCATCGACCCGGAGTCGCGGTCCGCGGCCGCGACCGCGGACGCCGTCCTGTTCGTCTTGAACGCCACCGCCCATGACGACGAGCGGATGGTGCTGCGCGAGTTCCGGGGCGTATCGCTTGGCCTGCATGCTGCGCCATCGAACGCGGTCGGCCTGCTGACCAAGGCCGACGAGGTGACGATGGACGACGACCCGTGGGCGGCGGCCGTGGGCCTCGCGGCGAGGCAATCGAGGCAGCTCGGGCGCGACGTCGCCACGGTGCTGCCGGTGA
The DNA here is from genome assembly GCA_003168215.1 of Actinomycetota bacterium. Lineage (GTDB taxonomy): Bacteria > Actinomycetota > Actinomycetes > Streptosporangiales > Streptosporangiaceae > Palsa-506. Next base: position 13,686 of record PMSW01000172.1, read on the forward strand.
TCGGGCTGCTGGCCGAGACCGCCGAGGCCCGGTTCACCGAGTCTGACGCGGCGGCGATCCGCGGGCTCGCCGCGCTCGGCCAGCAGGACCGCGAGGTGATGCTGCTCAGCGCCCAGTACTTCACCGGATTCGATTCCGCCGTCGACCCGGCCAGCCGGGAACGGCTCTACACCATGCTGCGCCCGCACGGGCTGCGGCGGCTGCTCGCGGCCGCCGACGAGGGCGCCTCCGGCCCCGCCATGGTCGAGGCGCTCCGCCAGTGCTCGGGCATGGCGGCGGTACGCGCCGAGATCGACCGCCGGTTCCGCGCGCGGGCCGTGGCGCTGAAGGCCGCCAAGGCCCTGGCCGCCATGGCGGCGGCGGTCAGCTCGGCAGAAGTTGATCATTCCACCCGCGCCTGGGCGACCGGCGCCATCGATGACCTCGGGCTCGATCCCGTCATGCACGGGCTGGAGGAGCTGCGGGCACTGTCCCTCGTCAGCTCCGGCGCGGCACTCCTCCCCCGGGCGCAGCTCGACGAGGCGGCCCGCGTCCTCGCCGAGACCAGAACCGACCGGCGGCTGGGCTTGCCCGGCGCCGGCCGCGACGCGCTGCTCGCCGCGGCACACCAGGGCGTGCAGCGGTGGACGGCGATCGCCAATACCGCGATCAGCCCGCGCGCGCGTGACGTCGCCCGCGTGATCACCAGGTCGCTCGACCTCGAATGCGACCGCCTCGGAGGCGAACAGCCGTGATTTCCGTGACTCGTCAACTCCCCCGTGCCAAGGTCCCGGCCCACCATGTCCTTGCGCACGCCCATCCCGCCGCCGGGTTCCCGGTCGGCACAGCCTTGCTGGTGGCCGGCGTCCTGCTCGCCGGTGTCGTGGCCGGCCTCCTGCTGCGGCTGGTGCCCAGGGGCAGGCGGCGCGACAAGGTCCAGTCCAGCCCGGCTGCTGCCGCGGATGCTGTCCCGCCGGCCCGTCCCGTCCCCTCGCCCAGCTACTTGCCGGAGCCCGTGATGCCGCGCCAGCCAGCCCTCCCAGCCCGTCCAGTGAACCCTGTCCGCGACGACCCTGAGCCCGCCCGCAGGGGCACCGAGCGGATCACCGTGTCGCTCGCCGACCCGCAAGCAGAGCGCGACGCGCTCGTGCAGGCCTGCATTCGCGCGCGGGACATGACCGGCGGCGGCGCCGTGCGCCGCATCCTCGGCGAGGCGCTGGCGCTGGCCGGGGTGACCGAGGTCGACCCCGCCGGCCAGCGCTTCGACCCCGACGTGCACTGTTCCGTGGGCGTGCTGCACACGCCGGTACCCCGGCTCGACGCCACGATCGCCTCGGCCGAGCGAGTGGGATATGACGACCACGGCCGGCATCTCCGCCTGCCGGAGGTCATCGTCTTCGCCAGTGAGGAACGGCCTTGATGCGCCCGGACTCACCCGAAACCGCGGAGGTCAGCGTCAGCGCTAGCGGCCTGCAGCCGGACCCGTCGGCGCACGCCGAGTCTGACCTTGACGATTACCTGGACAAGGTCCGCTGGACGCTGCACGAGTGCGACGCCGGCGAGGCCGCCGCGCTGCTTGATGACGATGGCACCGCGCTGGTTCAGTCGGCGATCGTCGTCGTCGGCGAGCCAGGCGTGGGCAAGAGCTCACTGGTCAACGCGCTGCTCGAGGTGCCCGCGCTGCTCCCGACCGGCACCGGCGGGGCCACCGGTGCCTACTGCGTGATCCAGCGCGGGCCCGCGCTCGCGGCGCGGGTGCACCTCCCGGGAGGGGAGACCAGGACCGCTGCGGGCGAGGCCGCCAGGGAACGGGTCCTCGAAGACGGCCGGGCCGACGCCGACCCGATACCAACGTGGATCGAGGTAGAGCTGCCCGACGCCAGGCTGGACGGAATCCAGCTGGTGGATACGCCGGGCGTGGGCGGGCTCACCGCCGATCTCGACGAGCTGACGCTGCAGAGCCTCCAGCTGGCCGAGGCGCTCATCTTCGTGTCATCGTGCAGCGCCCCGCTCAGCCGCTCGGAGCTGGACTTCCTCCGCAGCGCCAGTGCCCGGGTGGAGCGGGTGATCTTCGCGCTCAGCAAGGTGGACGGGCCGGCCGGCTGGCGCAAGGTCGCCGGGGAGAACCAGGTCCTGCTCGCCGAGGAAATCCCGCGCTTCGCCGGGAGCCCGATACTGCCAGTGAGCGCCAAGCTGGCCAGCGACGCGCAGCGCATCGGCCGTCCGGAGCTGAGCGAGCGCCTGCTCGCGGACTCGGGCATACCCGCCCTCTGGCAGGAGATCCACGCTCTGGCCGGCCGGCGAACGGCCATCCGGCAGGCCAACAGGCTCCGGGCTGCCCACTCCGCCCTGCAGCAGGCTCATGACGAACGACGCCATGCCAGGTCCGTGGCGGAGTCGGCCGTCGTCGCCAGGACCGAGCTGGAGCAGCAGGAGGCCCGCCTGGCACAGCTGGGCCAGCGGTCTGAGGCTTGGTATTTCGACCTCAGCTTCCTGTCCAGGAAGCTGCAGCGGAACGCAACCAGATATCTGCGGAAGCGCAGCGAGGCGCTGCGTGCCCGCTTCGATCACGATCTCTCCGTCAAGGGCGCCGACCGTGAGGCCTGCGTGCGAAAGCTGATCGCTGGCGTGGCTGAGCTGGAGCAAGAGGTCGCCGAGCTAGTGCGGGCGCGGCTGGCGGAGACCATCACGGTCATGGGCGAGGGCCTCGCCCTCGATCCCGGCCTCCCGGAGAAGCTCGAGGAACTGGTCGGCGACTCGCTCGACGTGCCGGTGAGCCCGCCGTCGAGCGCCAAGCGCCACCAGCCGGGGGAGGGCATCACCCAGACGCAGACCTCCTACATGGGAATGATGATGGGACACGCGGGTCTCATCATCCTGACCACCTCGGGAGTTACCCTGGGCGCACTCACGGGCGGGCTTGGCTGGGCCGTTGCCGGGGCCTTCGGCGTCGGATGGACCGTCGTGACGAAGAAGATACGGGGATCGGCGATCAGCGACGCGGCACTCCGTGAGTGGGCGGCGCAGGCACTGACCAGCGCCGTCTACGAGATCAACAGTGCCTGTGACGAGAGGATTGACGAGGCGACCAACCTCCTGCAGACAGTGATGCGAACCGCCTTCCCGCAGGAGATGACGCGGCTGCGGCGGGAACTCGAGGAGGCTCAGCGAGTCATCGCCGCCAGCGAAGCGGAGCGAGCGATGATCCTGGAAACGATCAATTACCAGATAGACAAGATCCGCCTGCTCTCGAATGACGCAGACATAAGGCTCAGGCAGCTTGCCCTGCCGCGGCGCGCCGGTGAGTCCGGAGACTGATCAGCGACGTGCTCGGTGCGCCGCGGTTGAGGGATGATGCCGCGCAGGTGGCCTTTGACGCCGGGCTGCCGCCCTGGCCCGGCGATGCCCGGCACAATGAAGAGCATGGACCGATGCGAGCCTGCGGACCTGGCTGACTCGGGAACGCGGGAGATGGCCGGGCTGGGGCTGCGGCACGCGGGCCGGGTCATCGTGCTCGACCCGGACGGTCGTGTCCTGCTGCTGCGATACGACAACGATCCTCCGGACGGACGGCATTGGGCCACTCCCGGCGGGGGCCTGAACCCGGGCGAGTCCTATGCGGCTGCCGCGATCCGCGAGCTTGCTGAGGAGACCGGCTGGGACGATGTTGTCCTGCTGGATGAGATTCACCGGCAGGTGCAGACGATGGAGCACAGTGGCCGGATCGTCCGGCAGCATGAGCGCCTGTTCCTGGCGCGGGCTGACCGGGCCTGCCGCGAGCTCGGGGACGTCGCCGCGATGCACGCTTCTGATGGCATTGCCGCATGGCGGTGGTGGACGCTGGCAGAACTGGACACCACGGCAGAGGTCATCTGGCCCGCCGGGCTTGCCGGCCTAATCCGGGGTGCGCTCGGCCGCCGCTAGAGCGGCCAGCCCACGTCCTCCAGCGCGCCCGCAGCATGTCAGGTGCGCTTGGGTCGCCTGAGGAGGCGCTGCGTGATCGACTGGGACATCGTGCTGCGCGGCGGGCGCGTGATAGATCCCGAATCTGGCCTGTTCAGCACCGCGTTCGAGCTGGAAGCGGGCGTCACGCCGGTGGATGCTGCCTACCGGAGCGCCGCGGCTGAGGGCCGGCCGGTCAGCTACGGCTTCGCCGCGTCCTGGGCGCTGGCCCGGAACTCGGCGGCCTGCCATGCCATGCCATGCCGGCGATCGCTGTCGTGGCGCAACCTCGAAGACGTGGCCGTGCTCGGCTGCCGCCTCACTGCTGACGGTCCTTGCGGAAGGCTTGCTCGGCGAGGATCGCCTCTTCGGGCTCGGCGGGTATTTCGGTGATGGCTTCTTCCTCGGCGTCCCGGACCGGTGAGTGACCGGGGAGGCTCTCGCCGGCGTCAGCGTCGTCGAGAGTGCCGCGCAGGCTGGCAACTACCGCGGTTCCGGCGAGCACGATCACGGCGGCGAGCAGGAACGGGACATGCGCGTTGAAGTGCGCGGCCAGCTGGCCGGCCAGGTAGGGGGCAATGCCGCCGCCGATGAAGCGGACGAAGCCGTAGCTCGCGGACGCGACGCCGCGCGGGACGGGCGAGACGCTCATGACCGCCGTGGTCACCAGGGTGTTGTTCAGGCCGATCAGGGCACCAGAAGCGATGACGGCGCCGATGACAACCCAGCGGTGGCCCGGGAACACGCCGATGATGCCGAGGATCACGGCGATGAGAATGAGGCTGGATATCAGCGTCCGGGCGGTGCCGTAACGATTTCTGAGCGCGGGGGCGCCGAATACGGCGAAGATGGCGACGAGCACGCCCCAGGCGCAGAACACGGCGCCGAGCTTGAGCGCGGACAGGTGCATGAGGAAAGGCGCGTAGCCCAGGATCGTGAAGAATCCCCAGTTGTAGAGCAGCCCGGTCACGCTGGTCTTGGCGAGCGGGCCGTGCCGGAGCGCGAGGATCGGCTCCTTGATCGATGATCGCTGCGGCGGCGGCGGTGTGGCCGGTACCAGGAAGATCGTGGCCAGCAAGGCGACGGACATGAGCGCGCAGACCCCGTAAAAGGGCCCCCGCCAGCTGATGTTGCCCAGCAGGCCGCCGAGCACGGGACCGGACGCTATGCCGACCCCCAGTGCCGTCTCGTACAAGATGATGGCGCCGGAGAATCCGCCGGTGGCAGAGGAGACGATGACCGCCAGCGAGGTGGCGATGAACAGCGCGTTGCCCAGGCCCCAGCCTGCCCGGAATCCCACGATCCCGCCGATGGTGCCGCTGGAGCCTGCCAGGCCCGCGAACACCACGATCAGGATCAGCCCGGTGACCAGGGTGCGCTTGGCGCCGATCCGGCTGGAGACCCAGCCGGTAGCGAGCATCGCCACGGAGGTGACGATCAGGTAGCTGGTGAACAGCAGATCGACCTGGCTGGGGGTCGCGTGCAGCTTGCTGGCCAGGGCAGGCAGGATCGGGTCGACCAGGCCGATGCCCATGAACGAGACCACGCAGGCGAAGGCGACAGCGAAGACCGCCTTGGGCTGGCGGAACGGGCTGGGCCGGGCCATATCGCGGCCGGCAGCGGTGCGGTCGGCTGGGGTCATCTCGGTTCGGCTCCTGGGGTGATGGGCTGGGCGGCCAGGGTCTCCAGCGCGTCGAGCGCGCCGATGAGGGACTGCAGGCGGGCAGGGGACAGGCCGCGCACGTGCCCGGCGATCACTTCTGCCCTGCGCTCGTGGATCTGCTCGAGGTAGGCATGGCCGGCCGGGGTGACCGATACCAGGGTGGCTCGCCCGTCTGCCGGGTCCGCCTCCTTGACGACAAGGCCGGCCGTTGCCATCCGGGCCACCAGGCTCGTCATGCCGGGCTGGGTGATCCGCGCGGCGGCGACGAGGTCGGTGATGCGCAGCCGGCCGCGCCGGCCAAGCAGAGCCAGGGTGCTCAGCGCAACGGAGTTCCACTCGACCGCCGGAGTCGCCTGCCGGAGCCAGCTGTGCAGCCGCTCGAGCACGAAGCTGACCTCGGCGGCCGGGTCGGCCGGACCGGCCGGTTCCCGGCTCGCCGTTGCCGCGCGGCCGGCCGCCGGCTGATCCAGAGTTCTTGGCATCCAGAAACTATATCACAAACTTATATAAGTCAGTGATGATAATGGCCTTGAGCGTCATCAGGCCCCGGACGGCTGAGCCTGCCGGTGACCCGCCGGCTGGTGTCCGCGGCGCGGCCAGGAAGGAGCGCTATCGTCATCGCCAGAGCACGGTATCTGCTCACGGCAATGGCTGCCGTCCGGGCGGCTGTAAGGCAGGCGGCTGTCACGCGGGCGGCTGTAAGGTCGGCGGCTGTAAGGCAGGCGGCAAGACAGCCGCACGGGCTACGTATACAGCCGCACGGGCTACATATGAGGAGAGCGATGACTGGATCAGGCGACGACGGCCAGGCTCGCATCGTCGTGGGAATCGACGGGTCCGAATGCTCGAAGGACGCGCTGCGCTGGGCTGCCCGGCAGGCGGGGTTCACCGGGGCCGCCCTGGACGCTGTCATCGGCTGGCAGTACCCGGTGTTCTATGGCTGGGCGCCGGGTCCGCAGGACTTCGACTTCGGCGCCGCCGCCGGGCAAGCCCTCACCGGGGCCCTCGACGAGGTGCTGGGCGCCGCCCGCCCGGCCGGGCTGCGGGCCCGCGTGGTTGACGGGCGCGCGGCCCAGGTCCTGGTCGACGCCTCGGCAGGAGCCGACCTGCTGGTCGTGGGCAGCCGCGGGCACGGCGGTCTTGCGGATGCGCTGCTCGGCTCGGTCAGCACATACTGTGTCCAGCACGCCCAATGCCCCGTTACCGTTATCCGCCCGGCCGGCCATACCGCGTAGTCCGCCGCGCCGCGCGCCGGAGCGGCTGACGGCGCCGCCGGATCCAGCGCCGCGGCCAGCAGCGCCGCGGCCAGCGACCTCGCCGGCCCGGCGCCCCTGATAGTGCCGCGCATGGCTCGTCCTAGCTGGCGGTGGCGTCTGGCTCGGGCGCGGGCAGGATCGCGGCGAATCGCTGCGCTGCCCGGTCGAGCTGGTCGCAGATGTTTGCCTTGACGTCGTCGGCCAGCGGGGTGTCGGGCCGGGCGATCAGCTCGCGGAGGACCGGAACCAGCGGTGCGTATTTGGCGGCGAGCTTTTCCAGCCGGGGTCCGGTGGTGTGGATGAGCCCGGCGCCGTTGTCGGTGAAGTCGGAGATCTTGATTACCCGCGCCCACGGGCTGGTTTCCAGGCTGGCGGCGACGTGCTCGCGGTATTGCTGGCGGCTGTCGCGGCCGGGCTCGTATTCGGGGTTGGTGACCGCGGCCACCAGTTCAGCCACTCTGTCCCCGAATTGCGCGGCGATCGCCGCGAGCGCTTCGCGCTGCCCGCCGCCGGGGGCTATTCCGGCGGCGTGGTCTTCGACGGCGTCGTGCAGTAACGCAGCGCACGCGACGTCGGCGTCGCGGACGCGGTAGTGGCTGATGATCCGGATGGTGACGCGGAGCAGGTGGTTGACGTAGGGCTCGCGCTGCCGCCGGTCGGCGGCGTGCAGCCGGGCCGCCAGCTCCAGCGCACGGCCGATCCGCTGCCGGTCAGCATCACCGAAGCCGGCGATCTCGATGGCGAGGCGTTCGCGCAGCCCGGCCTCGCCGTGCAGCGCGGTGATCGCGTGCAGCGGCATTGTCGCCAGCAGCCGTCGTTCGCCCGGGTCCATGTCCCCATCACACCAGACCGCGGCGAGCCGCGACGGCCGGTCCGTGAGCCTGGCGCCTCGGGGCCGGCGCATTCGCTGAACGCGTCAGGGCTATCTACCCGGGGATCATGTCGAAGGTGTCCGGGTCGGGTCCGGTGCGCTGGTTCTTGTTCAGCGCCGTGATCGCCTCCACGTCTTCGCCGGACAGCTCGAAGTCGAAGATGTCGATGTTCTCCTTGATGCGCGCGGGAGTGACCGATTTCGGGAAGATGATGTCGCCGCGCTCGATGTGCCAGCGCAGGACCACCTGGGCAGGGCTCTTGCCCGCGCTACTGGCAATCGCGACGATCGTCGGGTCGTCGAGGACCCTGCCCTGCGCTATCGGTGACCACGCTTCGATCGTGATCTGATGCTCGGCGCAGAAGGCACGCACGTCTTCCTGGGTCAGGTAGGGGTGCAGCTCGATCTGGTTGACCGCCGGGGGGATCTCGCATTCGGTGTGCAGCCGCCGCAGGTGGTGCGGCTGAAAGTTCGAGACGCCGATCGAGCGGGCTCGTCCGTCGCGGTAGAACTCCTCCAGGGTGTTCCAGGTCGACACGTAATCGCCGTCGTACCTGG
>PMSW01000057.1 GCA_003168215.1 Actinomycetota bacterium
GGCCGGGCTCGCAGGTGCGGGCGGCGGCACCGGCCCGCAGCCGCGGCTCCGGCGGCTGCCGGCCCTGCGGCGGCTCACCGCCGGGCGCGAGCAGCTGCACGCCGAGGAGCTGCAGGCAGAGATCAACCATGNNGTCGCCGACGGCGAGGTCGCCGACGTGGCGGGCACGCTGCGGACGGTGACGCTGCGGCCGAGGGGGCCGAGCCTGACCATGGAGGCCGATCTTTGGGACGGCAGCGGCAACGTCACCCTCATCTGGCTGGGCAGGCGCGATATTCCCGGTATCAGCCCGGGCCGCCGCATTGTCGTGCACGGGCGCGTCGCCCGGATCAAGGGCGAGCTGACGATTTACAACCCGGTCTACGAGCTGCGGTCCTCAGGTCCGGACTGACCGGCTCTTCTCGGCGCCGGTGAACCGGTAGCCGATGCCGGGCTCGGTGAGCAGGTAGCGCGGCCTTGACGGGTCGGGTTCCAGCTTCCTGCGCAGGTGGGCGACATAAACGCGGAGGTAGTTGCCCTCTGTCTCGTACCGCGGCCCCCAGACTTCCTGCAGGAGCTGCCGCTGCGTCACCAGCCGGTCATGATGGCGAACGAGCACCTCGAGCAGCTGCCATTCGGTAGGAGTGAGCCGTACATCGCTGCCATTCCTCGTCACGCGCTTGTCGGCAAGGTCGACAGTGAAGTCGGCAGTGACCACCACCGGCTCATCGGGCGCCCGGGTGGCTCGCCGGACAGCCGCGCGCAGCCGGGCGAGCAGCTCATCCATCCCGAATGGCTTGGTGACGTAGTCATCGGCGCCGGCGTCGAGGGCGGCCACTTTCTGGCTCTCCTGGCCCCAGGCCGACAGCACGATGATCGGCGTTGACGTCCAGCCGCGGACGCCCCTGATGACATCCGTGCCGTCCATGTCCGGCAAGCCGAGATCGAGTATCAGCACGTCGGGGTGGTCCCTGGCCATCGCAGCCAGGCCCGATGCGCCATCAGCGGCGGTGCTGACCTCGTAGCTGCGCGCCGTCAGGTTGATCTGCAGCGCCCGCAGGATGGGTGCCTCGTCGTCGATCACGAGCACGCGGGTCACGATTCGGCTGCCACGGCGGAACTCGCGGAGAGGCTGGCGACGGGCAGCGTCACCCGCATCGTGAGGCCGCCTCCCTCGGTGTCGGCGGCGGCGACCGAGCCGCCCATCGTGTCGATGAAGCCCTTGACGACGGCCAGCCCGAGGCCCACCCCGGTACCGGAGTTCCTGGCGCTGAGCCGCTCGAATGGCTCGAACATGCGCGGCTTCAGCTCGTCCGGCACGCCCTGGCCGTGGTCAACGACGTCAAGGATCACGGTCTCGCCCGCCTGCCGCGCGTACAAGGCCGGCGGCTGGCCGGGCGGTGAGTAGGCCAGCGCATTGGCGAACAGGTTGGCAAGGACCCGCTCAAGCAGGCCAGGATCCGTGCGCACCAGCGGCAGGCCGTCCGGCACCGACAGCTGCACGTTCATGCCCTCGTCGAGCCCGCGGAGCGCGACCGGCGCTACCTCGTCGATCGCCGTCGGCCGCAGGAACGGCTGCAGCGAGCCGGTGGACAGGCGGCTCATGTCGAGCAGGTTGCCGATCAGCGCGTCCAGGCGGTCCGCGGACTGCTCGATGGTCGCGAGCAGGGCTGCCTCGTCAGCAGCCGTCCACTGCACGTCCGTCTGGCGCAGCGTGCTGACGCTGGCCTTGATGGACGCCAGCGGAGTGCGCAGGTCATGACTGACCGCCGCGAGCAGCGCCGTGCGCATCCTGTTGCCTTCGGCCAGCGCTTCCGCCTGCGCCGCCTGCGTGCGGAACCGGTCCCGGTCGAGTGCGGCCGCCGCCTGCGCGGCGAAGCCGTCCAGCATCCGCGCGCTCAGCGGCCGGGACTGCCCGGCCACCAGCAGCGCCAGGCCCGGCCGCATCTCCACCCTGGTGACAGCGGCGGACTCCGGCGCGATCCCGCGCACGGAGACCCTGATCCACTGCTCGCGGACCTGCTCGGCAAGCTCGGCCCGGCCCTGCCAGATGCTGGTGAGGTGCTCAAGGACGGCCGCCGGGGTGTCGGCTCCGCCGAGAACTGTCTGGGCGAGCGCCAGCAGGGACGCGGCATCCTCGCCGCTGCGGGCCGCCTGGAGCGCCCGGCAAGCGGCCAGGTGCACCACGCTGCTGACGGTCACCGCCACGGTGACGAAGAGCAGCAGGGCCAGCAGGCTCCGGGGCTCGGCGATCGTCAGCGTGTGCAGCGGCTTGGTGAAGTACCAGTTGAGCAGCAGGCTGGCGGTGACAGCGCCGAGCACCGCCGGCCAGAAGCCGCCGACCACGGCGATCGCCACCACCGCGACCAGGTAGATCAGCAAGTCATCGGCAAGGCCGAGATGCGGCTGGCCGGCCACGAGCGCAGCGGTCAGCAGGGGCAGCCCGGCGGCCAGCAGCACTCCGGCCAGCCGCCTCCTGGTGCCGATGACGCCGGACAGATTCGGCAGCCTGCCGGCGGGCGTCTCGTCGGCCCGCGCCCAGAGTCCCTGGGCAGCCGCCCGGCGGACGCGCTGGCGCAGCCTGCGTTCCGGCGTGCCGCGACCCGGCGCTCCGGCCTCGTGCAAGCCGGCCCCGTGGATGCCGGCGTCGTGCAAGCCGGACTCGCGGGTGCCGGCCTCGAGCATGCCAGGCGCCGGCGTGCCGATCTCACGCGCGCCGACCTCCCCGGCAGGGATGCCGGGATCTGCGGCGCCCGCTGGCGAGCCATCGCCGGAGACGTCCACATTCCACAGTCTGTACGAAGAAACAGCGCGCCGCACCATCAGGCCGATCGCGGCTCCTGCCACGGCGCAAGCCGCCATCACCACCACCGCATGCACGGCCGGCGGCCCGGCGGGCCGTAGCTGGCCGTACGGCGGGCGGGAGAAGCCGACGGCGGTGAGCCATCCGATCAACCCCAGCAGGGGCGCGACGGCAGGCTCGGCGACCATGGAGCCGACCGCGACGACGATGGCCGCGAGCACGAGCACCGCGCCGGCCGGAAGGCTGCCGTGCAGCGCCGCCGCGGCGGCGCCGATCATGAGCAGTGCAGCGAAGCCAGTGGGCAGGGCATATGGCGCCGCGAGCCCGCGGCGCCCCGGTGAACTGTTCATATCGGTTCCAGTTCACTGCTGACCTGGCCGATCGCAGCGGATCTTGACGCGATCTTAACGCCGCCCCTGGCTGTCTTGACGCGGCATTAGCGCCGCCCCGGCCTGCGTGCCCTCCCGCTGACCGGTCAGGTACGTGAGGTGGTCCGCGATGACATGTCAGGTACGTGAGGTGGTCCGCGATGACGTGGCGCTGCGCAGGAGCTCCTGATAAAGCGCCGCGGTATCGGGATGAGGCTCGCCAGCCGGTGCGATGTCGGCGATCACCCCGAGGCAGTGGTTCCACGCCTCGCGGACACCGGACAGGTTGCCGGCAACATGCTCGGCGCGCATCAGTGCCCGCCACAGCTGCTCTGCGGCGATGTCACCGGCCAGTCCAGCCCGGGCGGCGCGAGCGGACGCGGACGGATCCCCGGAGGCGAGTTCCAGCGAGGCAAGCATCTCGGCGGCGTCGACGATCTGCGCGCGGACCGTCTCCGCGAAGGCCAGATCGAGCCACCAGTGGTAGCAGCCGGTGAACGGCTGCCCGCGGACCAGCGTCAGGGCCTCCCGCAGCCCGCTGGCATCCCTGGCCGCCAGGCCGTGCTCGGCGAGAGCGCTGAAGTCCGCCCAGTCGAACCGTGCCTCCGGGTGCAGCGAGTACTGGCCGCCGCCGAGGTGGACGATCCATTCCGCGCCGCCGGGGGCCGGCCCGAGCTGGCGGCGCGTCCGCGCGATGAGCTGCCGGAGCGAGTCACTGGGCTTCGGGTGATCCGGATCGGCGCCGAGCAGGTAGCCGAGCTGGGGATTCGACAGCCCGACCGGCCCGTTCAGCGCAAGCGCCAGGATCAGCTGGCTCTGCGCAGGAAGCAGCGCGCCGGAGGCGCCATTGATGGTAAACGAGCCGAGAATCCCGATCCGCAGCGTCCCGGCCGGCGCCGGGACGGCGGCCAGGTCCGGCGAGCCCCCGGCGGCTGTCTCCGCGGCATGCTGGCGGCCGGCCGGGGCGTCTGTCCCGGATCCCGGATCCCCGAACGACCTGGCCAGCGTGTCACCGTCCAGCCCGGACCCCTGATCGCCGAGCGAGCCGGGTACCGTGTCACCGTCCAGCCCGGACCCCTGATCCCCGAACGACCTGGCCAGCGTGTCACCGTCCAGCTCGAATGCCTGATCGCCGAACGATCCGGGTACCATGTCGCGGTCCAGCCCGGACCCCTGATCATCGAACGATCCGGGTATCGTGTCGCGGTCCAGCCCGGACCCCTGATCACCGTCCAGCTCTTCTGCCCAGCCCGGAGAGCTCGTTGCCGCAGTCCAGGAGGAGCCGTCATAGGGCGGAAAGTCGGGGGCGACGTCGCCGGACTGCGCAGCCGTGTCGAACAGGCTGACGATCGACTCGTAGTCCTCCTCCGTTAGCGCCTGCGGCCTGACCTCGAGCTGCAACGGGGAGATCTGCGCGGCGATCCCGCCTGGCCGGTCCGGGTCGGAGGAAAGCAGCAGGCTGGAGGGCGCGGCCGACCCGCCTGGACTGCCGGTGCCACCGGGCACCAGCGCCGCGATCCCCCCCGGCTCGCTGGTGATGTCGATCAGGAAAGACAGCTGCGCCGCCGTCGGCGGGATCCGGCTGACGAGCAGGTAAAGCGCCCAGTCCTCATCATCCGGCTCGGCAATGCGGCGGTAACGGACGTCGACCGGGCCGCCGTCGGCCAGCCTGCGCTGGAGGGTGACGGCCTTGGCAGCGAGGAGGTCGAGCGCCTCATCAAGGTTGTCGCAGGTCGTCGCGCGGCCCTCGGTCACCTCAAGTTCGCTGTATCCGCAGATGATGAGGTCGTACCAGCCGGCCAGCTCGCTGGTGGCGAGCTCCGCGGCAGCCGTTGCGAGGACCCGGTTCACCAGCCGCGGCGGGCCGTCGACGGTCGTGACCCGCAGGTGCTCAAGATCAACCAGCAGGTACCCGCCGCCGTCGTCGGCGATGCCCGCGGTGAGCAGCCCGGGCAGGAGATCGCCGTGCGCGGCCGGGTGCGGGCCGGCCTGCGGCTCCGCGCCGGCCGGCAGCGGCAGGTGCCACGCCATCCCCTGGCGCCCGCCCGGCACGCTGAACGGCGGCGGCGGCGGCTCGCTGGCCGGTGATGCCAGCAGCAGCTCCATGGCGGAACTGGTGAGATGGATGCCGGCGATGTCGGGCAGCTGCTGGCCCGACGATGCAAGGCCGGTGCCGAGCTCGCCGAGCGCCGTCCTGAGCGTGGTAGCCGCCTGCGGCGGCCTGATCGCATGCAGCCGCTGCTCAGCCTGCATGACGGGCGCGCTAGCCGGCATCGGTATCCTGCGCCCTGGCCGCCTTGACTGGCGCTGGCGGTGACGCATCCGCGCGAGCGACACCATGACGCCGCCGGCCAGCATCCCGGCGGCGAACACCTCGATCGGCGGGACTTCCTCTTGCTGTGTGATGGGAGGCGGCTGCGCTGCCACGCGGCCGGCCGGCGGGTTGTACCCGGTCGGATCGGCGGAGTCTCCCAGCGACCCGGCCTGGCTGGCCGCCGGATGCGGACGGCTGAAGCGATGATCCCTGGACGGATGAGAAGGATGATGAGCAGGGTGGCTCGGCGGGGGCTGCTGCGCCGGGCTCGCGGTCGCGGGAAGCTGCAGAACCCACCCGGCCCAGACCACGGACGGGTCGCTGAATACCTGACCGTCGCCCATCGCGTGCCCGATGTTGAGCTTCACGATCTCGGGATACAGGTCCCCGTCGCCGAGATAGCGCTGGGCTATCGTCCACAGGCATTCACCCGGACGGACGACCACCCCCTGGTAGGAAGCCATGCTCATCACCTGTGGAACTGCCGGCGGACTGACGGACTGATTTCCGGTGGCCTGCTCCCCGGCCGGATAGGCCGCGAAGTCACCGTTACCGAGGTCATGGGCACCGAAGTCATGGGTACCGAAGTCATGGGCACCGAAGTCATCGGCACCGAGGTCATGCTGCGCCGCGGCGAGAGTGCCTGGACCGCCGGCCTGCGCCGAGAATGCGGGGGCCATGGCGACAGGCATGGCCGGCGCCGCGGCGAGCATCGCGGTGGCCGGGTTAGTGAATGTGAGGGCGGCGAGCGCGACCAGCTGGCCTGCCATATTCTGCAGGCTGCCAAGCCTCAGCCGCGGGGCCTGCCGGCCGCGCACCGCCGCCAGCGTCTCGGTGATCACCGCCAGGCTGAAAAGCGCCCAGGCGATCCAGCTGATATCTCGCACGACGCCAAGGAACAGCGATCCGCTATCGCGGTGCAGCAGCGCTGCGCTCACCTGATGCAAGGACGGGAGCCGGCCCGGGACCGGGCTGCCGCCGAATCGGTACAGCACCGCCGGCAGGCCGACCACCAGTAGGAGCAGCGTGACCAGGGCGGTCAGCCCGCGCACGGCCGAGACCACCCGGCGGCCTTTCCTGCGCCCGGTCATGCGCCTGGTCCCGTCACGCCGGTTACCAGCGAGGCGGTCGCCGCGCCGGTCGAACGCATCGAGTCAATGCCGATGATCGAAAGAACGCTGGTCGGCTCGGAAACAGTGACCGTGACACGGATGGATTCCGTTCCCTGCGCGGCCACCGAGCCCTGCAGGCTGCCATCGGCCAGGTAGGCGCGGGCCGCGGCGGCCAGGTAGGCGCGGGCCGCGGTGATGGCCTGGCTCTGGTCAACGACGAAAGTCCCTGTCGAGTAGGCCGTGGACTGATTCACGATCCCCGCTCCCGCGCGGGCCGCCTCCTGCGCGACGGCGTCCGCGTTCTCGGCAGCCCTCAGCTTGGCGCCGCCATCGATGACGATTCCGGCCAGCGCGATGAGCGCTACCGACAAGGCGGCCAGCATCAGGGTGATAGAGCCCCGCTCGCGGTCGCATCGCCCGGCCCGCGCGGTCCGCACTCGCCCGGCCCGCACTAGCCCGGCGAGGCCGCGCACGCTTGCGTGAGCGCGCCACGCCCGGCCCGGCCGGCTCATACGCGACCTCCAGTGATCAGGTTCATCTTGTGCTGTGCCGCCGCTCGATAGTGCCGCCCGGCCTGTGACAGTCCCTGTGACAATCACCGCGACGTTCATCGCGGCGGTCACCGGGCCCGGTAGGGATCGAGCGGCGAGGTAAAGGTCGCCGTCAGCGTCTTGCTCCCCGGCATGCCGGGGACGAGCAGGTCAGACAGGGATACCCGGCAGGTAACCTGCGCGGTGACCTGCGCGGGCAGCCCCACCGGGACTGCGAAGCCGGACACGTTGACTGTCACGATCGGCGCGCAGTCGATGGCGTCCTGGCCGAGCGCTATCCGCGCGCTGGCGAGCGCGGCCGTCTGGGCCGTGGCCGGGGTACGGGAGATGGATGCCTGCCGGGCGGCGTCGCGGGCAGCGGCGTCCACGGACCCCTGGGCAATCGATGTCCGCCCGGCCGCGATCATCAGCCCGAGAAAGAAAAGGATCACGGGCGCGAGGATCACGAGCTCAAGGGCCGCGTTGCCGCGATCACGGCACGGCGGGCCTGCTCTCATGTCGTGCTCCTGGGCTGTCATGGCGTGGTGAACTGCTCGACCGGCGCCCTGGCGACCTGCGTGATCTTGATGACGATGCCGGGTACCAGGGACGGTGCCTGGCCGGTCACCGTCACCTCGACGGTGGCCTCGCTGCTGCCCGCCGTAGAGGCCGAGGGCGCTAGCAGGTAGCCGGAAGCCGACGAGCGGGCAAACGCGAGAGCAGTGCTCGGGCCCGCGTTCAGCGGTGCATTGAGCACCCGCGCGGCGTCGGCACCCTGGCGGGCGGCGGCGAGCGCCGCCTGCCGCGCCAGGTACCACAGCGACGTCTGGACGATGACCATCACCGCGGCCAGGAAGACCGGCACGATGATCACGTAACTCAGGGTCAGCGCGCCATGGTCGCCGCGGCCCCGTCTCCGGTATCGGATTGCTCGCATGGCTAGGGGATCTTCGCCTCGTATTTCTTGATATCGGCAGTGAAGACGACGCCGGCCGCGATGGCCGCGACCACGAGGATCCCGGCGATCACAATCCACTCCAGCGTGATCGCGCCAGATTCGGGCTGGCCGTCCAGCGCGGCGCGGGCGCGGGCGCGTGCCCGCAGCAGCAGGTATCTGACCGCGGTCCACAACGGGTCATTCACGGGGCCTCCTCGGGTCCGGGCGGGACTATCCCGCTCCTAGCGTGCGGTAGACAACGGGGAAGATCATGAGCAGCAGGAAGCCGGTGCCCAGCAAGGCGATCGGGATCACCATCGTGGTGCTGCGCGAGCCGGCCTTGGCACGGTCGGCGGCCAGCGCCTGGGCGCGCATGGAGGCGGCACGGGCGCTCAGCGTGTCAATGATGCGCGCGCCTTCCTGCCCAGCGACGCCGGCGATGTCGGCCAGGTCGGCCAACTCGGCCACGCCGGTCTGGCTGGCCAGGTCGGCCAGGCCGGCCCAGGGAGCGAGGCCGGCCTTGCGCGCTTCATCGAGGGCGGCGGAGATTCGCTCGAACGCCCAGCCACCGCCGATTCCGGCCGCGGCCTCCAGTGCCTCGGTGGGCGCGGCGCCGGCTCCCCGCTCCAGCGAGACCAGATCGAGATAGCTAGTGAGCGCGTGCCGGAAGTCGGCTCGCTTCTCGGCCGCGTTGACCTTCGTGACGAAGTCGGGGGCGAAGAACATGGCCGCGCCGAAGGCCAGTGACGCGGCGGCGGGGAGCGCCCACGGCAGGCGGCCGCCTGCCAGCGTCAGCAGCCCGGCCAGCACCGGCACCACGGCGAGGCCTATCGCGCCGCAGGCGATCTTGCTGGCCAGCCAGGACTCGCGGTCCTGGCCGAGTATTTCCAGGTCCTGGCGCGGTACCGGCAGCCAGGGCGCCGCCGCGCTGAGCCGGCGGGCGGCCTGCCGGGACGTCGGCTCAGCGCCGGCCGCGCCGGTGCCCGCCTCGAGCCTGGCCAGCGCGGCCTCCAGCCGCGTGCCCGCCGGCAGCAGCTCGCGGACGACCAGGAAGAAACCGAGCCCGGCCAGCACTCCGGCGGCTACCAGCCACAGATTCACCGCGGCCTCCCTGGGACCGGCCGGGCCGCCGGGATGGCGGCCGGCGAGACCGGCGCCGCGGGGGCATCGAGGAACCGGCCGGCCGCCGGGATACTGCCGAGCCGGTGCAGCCAGGCCAGCCCGATGGCGTACATGCCGGCCACCAGGGCAAGCACGATCTGCCCTGGCAGCGTCCCGAAGGGCGCGGAGTAAGCGCGATTGAGCACCGCGAAGACAGTGAAGCCGCAGACGAAGATCGTGATCCACCTGACGGTCGTCGTGTGCTGCGCCCGTTCCGCCTCGATCTCCCTGCGGGCGGCGACGTCCCGCCCGAGCATCTCGGCAAGAGCGCTGAGCACGGCGTGCGCCCCGCCGCCCCGGCGGCTGGTCGCGATGATGAGCGCCGCGGCGAGGCGGTCCCCCGCGGGATCGTCGATATCGGCGGCGAAGGCCCGCAGCGCCGCCTCGGTGCCGGTCCGGGCCGACAGGCGGCGGGCGAGGGCGCCGACCGGCCCGGCGATGGCGTCGGGGACGGAGCGGGCGCTCGCCTCCAGCGCGTCCTCCAGTGCCCGGCTGGCGGTGAGCATGTCGGCAAGCCGCCGTGCCCACTGCTCCAGTGCTTCCAGCGTCGCGGTCCGCCGCCGCTGGTCCCTGCCGGAGGTGAGCTTCGGCAGGAAGATCACCGCAGCCGCGGCGACGATCGCCGCCACCGGCCATCGCGTGATTGCCAGCACCGCGAGTAAGGCGACGAGTGCGAGCAGCCACCGCCGGGCCGAGACCCCGGGAACGATGGCACGCAGCGCGCGAGATCCCGGCGGCGTTCCCGGCGCCGGGGCGCGCCTGGTGAGCTCGCTGACAAGGAGCACGAGCCCGGCCGCGATGAGAGCACCGCCGCAGGCGGCGAAAATGGTCATCGCCAGCCCTCCGCCCGGGCCATGCCGCGCTGCCGGTCGAGCATGGCGGCCTGGAAGCCGACTGCCTCCAGTCTCGCCAGCATCCGCGGTGACGGGGTGTGGGCGGCGACGGCCTGGCCGCCCGGCCCGTTGGGCAGGAAGAGCCTGTTGACGGCTGGCCGGTCGGTATCGCCCGGCGGCATGACCTCGAGGATTTCGGAGACATACCGCAGCGTCCGCCTGCCGTCGTACCGCTTGCGCACGTGCACGATCAGGTCAACCGCCATCCCGACGAGTACGTGGATGGCGCGCTCGGCAAGGGCCAGGCCGCCGCGCAGGCCGAGGATCAGGATGCGGTCGAATGCCTCGCCCGGCGAGTTGGCGTGCAGCGTGCACATGGAGCCGTCCTGGCCCGAGTTCATCGCCTCCAGCATCGGCATGATCTCGGACCGCCGGACCTCGCCGACCAGGATGCGCTGCGGATTGTGCCGGAGCGCGTGCGCGACCAGGTCATGCAGCGTGATGGCGCCGACGCCTTCGGAGTTCGCCTCCCTGGCCTCGAACGCGATCACGTCCGGGTGGCCGGGCATGTCATGCAGGAACAGCTCGTACTCGGACTCCAGGGTGGCCACCCGCTCACCGGGCGGAATCTCGCTGGCCAGGCCGCGCAGCAGGGTCGTCTTGCCGGAGTTCACGCCGCCGGTGACGATGATGTTGTGCCGGCTCCTGACCGCCGCGGACAGGAACGCGGCGGTGGGCGGGTCCATGGTGCCGAGCTGGACGAGCTTCGCCAGGGTGACGTCGAGATAGCCGTGCCGGCGCAGCGACACGCACGGCCGCGGCGTTACCGACATGGTGGCGGTCATCCTCGCGCCGCCGGTGAGCGCCACGTTCACCAGCGGCGCGCCGGCCGAGAAGTCCCGCGCGGTCTGGCCGCCGCGGGCCGCCCAGTTGCGGATCATGTCGACCAGCGCCTCGTCGCTCGCGGCGACTGGCGGCGCCATCACCCGCTCCCCGGTGGCGTAGGTCACCCACACCTGATCGCAGCCGTTGATGTCGATGTTCTCCACGGCCGGGTCCCGCAGGTAGCCGGCCAGCGGCCCGAGGCCGTACCGCTGGTCGTAGACAGCCTGCGCCAGCGCCTCCCTGTCGGCCGGCGACGGCACCGGCGCGCCCGCCCTGACCCGTCGTTCGGCCCAGACCCGGGCGGCATCACGGATCAGCGGCAGGATCGTCTCGGGCGGCGCGCCATCCTCAAGCCTGCTGGCCACCATGGCATGAACCTCGGCCACGCCCTGCTGCAGGCGCGGGTCCGCGGGCCCGCCGCCGGTTATCCTCGGCGGCCTGGCGAGTGCAGGCGGCTGCCGGTGCCCGTCCGCCTCCCCCGCCGAGACCGGCCAGCGCAACTCGGTCATGGCCGCGGCCCCAGGCCGGTCACGGAACCGCCNNGAACCGCCCCCGGCCAGGCCGGGGGCGGCCAGGCCCTGGGTTCCCGTTGCGGCGTCCGGCGCTGCCGCCGCGGCCAGGCCGCGCAGCGTGCGCCCGGTGACCGCGGCTGCCCTCAGCAGCGGCCGTGCGTGCAGGCTGCGCCGGCTGCCGGCGCCATCGGAGAGCACGCCGGCGGTCTTGCGATCATCCGGCAGCGTGCCGGCGACCGGCACGCCGAGGGCCTTGGAGACCTCGCGGGGTGAATGAGTCCCCTCCCCCGCCAGCAGCAGCGTGACGCGCTGCAGCCCGCCGAGGAGCTGGCCGAGCATCTCAATCCGCGGCCGTGCCCTGGCCACCTGGCGCAGCGACGGGCGCAGTACCAGGGCGGCGACGCTCGCCGCGGCGATCACCGACAGCGGCCCGTCGCCCGCATCGAGGCGGCCGCAGTCAGCGATCACGTCCGCCGGAAGCGAGGAGAAGGCGGTGGCCAGCGCGGGCCATGCCGGGGCGAGACCGGCGCCCTGCCGGGGGTCGGAGATCCCGGCGAGCAGGAACCGTTCGCGGGCGTCGTCCAGTTCGATCAGCTGCGGCCACAGCCCCCGGGCGGCGGCGTCGGCGCCGCGGCCCGCGTCGAACGCGAGGCTGAGCAGGCCGCGGGTGGCCGGCACGTGGCCGGCGAAGAGCCCGGCCAGGATGTCGCCCCCGCTGGGGTCGCATTCGGCGAGGATGACCTGGGACGGCCAGCCAAGCGCAAGGGCTAGCGCCGCGGTTGTCACGCCCGGTGATCCGCCCGCCGACACGAGCGCATACAGCGCCATCAGGGGCTCCGCGCGGTGACGATGAGGGCGATCTGGGCGGTGGATGCCTGCTCCGCGAGCGCGACCGCGTCCTGGTCATGCACCAGCAGGTCAACGACATCGAAGCCGTCCTGGTCAGGAACGCTATTGACCTTCTCCACCACGCCGGGCACCGGATGGGTCAGCACCGGCGCCGTGCCGGTGGTGCCCGCCTGCCCTTGCGCGCCGGGGGTGGCGACCGCCAGCACCTGGTCACCGGGGAACAGCCCGCTGGCAGGCAGCGAGGACGGCCGGACCGCGACCGGGACAAGCTGCTGGCCGGGGCCAGGCGGCTGCGACGTGGTCAGGTCCGATGCGGCCAGCAGCGTGCCCGGCACGAGCGCCGTGGCCGCGACGTGGCCGACTGCCTGCTGCAGCTGGCGGCCCGGAATGACCTGGATGCCCGGGCCGGCGGCAATGGTCGTCGTCGTCAGGTCGGCAGAGGTGATCACCTGGCCGGCTGGCACGGCAGTGGTCACCAGCACTACCGGTACCTGATGATTGGCCCGCTGGTAGAGGCCGGCCGAGACCAGGACCCCGGCTCCGACCAGGGCGACCGCCAGCGCGATCATCGCCGGGCGGCGGCGCCGCGGCAGCCCGCGCAGCTGGCCGGGCTGCGGCCCGCCTGCACGGCCATTGGGCGGCAGCTCCGGCTCAGGGTGATAGGCGGTGCCGAATCCGGGGGCCGGGTGGCCAGTGCTCACCGGCCGCCTCCGGTCACCAGGGCTTGCCCCTCGGCGATGCGGACACCGAAGGTGGTGGTCTCCTGGAGCGGCGGGTTCACGACGCCTCCCGCGCCTCCCGACCCTGTCCACGTGGCGGTCCAGGTGACCGTCACCGAGGACTGGTAGGCGTGCCCTGGCTGCAGGTCGGACGACTGGTCGTAGGTGTAGGAGCAGTCGGTATGCTGCGCGCTCGCCGGGAGCCTCGGATCGTACGCCGTCCCCGGGCCGGTGCAGGAGACGCCAGGAAGGCCGCCGCCGGGCGAGATCGTCATCTTGCTGGGCACCGCGGTGACCCGTGCCCACACCGGCCCGACGGAGACCTGCGCGGTGACCGGACGCCACTGGGCGGCAGGCAGCCACACCCACTCAGCCAGCCCGACAAGCCCGGCATGCCCGCGCGGCGGCGCTGTCGCCGGGGCAGGCAACGGCACCGACAGATCCGCCAGCGCCCATTGCAGTAGCTCCTGAGGGGTGACGCCGGGATCCGCGGTGGTCGCCCCGTCCGGGACGAGGACCAGCCCGGTCTGCTCGGTGACCTGGCAGACGATCCACATCCACTTCTCGCCCTTGGGCGCCGGATAGGGATCGGGGTAGCCAGCCGGCAGCGCGTCCAGCTTGCAGGTATCACCGCCGCCGCCTCCGCCGCCTCCGCCCGGGCCACCGGGCCCGCTGCCGCCGTTACCGCAGACGACCACCCAGCCGGTGGGCGTCCTGACGACGCGGCAGCCAGGCGGGGCGCCGCCGGCCCCGGCCACCGCCGGCGGCACTGCCTGCAGGATGATCACGGCCGCGATCGAAACGGCCAGTGCCAGGTGCTTCAGGAATCGCATGGCGCCACCACCGGGACGAGGTTGCTGACAAGCCAGCTGCCGCCGCGCAGGACGAGGCTGGCGTAATAGTTCGCCCGCGCGCTGCCGAAGCTGTGCGGCAGGGCCAGTCCGGTGCGGGCGTTCTTCAGGCCGGCGTGGCTCAGGTCGACGCAGTCGTGCACGGTCGCCCTGCTCTTTCGCACCTGGACGCTCAGGATGTGCAGGACCGGGTTCCCGTCGGCGACGGAATGAGAGTCCCAGTCCTGCCTGAGCGCCGCGATCAGCCCGGGAATGGCGGTGGCCGGCACGTAGGGGGCCAGGATCCGGCGCGCCAGCCGCGGGTTACCGGCATTCACCGCGTCATCGCTGGCCTGCCAGTAGCCGGCGTAGGCGGCCATCACCTGCTGGCGCGGGCCGGGCCGGTCAGCGAGCTGCAGTGGTGCCGGTGACCGGACGCTGGTCTTCGGCGGCAGCCGCACGCTGGCCTGGCCGCCAGTGCAGCCTGCCGCCGCC
This sequence comes from Actinomycetota bacterium, assembly GCA_003168215.1. Lineage (GTDB taxonomy): Bacteria > Actinomycetota > Actinomycetes > Streptosporangiales > Streptosporangiaceae > Palsa-506. Next base: position 14,328 of record PMSW01000057.1, read on the forward strand.
AGGGCCAGCGCAGCTGTGAGCGCTGCCGGGGCAAGCCGCGCGGCGCTGCCCGGGCCGGCGCCCGGGCGCCGGCGAGACGGCGGCCCGCTGCGCTGGCGCGGCAGCTGTGCGCCCGGATCGGCTAACAGCCGGCCCGCGCCGATAAGGCTAGGTATCAACCGGGATACTCCCGCTCTTGACGATTCGCGGCCTCTGATCGCGTGACAGCATCCCGCAGACCCGGTACTCAGCACAAGTGCAACGATTGCGAATTGTGACTTGATCATTACAATCTTCCGGGCTGTGAGTGGTTCCGGAGGTGCCGGGCCGGCCACCGGGCGCGGCGGCAGCTAGCCTCCTGACATGACCGCATTGCCGGTAACGGGCACGCTCCCGCGGCCGGGACGCTGCGGCGGGGCGGAGGCACGGCGTGGCGGCACCCGGTGTCTATGCGGATATGCAGGCACAGCGGGCGTGCTGGCATCCGGTGGCCTACAGCGGCGAAGTCGGTGACGCGCCCGCGCAGGCTGAGCTGCTTGGCGAGTCCCTCGTGCTGTGGCGCGGCCCGGGCGGTGAGCCGCGGGCAATGTCCGATTTGTGCGTGCACCGGGGAACGGCCCTTTCGCTCGGCCGGGTCAGCGGCGACGAGATCGTCTGCCCGTACCATGGCTGGCGCTATGCGGCCGACGGCCGTTGCGTAGCGATCCCGCAGCTCGAGGATCCCGCTCGCGTGCCCGCTAAAGCCCGGGTTGCCGCGTTCAAAATTCAGGAGCGCTACGGCCTCCTCTGGGTCGCCTTGCGAGAGCCGCGCTGGCCGCTGCCTGAGGTGCCCGAACTGCGGGACGACAGCTGGGCCGTCGTGTCCGCCGGGCCCTATCGATGGCAGTCTGACGCCGCGCGGCAGGTCGAGAACTTTACTGATTTCGGCCATTTCCCGTGGGTGCATCCTGGCTTACTCGGTGACCCGGCCCGGCCCGTCGTCCCGCGTCATGAGGTGCGCACGGAGGGCCATGTGCTGCGCTACTCGATCGTCCGGCCCGAAGCCCCGAACACCGACGACTTCCCGGTGTTCGGCAATGAGCAGGCCACGCCGCCGGAGCGCCGCAGCCGGTATGAGCTGCACCTGCCCTACACCATCGTGCTGAGGCTGGACTGGGGCGGCCAGCGCGGCATGGTCTACCTCTTCGCGGCGCAGCCGGTGGCGGCCAACCGCTGCGCCGGTTACGTGGTCATTGGCCGCAACTATAATTTCGGCCAGCCGGATCAGGTCATCCGGGAATTCGAGAATACGATCTTCGGGCAGGATCAGGTGATCGTGGAGTCGCAGCGGCCTGACCGCGTGCCGTTCGACCTGGCTGCGGAACTGCACCTGAAATTCGACACGGTCGCTGTCGCCTACCGCAAGGCGATGCGGGCTCTCGGCCTGGCGGCTGATCTCTCTGGCGCGTGATTATATCCGATAGTAAAGATCGGTGCCAGGGCCAGCCGGCCCCGTTCGGGCGAGTCCGGAATGCGCGAACTCATCGGGCTGAAGATCAGCTTCGGCCCGGCAATGGCTGGTCAAACTCTCCCCATTGGCGATAGATTAACCAGCAATCACATGATTAGTTCTGCTTTCCTGGCGAGAGGTGACGCGCGTGCCGAAGAAGGAAAAGGAAACGAGGATAAAGATCCGGAAGCTCGAGAAGACCGAGACGGCCACCGTGCTCTGCTCAAGTTCCGCCTAAGGGCGCAACGCCCTGCGCCTGGGGCGCATCGTCGCATGCGCTCGGCAGAGCCGCATTCGACCAAGCGGGCGCACGCGTCTGCCATTCCGCTATCCAGTCCCGCCTCAGGAGAACACGAATGCACTGGCCGCGGATTAAGGCTGAACACGCACCGTACCGTACGGCCGGGGAGAAAATCCGGATCGGCGGCGGCGTGCATGGCGTCGCCGCCGAGATAACGGACCCTGGCGGCTGGCTGTGGAGCCTGCTGTGCGCGATCGATGGCAGTTCCGAACCAGCCCACATCATCAGGCAAGTTTGCCGGGCTCATCCGGACGCTGCCGAGCCTGACGTCCGGGACGCCCTGGACGAGCTGATCGTTGCCGGGTACGTGGAGGACGCGGCCGCCGCCGTTCCCGCTGATTTCACCCTCCGTGAGCAGGAGCGCTACAGCCGGAGCATGCAGTACTACCGCTGGACTGACCTGGCGCCCCGCAGTAGCCCGTGGGATGTACAGCGCATCCTGCGGAACGCCCGGGTGGTGCTGGTAGGCCTCGGCGGCACCGGGAGCGCGGCGGCACTCGCGCTCGCCGCTTCCGGCGTCGGGCGCCTGCACTGCATCGACGCCGACACGGTCGAGTTATCGAACCTCAACCGCCAGTTCCTCTACACCGAGGACGACCTCGGAAAGCCGAAGGCGGACGCCGCGCTGGCGCGCCTCCGGCGACTGAACTCGGACATCGAGATCTCCGCCGAGCGGCTGCGGCTCGCTTCGATGGATGACTGCGCGGCCGCCGTGGCCGGCTGCGACCTGCTTGCCCTGTGCGCCGACGAGCCCGACGATCTCCGGATCTGGGTGAACCGGGCGTGCCTGGCCGCGGGCGTTCCCTGGGTCGACGGCGGCTATCACGGGCCGCTGGTCACCGTCGGCGCCTACGCTCCGGGCACCGGTCCGTGCTGGGAGTGCCTGCGCGCCGGTGAGCTGGCCCGGCTGGACCTGCCGGCCGCCGATCCTGACGATCTCGCCAGGGGCCTGCCGCGGGCGCCCGGCCATCCGGCCACTGCCGTGTCCGCTGGCCTGTCCGGGCAGCTGGCCGCGCACCTCGCCATGGCCTTGCTGACCAGGTCCTCGCAGATCACGCCCGGGGCGGTATACGGCCTCAACCTGATGGTGCCCGGCGACCTGGTCGTGGTCGAGCACCCGCGCCGCGGCGACTGCCCCGCGTGCGCGGGCGCCGGGTGACCGCCGGTGAGATGCTTACCTGGGGGCTGACCCGGCCACCAGGCCGCCAGCGCAAGTAGTCGCCGCCGCATGCGACCCTGGTAGGCACGCCCGAGGCGATGGAGTTGACCTTGTCCCTGGGGGAAGCTGCAGCCTGGAGCTTGCCGGGCTGCCAGCCTGGCGCGAGGAAGGCGAGCATGGGCCTACTGACGATCGGTTCGTTCGCGAAGGCGTCGCGGCTGTCACCGAAGGCGCTGCGCCTCTACGACGAACTCGGTCTGCTGCGCCCGGCTCACGTGGACCCGGTATCCGGCTACCGCTTCTATGACCCCGGGCAGCTGGAACGTGCCCTGCTGGTGGCGTGGCTGCGCCGGATCGGCATGCCGCTGGCCAGGATCCGGATGGTCTGCGAGCTGCCGGCCCCGGCAGCCGCCGGTGAAGTCTCGGCGTACTGGTCCGGCGTCGAGTCCGCCACCGCTGCCCGGCGGGACCTTGCCGCCTTTCTGATTGACTACCTGTCCGGGAAGGACGCTGCCATGCTTGATGCGCACAAGACCCTCGGAATCCGCTATGCCGTGCGGTCCGACATCGGCCTGCACCGCGAGCTCAACGAGGACTCTGCCTATGCGGGCGCGCGCCTGCTCGCCGTCGCCGACGGCCTCGGGGGTCACGCCGGGGGCGAGGTCGCCAGCGCGGCCGCCATCGAGGCGCTGAGACCGCTGGACGCCGAGCTCCCGGCTGGCGAGCTGCTGAACGCCCTTGAGCATGCGGTTCATCAGGCCAACGACTCGCTGCAGCAGATCGTGCAGACCGACCCGTCACTCAAGGGACTCGGCACCACCTTGACCGCGATGCTGTGGTCCGGCTCCCAGCTTGCCCTCGTCCATATCGGTGACTCGCGGGCCTACCTGCTGCGGGACGGCGAGCTTTTCCAGATCACGCACGACCACACGCTGGTGCAGACGCTGGTCGACGAGGGGCGCATCACGCTGGAGGAGGCGGCCTCGCATCCCCAGCGATCGCTGCTGCTGCGGGCTATCGACGGCAAGCAGTCCGCGCCCGACCTGCAGCTGCATGATGCCAAGGCGGGCGACCGCTACCTGCTGTGCTCCGACGGCCTGTACACCGTGGTGAGCGCGGACCGGCTCCGGCAGGTGCTGAGCACGGTCGCCGACCCCGATGACGTGGTCCGGCAGCTGATCGACCTGGCGAACCAGGGCGGCGGCCCCGACAACATCACCTGCGTGGTGGCCGACGTCGTGGAGCTGTGATTGCTACCATGGCCAGCATGAATACAGCTGTCGTGTGCTGGTGGCCGCCGCAGTAAGGCGGCCAGTCAATCCTGCACGCGCGGGCCGCCCGGTGGCGGTCCGCAGCTGTCTCAGCGGACGTGACCGTCCCGTGGCGACCTCCCGCCCCATCCGAGGAAGGTCACCATGTCCCCGTCCAGCATCGTTACCGCGGCGCCGCCGCCAGCCACCACGCAGCCCGCTGCCAGGGCAACGACCCAGGCACGCGCCACCGCCCGGCCGCGCCCAGCCGCCCGGCCGCGCGCCACGACCCGGGCGGCTGCCGCGAGAAGCGCCGAGGTCGAGGCGGAACTGCGCCTCGACCCGCGGTCCTTCCGCGTCCTGACCGGAGACCGGCCTACCGGGCCGCTGCACCTCGGCCACTACTTCGGCACCCTGCAGAACCGGGTCCGCCTGCAGGATCTCGGCGCGGACGTGCTCGTGCTCGTCGCCGACTATCAGGTGATCACCGATCGCGACACCGGCGGCGCGCTGCCCGACCACGTACTCGGCCTCGTCGCCGATAACCTCGCCGTCGGCCTGGATCCCGGCCGGGCGACCATCTTCGCGCACAGTCAGGTCGGCGCGCTGAATCAGCTCATGCTGCCGTTCCTGAGCCTGCTGAGCGTCGCCGAGGTGGGCCGCAACCCGACGGTCAAGGAGGAATTCGCAGCCACCGGCGGCCAGGCCATGTCCGCCCTGATGTTCACCTACCCGGTCCACCAGGCAGCCGACATCCTGGCCTGCCGGGCTAATCTTGTGCCGGTCGGCCAGGATCAGCTGCCGCACGTGGAGCTGACCCGCACCGTTGCCCGCAGATTCAACGAGCGCTATAGCCCGCAGCGCCCGTTCTTCCAGCCGCCGGACGCGCTGCTGGGCGCCGTGCCGCTGCTGCCCGGCCTCGACGGCCAGAAGATGAGCAAGAGCCGCGGCAACGCGATCCCGCTGTCGGCCACCGAAACCGAGACGGCGCGGCTGATCAGGGGCGCCAGGACGGACGCGCTGCGGCACATCAGCTACGACCCGTCCGGCCGGCCAGCGGTGGCAGGCCTCGTCCTGCTGGCGGCGATGTGCCAGCGCCGGGCGCCCGCCGCCGTCGCCGAGGAGATCGGCAGCGGCGGGGCCGCCCGGCTCAAGGCAATCGTGACCGACGCGGTCAACGAGCACCTGCGCCCCGTCCGGGCCCGGCGCCGCGAGCTAGCCGCCGATCGCGGGTACCTGCAGGCGGTGCTCCGCCGCGGCAATGACCAGGCTGCCGCTCTCGCCGAGGACACGCTGGACTCCGTCCGGAAGCTCATGCGGATGACCTACTGACTCGCTGCCGCTGGCCGGCGTCTCGCTGCCGCTGGCCGGCGTCTGGCCATGATCTCGAAGGATCCGGCGCCATATAGGACGCAAATCCTTCGGGATCAAGGACCGCGGGTCGCCGGCGCCGGGCCGGCGCCGGGCCGGCCGGACCAGCCCCTCACCGGCCGGCCGGCACCTCGCAGACCGCGCCCCGGTCGGCTCCGGACACCAGCGCCGCGTACTTGGCCAGCGCGCCGGTCCGGTAGTTCGGCGCCGGCCGCGTCCACAGCGCCCGCCGCCGGGCCAGCTCTGCCTCGTCCACCAGCAGCTCAAGGCGCCGTCCGGGAATGTCGAGCACGACCCCGTCGCCGTCCCGCACCAGCGCGATCGGGCCGCCGTCGAACGCCTCGGGGGCGATGTGCGCCACGCTGGCCCCGAAGGTCGCGCCGGAGAACCGGCCGTCGGTGACCAGCAGCACGTCGCGGCCCAGGCCGGCGCCCTTGATCGCCGCGGTCACCGCGAGCATCTCGCGCATGCCCGGGCCGCCCTTCGGCCCCTCGTACCTGATCACCAGCGCGTCACCCTTATTGACCTGGCGCGCGGTGACCGCGTCCATGCAGTCTTCCTCCCGCTCGAACACCCGCGCGCGGCCCTCGAACCGCAGCGTCTCGATGCCCGGGGTCTTGACCACCGCGCCGTTCGGGGCCAGCGAGCCGCGCAGGATGGCCAGGCCGCCGTCCGGCTTGAACGGGTCCTTGACCCCCCTGACCACATCGCCGTCCGGGGCGAACGCGTCCTGCACGTTCTCCGCCAGCGTCTTGCCGTTCACCGACAGCGCGTCGCCATCGACGAGGCCCGCCGACAGCAGCTCCTTCAGCACCACCGGCAGGCCGCCTGCCTGGTCGAGCTCGCTCATGATGAACCGCCCGACCGGGCGCATCGAGACGATGTGCGGGGTCCGCCTGCTGACCGCGTCGAAGTCGTCCAGGGTCAGCTCGACCTCCGCCTCGTTGGCGATCGCCAGCAGGTGCAGCACGGCGTTGGTCGAGCCGGCGGTGGCCATCACCACGGCGGCGGCGTTCAGGAACGCAGCGCGGGTCATGATCTGGCGCGGGCGCAGGCCTGCCGCCAGCGCCTGGACGACGACCTCGCCGGTGCGGCGGGCCAGGTCGGTGCGCTCGGCGGATACCGCGGGCGCGGTGGCCGAGGCCGGCAGTGCCATGCCGAGTGCCTCGGCGCACACGGACATCGTGTTCGCGGTGTACATCCCGGCGCACGACCCCGCGCCCGGGCAGGCGGCGCGCTCGATGTCGTGCAGTTCGCCGTCGGTCATCTCCCCCGCCGAGTGCGCGCCGACCGCCTCGAACACGTCCTGGATCGTCAGTGACCTGCCGCGGTAAAAGCCCGGCAGGATGGTGCCGCCGTACAGGAACGCGGCGGGCACGTCCAGCCGCGCGCAGGCCATCAGCATCCCGGGCAGCGACTTGTCGCAGCCGGCGATGGCCACCAGCGCGTCGAAGCGCTCGGCGCTGACCATCAGCTCGACGGAGTCCGCGATGACCTCCCGGCTGACCAGCGAGGATTTCATGCCCTCGGTGCCCATCGAGATCCCGTCCGACACGGCGATGGTGCCGAACTCAAACGGCACCGCCCCGGCCTGCCGGACGCCCTCCTTGGCGGCGGTGGCCAGCCCGTTCAGGTGCAGGTTGCACGGCGTCACCTCGTTCCAGGACGAGGCGACACCGACTTGCGGGCGGTCGAGGTCGTCCTCGCTGAGCCCGACGGCACGCAGCATCGCGCGCGCCGCCGCGCGGGACGGGCCGGTGGTGAGCGGGCCGGAACGCGGCCGCGGCAGCTTGCTGGTCATCGAGAAGCCTCCGGTGAATCGGCTGGGCAAAAAGGACAAAATCAGGATGAACGGATCCCTCGTGGCTAGACGGGCGCTCCGGACGCAGTGAGCTCGGGGCTGGCCAGCGGCGGCGCCCCGGCGCGGAGCAGGCCGTACGCGACGCCGTCGGCCAGAGCCTCCCACGACGCGGTGACGATGTCATCGGAGACGCCGACGGTCGTCCACTCGCCGTCGTGATCGGCCGAGGTCAGCATCACCCGGGTGACCGCGCTGGTCGCGGCCCGGCCGTCCAGGATCCGCACCTTGTAGTCGACCAGCCGGATGCCGGCCAGCGCCGGGTACAGCTCGGCCAGGCCACGGCGCAGCGCCTGGTCAAGCGCGTGCACCGGCCCGACGCCCTCGCCGACGGCGACGACGCGGTGCTCGCCGAGCAGCAGCCGGACGATCGCCTCGCTGCGGTCCTGCTCGGCGCCGCGCTCGATCACCACCCGGTAGCCCTCCAGCTCGAACCAGGCGGGCAGCACGCCCGCGGTCCTGCGCACCAGCAGCTCGAACGACGCGTCCGCGGCCTCGAACGCGTATCCGCGGTGCTCGGCGTCCTTGATCTGGTCCAGGATCGTGCTGGCCAGCGCCGGGTCGCCGCTCAGGTCAAGGCCGAGCTCGGCCGCCTTGGCCAGCACGTTGCTGCGGCCGGCCAGCTCGCTGACCAGCACCCGCGCCTCGTTGCCGACCAGGCTCGGGTCGACGTGGGAGTACGCATCAGGCCGCCGGGCGATGGCCGACGCGTGCAGGCCCGCCTTGGTGGTGAACGCCGACGAGCCGACATACGGCTGGCGCGACTCGAACGGCAGGTTGGCGAGCTCGGCGATCGTCCGGGCGGTGGATGCCAGCGCCGCGAGCCGGCCAGGCGGCAGCAGCTCATGATCGCGCTTCAGCTCAAGGCCGGCGATCACGGAGAACAGGTCGGCGTTGCCGCACCGCTCGCCGTAGCCGTTGGCGGCGCCCTGCACGTGCAGCGCGCCGCCGGCCACGGCCATCACCGAGTTGGCGACCGCGCAGGCGGCGTCATTGTGGAAGTGCACGCCGAGCCGCGCCCCGGTGGCGGCGGCGACCTCGCCGAGGATCTGGGCGGCCTCGTCGGGCAGCGTGCCGCCGTTGGTGTCGCAGAGCGCGAGCGTGTCGGCGCCGGCCTCCGCGGCGGCCGCCAGTACTTCCAGGGCGTAGCCGCGGTCGGCGCGGTAGCCGTCGAAGAAATGCTCCGCGTCGAAGATCACCCGCCGGCCTTCGGCGGCCATGAAGCGCACCGACTCGGCCACCATCGCCAGGTTCTCCTCGCGGGTGGTGCGCAGCGCCTCGTCGACGTGCAGGGTCCAGGCCTTGCCCACCAGCGTCACGATCGGCGTCCTGGCCGCGAGCAGGGCCAGCAGGTTCGGGTCGTCGGCGGTGCTCCGCCGCGGCGGCCTGGTCGCGCCGAATGCCGCGAGTCTGGCGTGCCGCCACGGCAGGTCGGCGGCCCGGGCGAAGAACTCGGCGTCCTTCGGGTTGGATCCGGGCCAGCCGCCCTCCACCACGTCCACGCCGAGCGCGTCGAGCGCCACCGCGACGTGCAGCTTGTCGGCGACGGTCAGGTCAAGCCCGACCTGCTGGGAGCCGTCCCGCAGGGTCGTGTCGTAGATCTCGACCTTCTCCGCGCCCGCCTGCCCCGCTGTACCCGCCTGCCCGGTGAGGCCAGGCCCCCCGGCGCTCATCGGAGCGCCGCCGTCGCCGAGAGCGCCGCGTCAAGCGCCGCTTCCCAGCCGTCAGTGGTTTCCGGCGCTCCGGCCTCCAGCACCGCGGACACCGCGGCGTCCAGGTCCTCTCCCGCTGCCGTCTCGCCCAGGTGGTCCAGCATCAGCGCGGCCGACAGCACCGCGCCGGCCGGGTTCGCCCGCCCGGTGCCGGCGATGTCAGGGGCGGAGCCGTGCACCGGCTCGAAGACCGACGGGCCGGTGCGGTCCGGGTTGAGGTTCCCGCTCGGCGCGACCCCGAGCCCGCCGGTCAGCGCGGCGCCGAGGTCGCTGAGGATGTCGCCGAACAGGTTGTCGGTGACGATCACGTCGAACCTGGCCGGATTGTCCACCAGGTACAGGCAGGCCGCGTCGACGTGCGCGTAGTCCAGCGTGACGCCGGTGTCCGCGGCTACCTGCTGGGCCGTGCGCAGCCAGAGGTCACCGGCGTGCACCAGCACGTTGGTCTTGTGCACGAGGGTCAGCCGGCCGCTGCGGCGCGCCGCGAGATCAGCCGCGTACCTGATGCACCGCTCGACGCCGCCTCGCGTGTTCAGCGACTCTTCGGTCGCCGTCTCGATCATCGTGCCGCGATGGACGGTCCCCCCGGCTCCTGCGTACAAGCCCTCGGTGTTTTCCCGCACGATGACCAGATCGAGGTCCTCAAGCCGATGCCGGGCAACCGCGCCGCCGACGCCCGCGCGGAGCTTGGATGGCCGCAGGTTCACGTAGAGGTCGAGTTCGGCGCGCAGCCGCAGCAGCAGCCCGCGCTCCAGGATGCCCGGCGGCACGGACGGGTCGCCGACCGCGCCGAGCAGGATCGCGTCGGCGGTCCGCAGTTCGTCAAGCACGCTGTCGGGCAGCACCTCGCCGGTCTTGCGCCAGAGCTGGGCGCCGAGCGGGTACGGGCGCCACTCGACTCCGAAGCCGCGGCGGGCGGCAACGGCATCGACGCAGCGCCGCGCTACCGCCGTGACCTCCGGGCCGACCCCGTCGCCGGGTACGCAGGCGATCGCGTAACTTACGTGATCCCCCATCGTCAGGCGTCCTCTCCGCCGACCGGGGCATTCAGCCAGCTCATCATCTGCCGCAGCGGGCGGCCGACTTGCTCGATCTGGCTGTCCGCCGCGGCGGCGCGGAGGCGCTCGAAGTTCGGCCGGCCGCGGTCGTCCTCCTCCACCCACTCGCGGGCGAACTCACCGGACTGGATGTCGGCGAGCAGCTTGTCCATCGCCGCGCGGGCCGGCGCGCCGATCACCCGCGGGCCGCGGGTCAGGTCCCCGTACTCGGCGGTGTCGCTGACCGAGTAGCGCATCCCGTTCATGCCGCCCTCGTACATCAGGTCGACGATGAGCTTGAGCTCGTGCAGGCACTCGAAGTAGGCGACCTCCGGCTGGTAGCCCGCGTTCACGAGGGTCTCGAATCCCGCGTTGACCAGGGCGGTCACTCCCCCGCACAGCACGGCCTGCTCGCCGAACAGGTCGCTTTCCGTCTCCTCCTTGAAGGTGGTGACCAGCGCGCCTGCCTTGGTGCCGCCGATCGCCGCGGCGTAGGACTTCGCCAGTTCCCAGGCCTTGCCAGTGGCGTCCTGCGCCACCGCCACCAGCACCGGCGTGCCCTGGCCCGCCTCGAACTGGCGCCGCACCAGGTGCCCGGGCGCCTTCGGCGCCACCATCGCGACGTCCACGTCGGCCGGCGCGGTGATGTAACCGAAATGGATGTTGAACCCGTGCGCGAAGAACAGCGCATCGCCCGGCTGCAGGTTCGGCGCGATCGCCGACGCATAGAGGCCCCGCTGGGTGGTGTCCGGGGTGAGCACCATGATCACGTCAGCCCAGGCACAGGCCTCGGCAGGCTCGCTGACGGTCAGCCCGGCCGCCTCGGCGCGGTGGCGGGACTTGGACTGCTCGGGCAGCCCGACCCGCACCTCGCAGCCCGAGTCGCGCAGGCTGAGGGCGTGCGCGTGGCCCTGCGAGCCGTAGCCGAGCACGGCGATCTTGCGCGCCTGGATCAGGCTGAGATCGGCGTCGGTGTCGTAGTACACGGTGGCCATCGGAACATGTCCTTTCGGTTGAATTCAGGAAGCACTGGCGGGGACCGCGGCGAGGCTGCGGTCGGTAATGGAGCCGGCGCCGCGGGCCAGCGCGACGCGGCCCGTCCGGACCAGCTCGCATACTCCGTACGGCTCGAGCATCGCCAGCAGCGCGTCGAGCTTGCCGGGGCTGCTGGTCGCCTCGAGCACGAGCGTGGCGGGGCTCATGTCGATGATCTCGGCGTGGAAGACCGCGGCCACCTCCAGTACCTGTGAGCGCGTAGCGGGGTCGGCGCGGACCTTGACCAGGGCGAGTTCGCGTTCCACCGCCGCGTCCTCGTGCATCTCGGCGACCTTGAGCACGCGCACGAGCTTGTTCAGCTGCTCGGTGACCTGCCCGACCGGGGTGGACGCGCCGTCGACCACGATCGTCATGCGGCTCACCTGGTCGTCCTGCGTCGGGCCGACGGCCAGCGAGGAGATGTTGAACGCCCGGCGCGAGAACAGCCCGGCGACGTGCGCCAGCACGCCGGGCTTGTTCTCGACCAGCACGGATAGCGTGTGGGTGGTCACGGTGCCATCACCTCTCTGCGGGTGGCCGCGCGCTGCTCGTCGGCGCTGAATTCGGGTCCTAGCACGATCTCGTCGTTGGGCCGGCCGGCCGGCACCATCGGGAAGACGCCCTCCCGGTCGTGCACGCGGAAATCGACCACGGTCGGCACGTCCGTCACGGCGAGCGCCTTGTCCAGCACCGCGTCGACGTCGTCGGCCCGCTCGCAGCGCAGCCCGACGCAGCCGTAGGCCTCGGCGAGCTTGACGTAGTCCGGGATGGCGGTGCCGAGCTCGACGTAGGAGTAGCGCTCGTCGTAGAACAGCTCCTGCCACTGGCGCACCATGCCGAGGAAGCCGTTATTCATGATCAGCACCTTGATCGGCAGCTTCTCGATCGCGCAGGTCGCGAGTTCCTGCGCGGTCATCTGGAAGCAGCCGTCGCCGTCGATCGCCACCACGAGGTCGCCCGGCCGGCCGACCTGCGCGCCCATGGCGGCCGGCACGGCGAATCCCATCGTGCCGAGGCCGCCGGAGTTGATCCACGACCGCGGCTTGGTGAACGAGAAATGCTGGGCAGCGTGCATCTGGTGCTGCCCCACGCCGGACACGACGATCGCGTCACCGCCGGTCAGCGCGGACAGCCGCTCGATCACGTGCTGCGGCTTGAGCGGGCCGTCCGCGTCCTGGGTATAGCGCAGCGGGAACTGCTGCTTCCACTGATCGACCGCCGCGGTCCAGCCGCCGGTGTCCGGCGGCCCGCCGCTGCTGACAAGTTCGGCCAGTTCCCTGGTCATCCCGGCGATCACGGTGCGCACGTCGCCGATGATCGGCACGTCCGGCGTGCGGTTCTTGCCGATCTCCGCAGGGTCGATGTCGACATGCACCACCTTCGCCCGCGGGGCGAAGTCGGCCAGCCTCCCGGTGACCCGGTCGTCGAACCGCGCCCCGAGCGCGACCACCAGGTCGGCCTCCTGCAGCGCGGCGACGGCCGTGTAGCAGCCGTGCATTCCCGGCATGCCGAGCGCCAGCGGGTGCGAGTCGGGGAAGGCGCCGCGAGCCATCAGGGTCGTGGTGACCGGCGCCCTGGCGAGCTCGGCGAGCTGCCGGAGCTCGGCGTGCGCGTCGGCCTTGATCACGCCGCCGCCGACGTAGAGCACCGGCCGGCGCGCCTGGTGCAGCAGCGCGGCGGCGGCGCGGATCTGCTCAGGATCGGGCGGCCCGGGCACCTGATAGCCGGGCAGTTCCATGGCCGGCGGCCAGCTCCCCCAGCTCATCGGCGCCTGCAGGATGTCCTTGGGGAGATCGACGAGGACCGGGCCAGGCCGGCCGGTCGAGGCGACGTGGAATGCCTCGGCGATGGCCGCCGGGATGCGGTCGGCGTCGGTCACCAGCTCGTTGTGCTTGGTGACCGGCAGCGTGATCCCGGTGATATCGGCTTCCTGGAATGCGTCGGTGCCGATCAGCGCGCTCGGCACCTGCCCGGTGATGGCGACCATCGGCACCGAGTCCATGTAGGCGTCGGCCAGCGCGGTTACCAGGTTGGTGGCACCGGGACCGCTGGTGGCGATGCAGACGCCGACGCGCCCGGTGGCCCAGGCGTAGCCTTCGGCGGCATGCCCGGCGCCCTGCTCGTGGCGGACAAGGATGTGCCGCAGCGACGATGACAGCAGCGGGTCATAGGCGGGCAGGATCGCGCCGCCAGGCAGCCCGAAGACCACGTCGACGCCCTGGTGCTCAAGGCTGCGGACGAGGGCCTGGGCTCCGGTCAGCTGCACTGGATGCTCCTTCGATGGGTGGTGTGCCAACTTCGATGGGTGGTGTGCCAACAAAAAACCTCCTCGCCGTCTGGCGTAGGAGGTGGTAGCGCGAACCCTGCGAACGGGCTCGCGCTACGTGATGAGGAGTACCTGGTATTGGGTGATGCGGATCACGATCTTCTCCATCTGAGAGTTCTGCGCCCGGCAGCAAATTACCCGCGCCACAACGCTGATACGACACTATTCCAGTAACTCGGCTTTCCGGCAAATCCAGCACTCAGCGAACTCCGGCATCCCGCCAGACCAGGCGTCCGGCGAATCAGCGGTGGGCCGGCCCGGCCGGTGCCTGGGCAGGCAGCCAGGACGGCCTGGCCGCCTCGAAGGCGTCGATCGCGGCGGCGTGCCGCAGCGTGAGCGCCACGTCATCGAGTCCTTCCAGCAGCCGCCAGCGGGCGAAGTCCGGCAGCGCGAACGGCTCCTCCAGCCCGGCCGACGGGATGGCGACCGTCCGCGCGGCCACGTCGACGACGACCTCGGCGTCCGGGTCGGCGGCCAGCGCGGCGAACATCCTGGCCACGGTCGCCGCCTCAGCCTGCGCCGGCACGAGGCCTGAGCTGATGGCGTTGCCATGGAAGATATCGGCGAAGCCCGGTGATACGACCGCGGCGAAGCCGAAGTCCTGCAGTGCCCAGACCGCGTGCTCACGGGACGAGCCGCAGCCGAAGTTGTCACCGGCCACCAGGATCTTCGCCTCGGCGGCACCGGGCCGGTTGAGCGGGAACGCAGGGTCGTCCCGCCAGGCCCCGAACAGGCCGGCCTCAAAGCCGCTGCGCTCGACCCGCTTGAGCCAGGCCGCCGGGATGATCTGGTCGGTGTCGATGTTGGCGCGGTCCACCGCGACGGCCCGCCCGCCGATGCGCTGCACTCCGGGCATTACAGGTCTCCTGGCGTGGTGAAGCGCCCGGCGACGGCCGTGGCCGCTGCTACCCCGGGCGAGACGAGATGGGTGCGGCCACCGGGTCCCTGGCGGCCCTCGAAGTTGCGGTTGCTGGTCGACGCGGACCGCTGCCCGGGGGTGAGGATGTCCCCGTTCATGCCCAGGCACATCGAGCAGCCCGCCGACCGCCACTCGAACCCGGCGTCGGTGAACACCCGGTCCAGGCCCTCGGCCTCGGCCTCGGCCTTGACGCGGGCGGAGCCGGGCACCACCAGGGCCCGCACGCCGGGGCTGACCTTCCGGCCGCGGATCGCGTCGGCGGCGGACCGCAGGTCGGGCAGGCGGCCGTTGGTGCAGGACCCGATGAAGACCACGTCAACCGGGATGTCGCGGATCGCGGTGCCCGCTTCCAGGCCCATGTAGGTCAGCGCGCGCTGGGCGGCCTGCTGCTGCGCCGGGCTGGCGAACGAGCTGGGGTCCGGGACCTTGTCGTCGATGGTGACTGACTGTGCCGGGTTCGTGCCCCAGGTGACGCCGGGCCGCAGCGCGGCCGCGTCGATCCGGATCTCGTGGTCGAACTGCGCGTCCTCGTCGGTGGCCAGGCTGCGCCAGTCGTCCAGCGCAGCTTCCCACTGGCGGCCCTTCGGGCTGTGCCGGCGGCCCTCCAGGTACGCGAACGTGGTGTCGTCCGGCGCGATCATGCCGGCCCGGGCTCCGCCCTCGATGGACATGTTGCAGACCGTCATCCGCTCTTCCATGGTGAAGCGGTCGAATACTTCGCCCCCGTATTCGTAGGCGTAGCCGTTTCCGCCGTTGACGCCAAGCTTTCGGATCAGGTGCAGAATCACGTCCTTGGCGTAGATGCCCGGCCGCAATTTGCCATCGACATTGATTCGCCGGTCCTTGAGTTTTCCGATGGCCATCGTCTGTGTCGCAAGGACGTCCCGGACCTGGCTGGTTCCGATGCCGAAGGCAATCGCCCCGAAGGCGCCGTGGGTGGAGGTGTGGCTGTCGCCGCAGACGATCGTCATGCCGGGCTG
>PMSW01000079.1 GCA_003168215.1 Actinomycetota bacterium
TACCAACTGAGCTACCTGACCTTGGCTGGGCCCATGATACCGGCGCGGCCACTGCCGCCGGCGGCCTCAGCGGTCCTGACGGGATTTGAACCCGCGACCTCCACCTTGACAGGGTGGCGAGCACTCCGAGCTGCTCTACAGGACCATGCTTTGCCGACCGAAGCCAGCAGTGCCCCCAACGGGATTCGAACCCGTGCCGCCGCCTTGAAAGGGCGGTGTCCTAGGCCGCTAGACGATGGGGGCTCGACGGTCATCGCCGCCGTGCCCTTGGCGCCCGCCGTCGGGGACTGCCCCAGCATAGGGGACGAAGCGCGCTACCGGCAAAGCGCTCCGCCGGCCAGCCGCCGGGCAACCTGCCGGCAGGCCATAGGCGGCCAGCTGCTCACCGAGGCGGCCGGCCTCTTCTCCCGGCGCAGCCTGACGATCGGCATCAACCTGAGCCGGGTCGTTTCTTGTTGAAGATGTTCTCGGCGATGGACGCCGGCTCGCCTTCCTCCGGCAGGATCACCCAGGCCGCCAGGTACTCATATGCGCCATCATGCCCGATTCCCTGGCCGCGGGGCGGACAGCCGGAACGCCCCGGCATACGCTGGCGGCGAGGCGACGAGAAAGGACCCTAGCCGATGCCGCGCAGCACCACCCCCGCAGGTTCCGACCTGCTCCGCGTCGACGACCAGCTGACCGAGGAGGAACGGCTGGTCCGTGACACGGTGCGCTCGTTCGCGAAGGACCAGATCATGCCGTACATCGCCGACTGGTTCGAGGCCGGGACGCTCCCCCGCGAGCTGGTCCCGGAACTCGGCAAGATGGGCCTGCTCGGCATGCACCTGCACGGCTACGGCTGCGCCGGCATGGGCCCGGTCGCCTACGGCATCACCTGCCGCGAGATGGAGGCGGCCGACTCCGGGCTGCGCAGCCTGGTCTCGGTGCAGGGCTCGCTATCCATGTTCCCGATCTGGAAATACGGCTCAGAGGACCAGAAGAACGAGTGGCTGCCCCGGATGGCCGCGGGCGAGGCGATCGGCTGCTTCGGCCTCACCGAGCCCGATCACGGGAGCGACCCGTCCGGCATGGAAACCCGCGCGATTTTGAACGGGCATGACTGGGTACTCTCCGGCACCAAAATGTGGATCACCAACGGGTCGATCGCCGACATCGCCGTCGTGTGGGCGTCGACCCCGGACGGCATCCGCGGCTTCCTGGTACCGCGTGGGGCGCGCGGCTTCACCTCGCGGAACATCCACAAGAAGATGTCGCTGCGCGCCTCGGTGACCTCGGAGCTGCATTTCGACGAGGTCCGGCTGCCGGAGGACTCCGTGCTGCCCGGCGTGACGGGCCTGAAGGGGCCGCTGTCCTGCCTGTCGGAAGCTAGGTTCGGCATCGTCTGGGGGGTCACCGGCGCGGCCAGGGCCTGTTTCGAGGCGGCGGCCGACTACGCGCGGACCCGGGAGCAGTTCGGCAAGAAGATCGGCGGGTTCCAGCTGACCCAGTCCAAGCTCGCCTGGATGCTCGCGGACCTGGCCCGCGCGCAGTTGCTCGCCCTGCACCTCGGCCGGCTGAAGGAAGCAGGGACGATCACGCCCGAGCAAGTCAGCCTCGGCAAGATGGCCAACGTGCGGGCGGCGATCGAGATCGCCCGGCAGGCCAGGACGGTGCTCGGCGCCAACGGCGTGACGCTGGAGTACCCGGTGATCCGGCACGCGAACAACCTGGAGTCGGTGCTGACCTACGAGGGAACCGAGGAGATTCACACCCTCGCCCTGGGCCAGGCCATCACCGGGATCTCCGCCTACCGGTAAGCCCGGGCCGTGCCCGGCTCCCCGGCCGCGCATGGCGAGCCGGCGAGCTTACGCGACGGGAGGGTTGCGGGAGGCTGCCGATCCGCCGGATGGGCTGGTGGGCCAGCGCAGGGTCGGTGAACCGCCTGCCCAGCAGGAACAGCCGCAGGTGCAGCAGGTGGATGCCCCAGTGGCCAGTGGCGGCCCGCATGTCCAGGACGACTTGCCACGGCACGTCAGAGACCATCACCGCGCCGACCCGGTGAACGGCCAGGAAGTTCCTGATGTCCGCTATAGAGTCGGTTGCGTCCACCTGCCCGATGGCCAGGCGTTCCTCCAGGTGGGCGTTCCGCACGCCCTGCGGGGTGCCTCCGAAGAATCCGCCGGCCAGCCGGAAGTAGAAGTGGGTCTCGGCCTGCCAGACCAGCTGCCGGTCAGCGTGGCTCTCTACCACCCAGACGATCTCGTCCCGGGACAGGACATGCCGGTAGGCGCCGGTTGCCAGGAACGCAGGCTCCGGCACGTTCACAGCCCAGACGGCAGAGGAGAAAGCGGGCAGGATCGTCACTCCGGCCAGGATGACGAGCAGCCAGCGCAGCGGAAGCAGCGAGCGCCGCCGCCGCGGAATTGGCCGCCACAGCGGCGACGACGGCGGATAGGGCGAGGGCACTGGCGGCGGCTGCCGCCGCCGGGTGAGCCACCGCGCCACGAGCACCGCGATCAGCAGGTAGACGTAGGTAACCAGCCGTCCTGGCTGGGCGACATTGAGTACGGGCAGTGCGGCAACCAGCCGCCACGGCATGATCTGCGCGCCGAACACGGAAAGCATGCTGCCGAGGCTGAGCGTCAGGATGAGGACCAGGCCGACCAGCAGTCCCCAGGTGGCCCGCCTGCGCCGCTCGGTGACGACGAAAAGGATGATCATCGCGATGAGCGGGATGCCGAGATACCACGGGTTGTCACCCCAGCGCTGGACGAACAGCCCCCAGTGGTCCGTGTAGCGCCCGGGGGTCACGTACCGGAGGAAGGCGCCGGTTCCCGTGGCGCCGTACTCAATGGTCGCGAAGTGAATGCCCTTGATGATGCGCGTGCGGGTGAACATCGTGTAGAGCAGCGGGCTGGCGAGGACGGCCGCGACCACGTAGGCCCCGGCGGTGGGCGCGATCGCGCGCAGCAGCCGCCGCCGCCGCTCGGCGGGGCCTATCGCGAGGCCGATCAGGGCGCAGAGCGAGCCCACGAGGGTCATCGTGGCGAAAATCTCGTCTCCGATGTAGAGCTGGACGGCCAGCACGATCCCGAGCAGCTGGACATACCACAGCGGATGTATCGAGCCCTCTAGCAGCCGGACCAGAAGGTAGGCGCACAGCGGGACGAGAAAGACCAGCGCCAGGCTCGGATGTCCCTGCCCGACCTCGTCGATCAGCGCGGGCGAGAAGCCGAAGAAAAAACCGCCGATGAGCGCGGGGGCGAACGATCCGACGACCCGACGGCACAGCAGATACGCAGTCCATGCGCTCAGTGCCGGCGCTGCGAGCTCGACCACGTTGAACGTGAAGAAGGGCCCGTGATCGTGGGTGAGCGACTGCAGCACGATGGCAAGGGCCGGCACCGTGGTAGCCCAGGTGAGGTTGATGCCGCCCGGTGCCCACGCGAAGCTCGAGAAGAAGGCGCTGAGGTGATGGCTGACGGCGTACGGCCACCAGACGAACGACCAGAGGAACAGGGAGCCATCCTGCGGTTGCCCTGACATAAACCAGGTGGACATCCGGCTCAGGATCCAGGGGCCGAACAGCGCGAGGGACAAGCCAGCGTAAAGGAGCAGCGCCAGCAGATTCTGCGGCTGCCGCAGGAGGGCCCGGCGGCCGAGCCTGCGGCTGCTGCCCTGGCTCGTGCCCGGCCCGGTGCGCTGGCGAGCAGGCTGCACCGTGTCCTGGCCGGCAGTGTCTTGCCCGGCGGGCTGCCCGGTGTCTTGCCCGGCAGCCGCCCCCACGTCCTGGGCGGCGGGCTGCCCGGCGCCCTGACCGGCAGCCTCTCCCGTGCCCTTACCGGCGTCCGTCCCGGTGCCCGGGACGGTGTCCTGCCCGGCAGCCTGCACCGTGTCCTGGCCGGCCGCCTGACCGGCGTCCGGGACGGCATCCTTCCTGGTGTCCGGGACGGCAGCCGGGAACTCCTCGCCGACCGAAGTCCCTAGTTCGGGCACCCGCGTCCCTTCCAGTCGCCCCTCCCAGGGCAACGCTGGACGGCGGCGTCCGGTTCCGGTTGACCGCCGCGCGGCATTGGCTGGCCCCGGTGGTTGAGCACCGCGGATAGCTGGTTCGCCCGCATTGCCTTCAGCTGCTTTCTGCAGATCTCAAAATATCTCAGCATGGTGCCCCCGGGCTGCCGCGGGCAATGGCCGGAACCCGGCCGCGGCCGGGCCGACCCGCCTTGCCCTGTGCGCACCGAGGGCGGAGGATGGCTGCTGGCAGCGGGCTGATCATACCTAGGAGGTCCTCGTGCGGATCGGCAACCTGGCCGGGCGGCTCATCATCTTGACCGACAACGGCGCACTGGACGTCGCGCGCGCCAGCGCTGGCCGCTTCGGACCCGAGCCGCAGGCGATTTACCCGCAATGGCGGGAGTTCCTCGCCTGGGCGGCAGACGTCAGCGACGCCGGCGCTGAGCTCTATGAACTCGAATCGCTCCGCGCCCCGGCACCGGCGCCGAGGCAATCGTTCGGCATCGGTCTGAATTACCGTGACCACGTGGCGGAGTCCGGCTTTGCCGTGCCGGACCAGCCCAGCGTGTTCACGAAATTCCCCAGCTGCCTCACCGGCCCTTTCAGCGACGTCGTGCTGCCGGCCGGCGGTCACACCGACTGGGAGGTCGAGCTGGTGGCGGTGATCGGCACGACGGCGCGGAACGTCTCGGCAGCCGATGCCTGGAGCCATGTCGCCGGGCTCACCGTCGGCCAGGACATCTCCGAGCGGATCAGTCAGCTGGCCGGATCGCCGCCGCAGTTCAGCCTGGGCAAGTCATTTCCCGGGTTCGGGCCGACTGGCCCATGGCTGGTCACCATCGATGAGTTCGCCAATCCCGATGATCTTGAGCTTGGCTGCTCGGTCAACGGGGACCAGATGCAGAAGGCAAGGACCAGCTACCTGATCATCTCCGTGCCGCAGCTCATCGCCAAGATGTCCGCGGTGGTCACGCTGCTGCCCGGCGACATCATCTTCACCGGCACGCCGGCCGGCGTGGGGATGGGCCGGGAGCCGCAGCGCTGGCTCGCGCCGGGCGATGAGATCGTCAGCTACGTCGAGGGCATCGGGGAATTGCGGCAGCGCTGCGTGGCCGGCTAGCGCCGGTCGCTCCGGCCGTCCCGCTGAACCAGAGGGAGACCCCGTCTGATGCCCGCGTGGATCTGCCTGACCTGCGGTGTCCAGTATCCCGACACCGGCCAGCCTCCCGGTGGCTGCGCCATTTGCCTGGACGAGCGCCAGTACGTCGGCTGGGACGGTCAGCGGTGGACCACCATGCCCGAGATCGCCGGCGACCATACGGTGGTGGTGCGCGAGGAGGAGGAAGACCTTTACGGTGTCGGAGTCGAGCCGGCGTTCGCGATCGGGCAGCGGGCTCTGCTGGTGTGCACCCGGCACGGCAATGTCCTGTGGGATTGCGTCTCCCTGCTCGACGATGAGGCTCGGTCCCGGATCACTGAGCTCGGCGGCATCGACGCCATCTGCATATCGCACCCGCACTTCTACGCCGCCAATGTGGAATTTGCCGATGCGTTCGATGCGCGTATCTTCATTCCCCGCGCGGACCAGCAATGGATCCAGCGGCCCTCGCCGCGCGTCGAGCTGTTCGATGACGAGGCCGAGCCGGTGCCGGGACTGGCACTCGCCCGGATCGGCGGGCACTTCGACGGCGCGGCCGTGCTCCACTGGCCTGCGGGAGCGCAGGGCCGCGGAGCACTGCTGACCGGCGACACCATCACCGTCGCCCAGGACCGCGACTGGGTGAGCTTCATGTGGAGCTATCCCAACCACATCCCCCTGGACGAGGCGACCGTACTCGACATCGCCCGGCGCGCCGGGCGCTTCGCCTTCGACCGGGTGTATGGCGGCTGGTGGGGAAGGGTCGTTGTTCACGACGGGGCAGCCGCCGTACGCCGCTCTGCCGACCGCTACGTCGCGCGCCTGCGCGGACAGCGACCCGGCACCGGGAGGTGACCGGCCGACCGCCTCTAGCGCGGCGCGACTAGCAATGTTTGCAGAGCCGTGCCGCAGCGGCCGGACACGTCGGACAGGGCCGTCTCGGCCATGCCGGTGCCCTGCGTGCTCGTGGTGGTGGCCGCCTCCAGCAGCAGCCACTCGCCGGCCGGATCGCGGGGCAGCACCACCGTGAGGTCCACGTTGATGAAGATGAACTGCGCCGGGTCGAGAACGGCACCCACGCCGCTACCGGAGTCAGCCACCAGCAATGCCCGGCACATCGGCGATGCATCCTCGCCGGCCACCAGCGGGATCATGGGCCGGGTCCATGCCCGGCCCGGGGCAGCCTGCTCGAAACTTCCTTCCAGAAACCGCCACTCTATAGCGGACAGGTATCCGGCCGTATGGGCATTCGGCAGCCTGGGCGGCAACTGCGGGCCACCCGCCTCCGGCACCGGCGGCGGGGCAGCATCGCCGGGGATGGCCGGAACCTGACCGTCCGGGACAGCGATCCGCCATCCCCTGGCAACCAGGACTTCCTGTCCGTCCGCCTCCAGGACGGCCTCAAGCAGCGCCACCCGCCGCCCCGGCCGGACCATGCGAGTCCGCACGGTGAGCTTGGTGACCGGCACCGGGCGGAGGATGTCGACGGTCACCCGGCCGAGCCGCTGACCCTCGGCTGGCTCATGACGCTCCAGCGCCCGCGCCACCAGGGCGGACGGCGGGCCGCCATGCTGGGCGTCCGGGCTCCACGGTCCCGCCGTCGCGGACGTGGCCACGAAGGTGCTGATCCCTGCTGGCTCGAAGAAGGCGCTCTGCACGGGGCGTGATATTACCGGAGCGCGTGCCCGGCGACGAGAAGGGCGTGACATGCGCGGACCCGGAAGCACACCATGTGCGTTAGGACAGCCGCCGCGGGAGTCGGTACGATTCGTGCCGTGGCGCCGGCTCCGCCCGGCTCCGCGGGGTGTTAGCTCAATGGTAGAGCAGCGGACTTTTAATCCGTGGGTTCTGGGTTCGAGCCCCAGGCGCCCCACCTGTGAGGTCTTCACATTTCACCAGCTTCAGTCTCACATTTGGGTCTGACATTCTGCTGGCGGGCGTGGCTGGCGTCGCGTTGAGCCGGCTGGGGCTGCGGATCGGCGGTGCGGGGCCCGGCGTGGCCGGGTTGAGGGCGCGGCTGGCCGGCTGAGCGGTGCTGGCGTGTGGTGACGGCTGCTGCCGTGCGCTGGGTTCCCGGGGCCGGCTACGGCGGCGCGGTGCCGGTGAGCTCGCGGCGGCGCCGGCGCGCGCGGGGCGGCTTGCCGTTGGCGGCGCGGCGGGCGTCGTCGTCCTGGCGGGCCTGGTAGGCGGCCAGGATGCGCTGGTTGCGCACGGCGGTCAGGCAGGCCAGCGACAGCATGAGCGGGGTGAGGCCCATGAGGCGGATCCAGCCGCGGGCGATCGTGCTGGTGGCGGTGTCCTTGATGCTGGAGTTGAGCCGCTCGGCGGCGGTGCGCCGCCGGTAGGACCGCCGCCATTGCTTCGAGGGGTAGTCATGCTTCTGCCGGGTCTTGTCCGTCACGTCCGGGCCGGCGGTGATGGTCTGCTGGCTGCAGCAGGCCGGCGGGTGCTCCGGGGGCGCGAGGATCTCGGGCCGGTCGCGGGATAGGTTCATGGAGTCCGGGCGCAGCGGGCAGCGGATCTTCCCCGTGACGGCGGGGCATGCGTGGCGGCGGTAGCCGTCGGCATCCTCGGCGGCGTGCAGCCCGAGCTTGTAGCGCGCCAGCTCGGTGGTCTGCTGGTCGCGGGCTGCGACGTCGGCAGGCTCGGCGCCGGGCGGCAGCGGGGCCAGATGAAGCAGCGCCGCCGGAGTCTTGGGGCAGTACAGATTCCCGTTGCAGATGACCGCTCCCTCATGAGTGCCGCGGGGGCCGCGGTCGGAGGGGTGCAGGTCCTGCACGAGGGCGGCGCCGGCGCCGCGCAGCGGGTTCGCCCAGGTGGATGCCTTGCGGTAGGAGAACCCGGAGTCGGAAAGGACGTCGCCGAGCTTGATGCCGGAGCCGGCCATGTCCACGAGGACCTGCGCGAGCGCGGCGGCGGGGTCGCGGGCGCAGGAGCAGAGCGTGATCCGGCGGGTCAGCTCGGGGACGGCGGGCCCGTCCTCGTCGTTCACCGTCGTGGCCGCTGATAAGTAATAGCCGAAGAACATCTCTCCCTTCTGGATCTTGAGGTTGACGTTGCGGTGGCCCCAGCGGGCCTCGGGGTCGGCGCCGCTGCCGGCGCTTTCCTGCGGGACCGGCCGCGCCCAGGCCTCCACGTCGGTCCAGTCCGCCGCCAGCGAGCTGCTGGCGTTCTTGAACGCGGCGGGGATGCTGGCCTCCAGCAGCTGGTCGCAGGCCTGCTGCAGGTCTTCGGAGGCGGCGCCGTCGGGCTGCTCCTTGTCCAGGGCTTTGCGGATCAGGCCGGCGGTGTGCTCCACCTGCCGGTAGGTGAGCTGGTGCGGGCCGTCCTTCCAGTCGGCGATGACGCCCAGCCGCCACTGGTCGTCTTCGGGCAGGCCGGTCAGCGCCTGAAGCACGCGCGTGAGGTGGGCGGGCCGTTCGTCGGCCAGGTTGAGCATCATCCCGGTCAGCAGCGCGCCGGCCGTCAGCTGCCGGCCGCGGACGCCGTCCGGGAGCATCTGCTCGATCGCCTCGCCGATGCCGGAGGCGGCGGCGATGGCCTCGATGCCGGCCAGCGTGACGCTCACCGCGGCCCTCCGGCCAGGGCGCCGAGCAGCGTGACGGCGTCCTGCTCGCTGCCAGGGTCCAGGCCTGCGGTGATGTCGCCCAGGCGCTGGCAGCAGGAGATTCCCGCCGCCTGCATGAACGCCGGCAATCCGATCAGCGCCGCGCACTCGGCCAGCCACGTGGCCCGAAGCCTGCTGGTGCCGGCGGCGGCAGGCCGGTGCCTCCGGCCAGCGAGCGGGTCAGCGGGTTGGTGATGTTGCCCCGCTCGGGCTTGTCACCGCCGGTCAGGAAGCACTGGCCGGCGAATTCGGCGGCTTCCAGCAGGCGGGCCTGGTGGCGGGCCAGAACCGGCACGCTGCGCGGCCTTGCGCCGCGCACCTGCACGATCACGCCGCCGGAACGGCGCACGACGTCGGCGCCGCGGGCCTGGCGCAGGTCGGAGCGGATCAGCCCCGCCCCCGCGCCCAGGCACACCAGCGCGGCAGCGCGCATCCGCCGGCCGGGCGTGGGCTGCGCGTCCGCTAATGCCAGGTAGCCGTCGATCTCGGCCCGGCTGTAGGGTTTCTTGGCACGCTCGCGGGGCAGCGGCGCGTCGGCCNNTCACCGACGGGTGCAAAAGCACGCCCGGCTCGGGCTCCAGACCCAGCGGGATCGCCCAGGACGCGAGCTTCGAGGCCGCCCGCAAAAGGCACTTCGCGCGGTCCTGGCTGCCCGGCGCCGACGCCGCCACCACCGCCCTCGCGAACTCCGCGGCCGCCTGCGCGGTCCCGCGGGCGGGCTTCCACCGCGCCAGGTAGACGGCCACTCCGCCATCGTTAATACGGTAATAAGTACCGAAAGAAGGCGGCGGGATCACGCACCGCGCGTGCGACGATGAGAACGTGTCGCCAAGCCCGCAGGACCGCGCCGCGCGCGTCGCCGCCGAGCTGGCCGGCCTGGGCCTGGCGCTGCCCGGCAGCCTCACCCAGCGGGGCATGCGCTGCGGCTGGGCCGGCTGCCGCTGCCACCGCGACCCGCCCCAGCTGCACGGCCCCTACTGGCAGTGGACCCGCAAGCAGGCCGGCAAGACCATCAGCCGCCTGGTCCCCGACGACCAGGTCGATGACTACCGGCAGTGGCTGGACAACCACCGGCGCCTGCACGAGCTGATCGCCGAGCTCGAAGACATCACCCTCGCTGTCGCCGACCAGCGCAGCGGGCACCAGGCCCGCCCCCGCCGGACCCGGCAAAAAACCGCATAACGCTGTGGACCCGGCCCGCCTAACCCGTGGATGCCCCTGTCAATCGCGCGCGTCCTCGCAGCTCAGGGCCAAATGTGAGGACCTCACCCACAAATACCCAGGTCACAACGGGCCAGACAGCAGTCAGGAAGTATTGTTGCCCGGCAGGATCAGCAACGCGAGCAGCAACGGGCATCACCCGCTGCCTCCTTCTCCTGTCCGGCCAAGTGCTGGCGTAGGGCCTCTACCAGCGGCGCGGGAAGCGGAACCGTCCGCCTGCTGCGCTGGGTCGTGGGCTCGGTGAAGACCAGCCCGCCGCCATGCTGACGTTGCAGGGATCGCCGGACCCGGAGCAGCCCGGCGTTCAGGTCGCTGGTCAGGACTCCAGGTAGCGGAGGACGGCCAGCACCCGGCGGTGGTCGGCGTCCGACGGGGCCAGGCCGAGCTTGCTGAAGATGTTCCCGACGTGCTTTTCCACGGCCCGCTCGGAGACTACGAGAATCCCGGCGATCGCGCCGTTGGACCGGCCTTCGGCCATCAGGCCGAGCACGTCGCGCTCTCTGGCGGTGAGGGAGCCGAGTCCGTCGGTGCGGCGGCTGGCGCCCAGCAGCTGGGTAACGACCTCCGGGTCGAGAGCGGTCCCCCCGGCCGCCACCCGGCTCAGCGCCTCGACGAACTCGCCGACATCGGCGACGCGGTCCTTGAGCAGGTACCCGACGCCCGCCGCGCCGCCGCCGGACGCCGCGCCGAGCAGATCGGCCGCGTACCGGGTCTCGATGTACTGGGAGAACACCAGTACCCCGGTCTTGGGGTGGTCACGGCGGATCGCGATCGCGGCGCGCAGGCCCTCATCGGTATAGCCGGGCGGCATCCGCACGTCCACCACGGCGGCATCCGGCTGGTGCTCGTCCACCGCAGCCCGCAGGTCCTCGGCGTTGCCGACGGCGGCCACCACCTCGTGGCCGCGGTCGGCCAGGATCTCGACCAGGCCCGCCCGGACTACTGCCGAGTCCTCGGCGATCACAATCCGCATAGGGCGCTCCAGTTCGGTCAGGCGTGGTACGGCAGCTCGATGGTGACCACCGTGGGACCTCCGGACGGGCTGCTAACCCGCAGCCTGCCGTCCACGGTCCTGACGCGCTCGGCGAGCCCGGCCAGGCCGCCGCGGACCTCGAGGCGGGCGCCGCCGGAGCCGTCGTCGCTGACCCGCACCCTTAGCAGCCGGGCTACGTGGACTGCCGCCAGGGTGGCATGCCGGGCGCCGCTGTGCTTACCGACGTTAGAGAGCAGTTCCGCCGCGCAGAAGTAGGCGATGGTCTCGATCACGGCCGACGGGCGCTCAGGCAGATCCACCACAAGCTCGACCGGTACGTCGCTGCGCGCGGCGAGGGTGGTGAGCGCGGTGCCGAGGCCGTGGTCGAGCACCGACGGGTGGATGCCGCGGGCCAGGTCGCGCAGCTCGGCGATGGCCTCCTTGGCCCCGCGGTGGGCGGCGTCGACCAGCTCCAGGACCCGCTCCAGGTCGGGCTGCACGGTCCCGTTAAGCGTGCCGCCGAGCTTCTCCCGGGCCAGGCCCAGCTTCATCGCGACGGCGACCATCTGCGCCTGCGCTCCGTCGTGCAGGTCCCGCTCGATCCGGCGCAGCCTCGCCGCCGAGTCCTCCACCAAGTTGGCCCGGGACTGCTCCAGCTCACGCACCCGGCGGACGCTGTCCTGCGGCAGGCGGTAGACGGTCCAGAAGATCAGCGCCGCCCCCGCTAGCGGCAGCGCTGCCAGCCAAGTCAGCGGCCCCAGCTGGGGGAAGAAAGCGAGCAGAAGGACGCCAAGGACGACGTTGAAGATGCCACAGGCAACGCGCACACCCACCCAGAGACGGGGACGGCGGTATTCCCATGACCTGACCAGAAATCTCATCAGGATGGGCTGCGAGGAAGGGACGTTGTCAGCCGGTGCATGCATCGGATGCCTCCTGTGACCTGCGGTGCCGTCCGGTTTACAATCGGCGGTCACTCGTATGGATCTTGGTGGCGGCGAGAAGAATGAGGCACACCAGCGACTGCCAAGCTAGCTCTGGACACTGGTCTGCAGGCGGTAGACGGTCCAGAAGATCAGCGCCGCCCCCGCTAGCGGCAGCGCTGCTACCCAAGTCAGCGGCCCCAGCTGGGGGAAGGAAGCAAGCAGAAGGACGCCAAGGACGACGTTGAAGATGCCACAGGCAACGCGCACACCCACCCACACATGGGGGCGGCGGTATTCCCATGACCTGACCAGAAATCTCATCAGGATGGGCTGCGAGGAAGGGACGTTGTCAGCCGGTGCATGCATCGGATGCCTCCTGTGACCTGCGGTGCCGGCCACTCCGGTCACCTGCATCTCAATGCTCGCCGCACGCGAGCAGGAGATCCACCGTGCGGACACCCGAACCTGAGGTACGGCTAGCACGGTCTCCCGGCTCAGCAGGCGACGACGCCAGCAGTTCGCATTGAGAGGGCAAACCCGACTGCGCAATACCCCAGCTTCGAGAACGGGCCGAGGTGCATCTCTCCTCGTTGATGCTCTTGCTCGTGCTCTTGGGTGCATCATTCCGTCATCCGATGGGACCACGCTGGAAGCCTCATAGTGACATCTGATGCAACCAGGTGATGACATCGCAGGTCAGTGAGGCCGACGACTCGTGATGATCTTCTGGCCGCTGGAGGGCCTGTGAGCTACGGCGCAGGTCGAGGTGGCGCCGGCGTTGGCCAAGCAGCGCTCAAGCGCTCGAAGGTCGCAGTCTGCCGCGGTATCCGGTAGTCAAGAGGTCAGATGAGTACGTCAGGCGCGGTGGGCGGTTACCAGCCAGGCGGCGGCGCGGACCCACACTCCGTCGGGGCGCTGGCGCGCAGCGTACTGTTCAGCAACGGTGGCCAGCACTCGCTCAGTCAGCGTCTCGTCCCCGAGGTCGGCTGCGAGGCTGCGGATCATGGACATGCCGCGGACGTAGCTCATCACGTCCGCGACATCGGATCCCATCCAGGCCGGCTCGCTGACGTCGTCGATCTGGATATCCTCCCAGCCCGCGCCGGACAGCAGTTCCGTGACCTGCCGCGGGTCGGTGAACAGGTGACCAACGGCCGGGCCCGGCAGCCGCGTATGGGCGCCGAAGGCGCGCAGCGGGATCGCGAAGAGCTCGTTATGCATGTCGTGCTGCCAGCACAGGAAAGCCAGCCGGCTGCGGTGGCCCAGCGCGGCGGCGATGCTCGCGAACGCCGCAGCCGGGTCGTCGAAGAACATGACGCCGAAGCTGCTGATCATCACGTCGCAGGAATCCCGGCGCAACGGGCAGGCCTGGGCGTCGCCCTGCACGAATCTGGCGTTCGCCACGCCAGCCTGCACGGCGAGCCGCCGCGCGACCTCCAGCATCGGGCCGGACAGATCCAGGCCGACGGCGCTGCCACCCGAACCGGGCTCGCCCTGGCCAGGCAGCCAGGCGTCCGGCCCGGCCCCGGCCGGCCCGCGCGCCGCCCGCGCCGCCGCGATCGTCGTCGCACCGCACCCGCAGCCAACATCCAGCACCCGTTCCCCCGGCGAGATCCTCGCGGCGCGGAACAGGTGCGGGATGAGGTGCCGGTGCCCGGCCAGGTGGCGCTCGCGGTGGGCGATCCAGTACCGGCCGCTCTCGCCGTTCCAGCGCTGCGCCTGCGCCGCGTTAGCTGCGCGGCTCCCCTCAGCCATCTCGGTCACCCCTCGCCAGTACCGCTGGACGTCATGCTGCCACGGCCAACGCCAGGCCCGGCGGCCGCATTTCGCGGCCAGGGAACGGGCGGGCCGCCTGGTCACCGCTGAACCCTGGGCCACCTGCAGCGCGTCGAAGCATCGCTCCGCACGATCCGCGGCGCACGCCCGCCGGGCCGATAGCCCGGCTCCCGGACGGTAACGCCCGCGTTTATACATCCCGCGCTGCCAGTCGACTGTCTTAGCGGGTCGATGAGACCGCCGACCGGCAGGCTTCCCACGGATTACCGGTGCATGCCCTGCAGGAGCACGAGTGCTCCTTCGCCGACCGCGACTACGATGATCGCGAGCAGCACCCGGAGTACTGCGCGCCAGAAGACCACGATGCCCACCGCGATGAGCACGAGGGCCACTCTGACGTTCTCGACTTCCTGGGTCGTTCCCTGGGGGACCAGCATGTTCCCTCCTGTCTGGCTGTCGCCATCCAGGTGGATCAGGCTGAGAAAGGCTGCCGGGCCCATCGCGACTGTTGCAATCCGTGACGAGATCGGTAACATGATCCTCAGCGCTGACCCTCCTCCTAAGGCTGGGTTTCGGTGTGACAGGCACGGTCGATGCTGCGAACATCGACCGTGCTTTTTGTGCTAGGGCTTCCTTCGCGGGCGCTGCGCCCCGGGAGGCCTGTGCTGCGCGTGCCGTCGCACGGCGTGCTTCATGCTCTTGAGGCCGCTACTTGTTTCCGGCGGCCCGATGGGCCATTGTGCCTCCCCTCCGCCGCCAGGCCTGGCTTGCCTGGCGAGGACTTATCCAGTGGTCGTGTGCCACTGCAGGCAGCTGTCCGAGCGGGTCTTGAGGACGCTGCCTGGTTCTGCTTCAATGGTGACTTTGGCAGGCGCCATTGGCAAGTGCCATTTCTACCGGCCGGCAGTTTCCGGCGGCTGCGGGTTCGATGTGCGTTGCACCGGATGCCTATGCAGAGGGGCGTGACTGGAGTGCCTGCCGCAGGTAGCCCGACAGTCCGCCGCCGCGAGCTAGGAGCGTTGCTCAGGGCGCTCAGGACCGGGAAAGGCTGGACAGCCGAGCAGGTCGCCGCCCGGCTTCTGGTCAGTTCTTCAAAGGTGAGCCGTCTCGAAACGGGCCAGCGCGGCGCTAGCGCGCGTGACATCCGCGATCTGTGCGATCTGTATCAGGTTGACGGCGAGCAACGACAACGCCTCATGGAACTCGCCAGCGAGGGAAAGCAGCGAGCCTGGTGGCAGCCCCTTGGCCTGCCTTATTCCACATACGTGGGACTGGAGGCGGAAGCGGCATCGATCAGCGACTACGGCCTTGGCATCATGCCGGGCCTGCTCCAGACTCCTGACTACGCGCGCGCAGTGGTCCGTGCAGCAGTGCCGAGGTGGGTGCCGGAGGTCGTCGAGCAGCGCGTGGAGGGGCGGATGGCCAGGCAGCGGCTCCTGTTCTCCGAGCGTGTGCCCCACTTCGAAGCGGTGGTGGACGAGTCAGTGCTGCACCGCGTCGTCGGCAGCCGGGCCATCATGCGAGCTCAGCTTGAGCGGCTGCTGGAGCTGTCCGATCTGCCCGGCGTCACACTCCGGGTGATTCCCTACGCCGCAGGCGCCCTCCCAGCGGGAAACAACAAGTTCATCATCTTGAGGTTCGCGCTACCCACCGTCTCCGACGTTGTCTTCATTGAGGGCCTTACCGGGGACCTCTACCTCGAGGATCCCGACGACGTCGAGGTGTACAACACGACATTCAGGACATTGATCCATCTGGCTGCGAGCCCGGATACGACACGTGAAATCATTGCCGCGATGATCGTAAGTTACGGCGCTCAGCTTAGCTAGCGCTGCTGAGCGGCAACTGCCTTACATGCCAACAACTCAAGAAAGTGCAGGTCACATGTCATCATACGGGGCCAGGCAGACAGAGCAGCCTGCCTGGCGCAAGGCGAGCTTCTGCGCATCCGGGGAATGCGTCGAGGTCGCCCAGCGGAACGGCATGATCGTTCTGCGGGATTCCAAGGAGCCT
Organism: Actinomycetota bacterium; assembly: GCA_003168215.1. GTDB lineage: Bacteria > Actinomycetota > Actinomycetes > Streptosporangiales > Streptosporangiaceae > Palsa-506. Next base: position 15,651 of record PMSW01000079.1, read on the forward strand.
CTTGGCAGCATGCTCCACTACACCACCGATGAATGGCAGTCTTTCGTTCGCGGCATCAAGGCTGGCGAATTCGACGACCTCGGTTAAGGCTAGCGGGCCGCGGCAGCAGGATGGCGGGCTGTGCGGGCTGGGCCGGATGGAGTCGCGGTAACCATGGGCGGCGCCGTCCATCTCCGCGCGCCGGGGCGGCGGGACAGTCGCGGCGCATCCGCGCGTAGCTCGATGCCCGCCCACGGGCTGGGCAGGCCGGGATCCGCGCGGAGCACTGCAGCCGCCAGAGGACACCGCCAGGCTGTGCGGCGCGCGCAGGAACCGGGATCGACCTCGTAGGGATCCCACACCGGTAATGGCAGCTGCCACAGAGAGCTGGCTGTCAGCGGTCGCGTGCGAGGGCATGGGTGACGTAGCCGGCCATCGCCGACGGCAGGTCAGCCGGATGCTGCTGCGCGGCGGATGCGCTGACCTCGGTGAGCAGTGCGGCACTGGCGCGGGTAGCCCGGCGCAGGTCCGCGGCGTCGAGGCCGGCGACGGTGGTCTCGATGCCCGGCGGCAGGCTTCGCGGGTCGTGGTCGAGCACCTGCGACAGGCCATGCCATGGGTACAGTGCGCCGGTCGCTGCTGCCCACAGCGCCCAGATGTGATGCCGTGCCCCGTGGAGCCGGCTGTGAGCCTCCCACAGCGAGCCCCGGCGCAGGTACTTATCGGCGTCGATGAGTGCGCACCAGCCGAGGAACGCCCACTCGCGGACCTGCTCGCCGGTCACCGCGTACGCCGGGGCCGGTTCATCGCCGGCCTGGCTGTTGCCGGCTGGCATCCCGGGATCCGGCGGCCCGGCTGCCCGGTAGAGCGGCACGAAGTCCGGGGCGGCGTCGCCGCGGCGCACCTCCGCCTCGGCCATGACCGCCAGGTCCAGCTGCGTGCCGTCGGCGAACTGGGCGAAAATCCGGCGGATCGGCCGGCCATCCGGCCCGACCCGGTGCCGCAGCACGTCAACGAGCGCGCCGAGGCCCGGCAACGCTGCCACGACCATCGCTTCCACGGCCTGCACCTGCCCGGCGCCGGCGTTGCCGCACTGGGCGGCGATGCCCAGCGCGGCGTCGATGTCCGACAGCGGATCAGCCGCGCCGCGGCCGAGAGAGCAGCCGACCGACAGCGAAGTCACCAGCGGCGTGACTTCGCAGAATTCGATCAGCCCGGCCATGACCTGCCGCTGCGCGGCCAGCTCGCCCGGCAGCGCTGCGAGCCACGCACGGCCGTCCAGCGCGCCGGTATGGCTGGTGCCGCTGTCCCCCGGCCCAGCACCAGCGGAACCCGGACCCGCAGGAGCCGACATGCCGCATCATCCTCCCATCGATGCCCGGCGGCACCTGTCCTGTTCACAACGGCCAACGGTAGGCGCAACCCGGCGGCCCCGGCACGAGGCAGCCAGGTGACACCGGTCGGCACGCAGGGGTCGCCGATCGTCATGGCGAGACGTTCGGGATCCGCGGAAGGCTGGCATCCGGTCGCCTTGGCCCGCAGTGAGATTCCCGCTGCGGGCGCGACATACTGACCCGATGGCGGGCAGCGATTCGGTGCGGGAGCCCGGCCTGGGCCCGCTGAATGAGCGATGGGTGCTGGCGACCGCCAGCGAGCTGCTGCCCGGCCTGGACCGCGGGAGAGCTTCGCTGGAGTTCGGAGTCGAGCATGTCGTCGTAGTCGCACCGGAAGTCGGGGTGGTCCGCATCAGCCGCGCCCCGGGCAACCGGCCGGTGATGGAGCGCCGGGTGGAATTGCTGAGCGAACTTGGCCGGGCCGGCCTCCCCTTCGCTGTACCCGAGCCGCTGTCGGAGGTAGCGGTAGTCGACGGATACGCCGTCGTCGCCCTGTCGTGGCTTCCCGGCGAGCCCCGCCGCACGGGTTACGACGACCCTGCCCCGCTCCGGCAACTCCTCGCGGCCCTGCGCCAGGTCGACATCGGCGTACTCAGCAGCGCCCTCGCCCCGCCGCACGGCTACGCCGGCGGTGCGCAGTGGGCGGAGCTGATGACCCAGGCCATCACGCGGCTCCCCCCGGACGTCCGGGGGAGGCCCGAAGACGCCTCGACGAGGCCCTGGCGCTGCCAGCCGTACCGCCTTCGCTGGTCCACGGTGACCTCGCCGGCGCCAACTTGCACTGGACCCCGGACGGCAAGCTCCTCGGCGTCCTGGACTGGGACTGGGCATCGGCCTGGGACCCGGCCATCGATGCCGCCTGCCTCGGCTGGCACGGCTGGCCAGCCGTTCAAGCCGCTGTAGACCCGCAGACCTGCCATCGGGCGATGGTCTGGCAGCGCACCTTCGGCCTCGAGTGGATCGTCGCTGCCTGGCTCCGCCCGCCCGGCAGTCCTGACGTCATCGAGCGCACCGCCGCATGGCTACGCCAGGGCCAGGATCAGCCCTGACCGGCCGCGCACCGGCTTGCAGGCGGCGCCCGCCCGGGCGGCAAGGCCGTCCTCTCCGGGCCGCTCATATCCGGCAGCCAGAGTCCGCAGCTCGATCCGGTCGGCTTCGTTGACCTCGACGCGCTCGGTGACCTGCTCGCACAGGGCCTGGCCGCTGGGCAGCCTGGCCCGCGGCGTCAAGGCCACCGCGATCTGGCAATCGGCACGAGATTGAGCTGCCGGTGCAGCGACAAGCCGCCAGCGGCCAAGCCGTCTGAGGATGGTTATCTCCTGATTGACAGCAGTATTGTCGTTATAGCAACATGACGTCCATGGCTCCTTCAGTGTGTATCTGGCTCGTCGGTGCTGCGAGGAAATTACATTGACTATTCCTCGATTGAAAGCTGCTGCTCGCATAGCTGGGGTGCGTCGGAACTCACTTTACATCCTCTATTGACGTGGACCGGACGAGAGGGTCTCAAGCATGAGTCAGATCAATGTCAATGAGGTGCCCGATGAGGTGCAGGCCGAGCATTTTGATGTCCTGATCGTCGGAGCCGGCATCTCGGGAATCGACGCCGCCTACCACGTCCAGCAGCGGTGCCCCGAGAAGAGCTTCCTCGTACTCGAAGGGCTCGGGAGCTTCGGAGGCACGTGGCTCACGCAGCGCTACCCCGGGATCCGCTCCGACAGCGATCTCTACACGTTCGGCTACGGCTTCAAGCCGTGGACGGGGCCGCCGATCGCCTCCGCTTCCGAGATTCTCTCCTATCTGCACGAGGTCATCGACGAAAACGGCCTATCGTGCCACATCCGCTACCGTCACCGGATCAATTCAGCATCATGGTCGAGTGCCGACGGAATGTGGATGATCGAGGCGACAAGAACTGACACCGGTGAGCGGTGCCGGTTCGTCACGAATTTTCTGTGGATGTGCCAGGGCTACTACCGCCATGGCGACGGATTCACACCAGATTGGCCGGGAATGGATCGCTTCTCAGGTCAGATCGTGCATCCCCATACCTGGCCGGACGGCCTAGATCTTGGCGGGAAGAACGTCATCGTCATCGGCTCGGGCGCCACGGCGGCGACGCTTGTGCCGGCCATCGCGGCTGACTGCGAGCGCGTCACCGTCGTGCAGCGCTCGCCTACGTACTTCTTCTCGGCGCCCAACTCGAACGAGGTGGCCGATATGCTCCGGGAACTCGAGATTCCCGAGGAGTGGGTGCACGAGATAGTCCGCCGGAAGATTCTGCATGACCAACAGGCAATCATTCGCTTGTCATTCGAGCAACCCGAGTTCCTCAAAACCGAATTGATCAAGCTGGTGCGTGATCGCCTGCCTCCCGGGTACGATGTCGAGAAGCATTTCACTCCGGGTTACCGGCCCTGGCGTCAGCGAATCGCCCTCATCCCCGACGGCGATCTGCTCGCGGCTATCTCGTCCGGTAAGGTCACCATGGTCACCGACGAGATCAGGAATTTCACCGAAGACGGCATTCTCCTCATGGGGGGTGAGGAGCTTGCCGCTGACATCATCATCACCGCTACCGGCTTTAACCTCAGCGTCCTGGGTGACATTGACTTCGCCATTGACGGCAAGCCACTCGACCTGGCCGATACCATTACCTACCGGGGCGCGATGTTCACGGGCGTTCCGAACCTCGCGTGGATCTTCGGGTACTTCCGCGTGAGTTGGACGCTGCGGGCCGACCTGATAAGCGATCTGGTCTGCCGCCTCCTAGCCCACATGGCCACGCTCGGTGCCAGCAAGGTCACGCCTCAACTCCGGCCCGAGGATGCGGGCATGCCGGTCCTGCCATGGTTCGATCCCGAGAACTTCAATCCTGGCTACATGATGCGCTCGGTGGACCTGCTTCCCAAGAGGGGCGACAAGCCAGAATGGCAGCACAGCCAGGACTACTGGACCGAGAAGGACCTTCTCCCGAACGCGGATCTTGACGACGGCTGCCTTGCCTACGAATGATGAACGGTCCGGGCATGAGGCTCCTCGTCTCGGTCATGCATGTGGCTGGCCCAGGCTCCATGGTGCCCCTGGCAGTCGATGGCTGTGCCGCGTCCTCCGCCCGGCTCGCAAGAGAATCTGGCTAGCCGGCCAGCAGCAGGCGGTGCCAGGCGTCGGCGAGGAAGTGCTCGTAGCGGTCCGGGCTCCAGCCGCGCTGGCCGACCAGGAGCTGGTAGAGCTCGGGGGCGTTCGTTGCCCAGACGATGTCGGCGGCTTCGTCAAGATCCACCCGCAAGGTAGCGACGGTGGCGAGCTCGGCGACGAAGCGGCGCATGTTCGCCGCGCGGCGCTCGGCGATCTCGCGCCATAGCGCGGCCAGCTGCGGCTCAGCTGGCGCGGCCTGCTGGACCATCGCGACGAGGGGGGCCAGCCGGGCGGCGATCCGGCCGATCGCCGCTGCGTAGATAGTGATCTTGGTTTCAGCATCGGCGGCGGCCTGGATCGCTAGCACGTAGTCGCGTTCTTCGGCGGGGACGGCTGCGCCGGTGCCGGAGATCGCGGTCTCGATCAGCAGGCGGGCAAGCTCGGGCTTGCGGCCGACCGAGGCGTAAACGGTGTCGAGGGCCACGCCTGCCTGCTCGGCGATCGCTGTCATCGGGGTCGCCGTGTAGCCGCGGCTGGTGAACAGCCGCAGGGCCGCATCCAGGATCGCGGCGCGGTTGCGGGCGGCCGCCTCGCGGCGCCTGCTGGCGTCGTATCGCCTCTTGACGGGGGGCTGCACGGAAGCCATGATACAAGAATCAATCCGAAATAGATTCGGATCAATATTGGAAGGGGCACACGGTGACCTACGCATTCACCTACGAGGTACCGATCAGCACCGAGATCTACGCCCGCATCAGGGAAGGCCTCGGCTCGCAGCGCCCGCCCGGCCTCATCGCGCACCTCGCTTACGTCACCGAGACCGGGCTGCGCTACATCGAGGTATGGCAGTCTAAGGACGACTGGGCCGCCTTCGAGCACGACCGGCTGCATCCCGTTGTCCACCCCATCCTTCAGGACATGCTCGGCTTCGTGCCCCCCGAGCCGCCACGCACCGTCCTAGAACTCGTCGATGCCTGGACTGCCGAGCACACCACGTGACGTGACGCCCATCGACCGCGCACCCCATCGAGAAGGCCGGCCGTGCTGCCAGTAGGCCGTCAGCGGGACCCGGTCGGGGAGCGCCTGCGGCCGGCCGGAACGCTCACTTGGCCGGACGAGCCGCCATGCCCCGTTGCGAGGCGGGCCGGGGCGCCGCGCGATTCGGTGCCTTAGCCGCTTCAGCACTGAGTGGCGTCAACGGCGCGGGCCCGGGGGCGGCGTCCGGGCGGGCGGGATGAGTCCGGTCAGGATGCGGGTCATCGCGCGGTCGAACAGTGGCTCATGCTCGGCGGGGTCGCCACCGGCGGGCTGGTCCGCTAGCGCGGCCGCCAGGTACGGGTGCTGGCCGGCTGCTGCTATCTGCAGGAGGTAGCCGGCCAGCGAGCCCTGCCACTGCGTGGTGTCCCGTCCAGCCCGCCGCTGGCTGATCTCCGTCTGCGCGAACAGTCGCACGACCCCGGACAACAGGCCGATCGTCTCCAGCTTGACCGGCCCGGTCAGGTCCGCTCCGGCCAGTGCGGCCAGTGCGTGCTCGATGAAGGCGACCGCGTTCGGCCCGGGAAGGTTCCCGGTGGCCGGGACGTCGAGCAGCCACGGGTGCCGGTGGTAGATGGCACGGCCCTGCTGAGCGAGCCTCAGCAGATCGGCGACTGGGTGCCCAGAACCGGGCTCGTGGTAGGAGTATTCGCCGTAAACCTGCTCGGCCATGAGTTCCACTAGCTCGTCCCTGGTGACCACGTAGCGGTACAGGGATGCGGGGGCGGTGCCGATGGCCGCCGCGGCGGAGCGCATGGTCACCGCGGCGAGACCGTTGGCGTCGGCCAGCGTGACGCCAGCCGACGCGATCTCCGCGCGGCTATGCTCCGGGGCCGGCCCGCGGGCCGAGCGCTCCGGGCGTGTCCAGATGCTCTGGCCGCGGCCGCCGGCCTTCAGCTCTTCCATCATTGCGAACACTGTATTCAGTAAGTTAGGCTCACCATACAGCGAACATTGATCGCAGTTTCGGTGCTGGCGGGCCAGCGAGGAGCAGAGATGACCGGATCAGCCGAAGCTGGCCAGTGGGCCAGCACGTGGACGCCGACGCAATATGCGCGCAACGGCGCGGTGGAGATCGCGTACGACCGGCTAGCCGGCTCGGAAGGCGACCCGCTGCTGCTCGTGATGGGCCTCGCCGTCTCCAGATTCTGGTGGCCGGCCGGGCTGTGCCAGGCGTTCGCCGGCCGGGGATTCGCGGTGGCCCGCTACGACCAGCGGGATGCCGGGCAGTCAACCCGGATGCCGGACACTGGTGGCAGTAACCCGTTCGCCGCGGTGGCCCGCAAGCGGGGCGCCTACTCCTCCGAGGACATGACCGACGACGCGGTCGCCGTGCTGGACGCGCTCGGCTGGGAACAGGCGCACATTTTCGGCGCCTCGCTCGGCGGGGTAATCGCCCAGCGCATCGCGCTCCGCCACCCCGATCGGGTCCTGAGCGTCGTGTCGGCAATGGCCATGCCCAGCGACGTGTCCGGGATCGGCGGGGCGCGGTACGTGCGCTTCGGGCTGCTGGCCAAGCTCGCCCGGGCTAAATTCCCCGAAGGCAGGGAAGGCGACATCCAGCTCTCGCTGATGCTCGCCCGCGAGGTCGCCTCCCCCGCCTACCCGTTCGACGAGGACGCCGCGCGGGAGTGGATCGAGCGCGAGGCCGACAGCGGCCCCCGGGACACGAAGGCGCAGAGCAGGCAGGCAGGCGCCCCGTGGCACGGCCCGAGGCTCAGTGAGCTGCACAAGCCCGTCCTCGTCCTGCACGGCGACCAGGATCCCATCCTGCGAGTCAGCGCCGCCCGCGCCACCGCGAAGGCCATTGACGGCGCCCGCCTGGTGGTCCTCCCGGGTACCGGCCACGACCTTCCCGCGCCGCTGTGGCCAGCCATCGCCAGCGAGGTCCGCCAGCTCGCCGGCCAGGCGCGTGCCTCGTCAGGCTGAACGCCTCCGGTTTCCGCGGCACGCCGCAGCCCGGGGGAACCGGCCTGCGAAGCCCGGTGCGTGCCAGTCAGGAAGTGACCGGGCCGCATCCACCGGGCCGCATCCGGCTGGCCGCATNNGCTGGCCGCATCCGGCTGGCCGGGCCGGCGTAGCCTGTGCGGGTGCGGGTGGCGCGATCCGGGAGGGACCTCGATGGCTGACGCCGACGATGTACGCCGCCTCGCGCTGGCCCTGCCGCACGTGACGGAGATCGACAGCGACGGCTTCGACTTCCGGGTGGCCGGCAAGGGCTTCATCTGGTCCTACCCCGAGCGCAGGCCGGGCAAGCCGCGGCTCATCCGGACCGACATCGCGGTGCTGTTCGCCGGTGACGAGGCCGAGAAGCAGGCTCTCCTTCTCGGCGAGCCCGGGGTCTTCTTCACCACGCCCGGCTACGACGGCTGGCCGCTGGTGATGCTGCGGCTGGCGGAGGTGGACGCCGGGCGCCTGGCGGAACTAGTGACCGACGCATGGCGGATGCGCGCCCCCGTCGAGCTAGCCGGCGAGCTCGACGCCCTCCCGGCCGAAGAACCGGGCTGAACGAGGCCAATCAGGTAACCGCCGCCGAACTAGCCGCCCGGACCGGTGCCGAATTCCCGCCGCCGGGCGCCGAGCTGTTCCGGTCAGGGGCAGCCGGTCCCGGATCTCCATCGCTCTCCTCCCGGCCGGAACGCCGGGCACGGCTGGCGACCCTACTCGGCCCGCAGCATGGCGGCAATCCTTGTCCGGGCAGCTATCGATGCGGGAACGGCGGTCAGCAGGTTCCCTGCCACTAGCAGGGCGATGAACCCGGCCAGCAAGGCAACGCCGGGAATCACGGTCACCGGAAGAACGCCCAGGGACGCAGCGAAGCCGTTCCACGCCCAGCGGCCCGCCACCACCCCGAGCGGTACCCCGACGAGGACGGCGGCCAGGAGTATGACGCTCGTCTGCCAGGCGATGACCTCCCGCACCTGGCGCCTGGTCAGCCCGAGGGCTTTCAGCAGCGCGAATTGCCGTCGGCGCTGCCGGACGGAGGCCAGCAGCGCCAGGGCAAGCGACAGCACCGCCGACGCGCCAAGGACCAGCGCCAGGGCAAGCGGCTGGCTGCCCATCTGTGCCGAGTTCACGATCGCGGCACCCAGCACCCGTGGCTGCCGATAGGTCCCGCCCGGATCGTCGCCGGGGCCGGCCTCAGTGATCCGCGCCGCCAGCGGGGCGGCGGCGGCGGCGGGGGCCAGGTCGATGGCCACCGCCGAGGGGAAGGCCGGGTCAGATACCGAGCTCTGCTGTGATTCCTCCTTGGCCAGCTTCGGGGACAGGCCCTGCAGTGCCAGCAGCGTGCTATCGGAAAGCATGGCGCCGCGGCCGAGCGACACGTGGTCGGCCAGGGCAAGCCCGATCGACGGCAGGGTGACGGTCCCCACGATGGTGAACTTGCGCCCGGTCCGCCCGGCGCTGGCGGTCACCGTGTCGCCCACGTGCTTGCCCAGTTGGTGCAGGGTGGCGGTACCCAGCTCGATCTGCTGCGGCCCGCTGATCGGATGGCCGCTGGTGGTCGGCGGCTGCACGGATCCCAGGTGCCGGGTGAGGCCCAGGACCGGCACTTCCTGGTGGTCGATCAGTATCTGGGTGAACGCGAAGGTCGACCAGCCGGTGACCCCCGGCTGACCGTTGACGAGCTTGTCCATCTGCGATGGCGACCAGGACCCGTAACCCCCCTCGGTGTCCATCAGCAGCGTCCAGTTCCAGCCATACCGGGCCGGGTGGGTCACCAGCCCGTTCAGGCTGGCGCCGAACACCGCCGCCATCACCACGGCCAGCACCGCTACCGCGGACCCGACCAGGGTGGCCAGGACCGGAACCGGCCGGCGTCCCGCCCCTCGCTCCAGCGCCGCCCGGATGCCCACCACAGCGGTCACCGGCAGGCCGGCCGCGGCCGCTGTCCGGGCGACCGATGAGGTCCTGCTGACCGGTGCGCTCGCTGCCGGGCGGACCGACCGCCAGGACAGCGCCGCGAGGACGCCCAGGAGGATGACGGCGAGCGCGCCGCCGCCGCCCGCGAGCACCAGCGGGTCCGCCTGGAATCCGCGGACAGGATCGAACGCGCGAACCGGCCCGACCGGTGCCAGCGGCGATACGGCAACGGCGCCAGCTACGGCCAGTACCATCCCGCCGAGGACCGCGATCACCCCGTCGATGCTGGTCGCGAGCGCGGTCTGGGCGCGGGTGGCGCCGACCGCGCGCATCGCGGGCGCGCTGGCCGCCGACCAGCTCAGCAACTGCGCGAGGGCCTGCCCCGCCATCATGAGCAGGGCCAGCGCCGCCAGTCCCCCGAACAGGGCAAGCGCGACCGCCTGCGGCTCGATGGCCTGCTGCACCTGGTGGTGGACGGTGTCCAGGCGGCGGATGTTGAAGGCGATGGAGCCCGCTGGCAGGTGGAACGCGCGATCCAGCGCGTCTTCCGGCCCGGCAAGCTCGCGCCGCAGCGCGGGGATGCCGGCCGGTCCCCCGCGGAGCCGCAGTCCCGCCCACCCGAACGCGAACTCCACGTTCAGGTACCTGGCGGTAGCCGCGGGCGGCAGCAGGGCGGCGGCCGTGGTGTCGAACTGGTCCCCGAGTACGGGAGGGGCATCCCCGATCGCGGCGACCACGAATGTCGAGCGCCCGGCCGGCGTCGTGACGCCTGTCCGCAGGTTCAGCCGGGTGAACTGATACGTCACCCGCCCGCCTACCCAGGTGCCGAAGGTCTTGGCCAGCTGCGGCGTGAGCACGATCTCGCCGGTGGCCTTGACGGAGGGCAGCCTGCCCGCGACGACGGTCACCCGGTCCTGCCGGAAGTATTCACCGTCGAGGCTGCCGGCCAGGCCGCTGGCAGTGAAGGAATCGTCCACCCGGCCGTGAACTATCGGAGTGCCCGCCAGGCCAAGCCATGCCCTACCGGACACCACCCCGGGCAGCCGCTCGACCTGCCGGATGGCCGCGAGGTCCGGGCCGGGGATGTTGACGAACACATCGCTGGAGTTGATGGAGGCCAGGTAGCGCCCGTAGGCCGTGTCCGTGCGGCGGGCACCTGCCAGCGCTCCCAGCGCCACCGTGCCCAGCAGCCCGCACACGAGAGCGACGACCACGGCCCGGCGCCACGAGCCGCGCCTGGTCGCCTGCCAGTAGTAGAGCGCCGCATTCATGCCACGTCACCTACCAGTGCGCCCAGGACGCGATCCCGCCATGGCGTTCATTGTCCGCCCGCCATGCGGCTCGCGCATGATGGGCTGCACCACGAACAGGGGGATGGCAGCACCACTAGTGCCCGGCCTGGTCGTCGCAGTCGCCACCCCCGGTCCACGACGTGATGACCACCGCGCTAAGGCTGGCCAGGGGAGCCGCCGGGCGCCCCGGGGGCGCCGGGGCGGGGTACTTCCTTGAGGCGGCCGGTGCCTACCAGGCGGCCGCGCGGCCTCTTAGAGTGAGCAGATGGACGCCGCGCAACGCCAGATAAGCGACCAGATCGACGACGCGACGCAGCGCCTGCTCGGCGCGGCGCGCGTCATCGCCGAGCCGGATCTCCGGCAGCCGTCGCTGCTGCCGGGCTGGACCCGGGCGCATGTCCTTGCGCACCTGGCCCGCGGCGCCGATGCGATGCGTAACCTGCTGATCGGGGCACGTACCGGGCAGGACCGCCCCGCCTATGTCAGCGGGCAGGCACGGGAAGCCGGCATCGAGAACGGCGCAAGATTGCAGGCGAAGGAGCTCATGGCCGACCTGGCCGACTCCGCGATGGCCTTTCGCACCATCAGCAGGCAGTTGCCCGAGGATGCGTGGCAGTTCCCGGTGCGGATCCTGGACTCGGCGCAGTTCCCGGCCGCCCAGATCCTGACCCGGCGGCTGGTCGAGGTCGAACTTCACCATTGCGATCTCGGCACCGGGTACCGCCCGGACGACTGGCCGGCCGCGTTCGCCGTCATGGAGCTCGCCGAGCCGATGCAATCGCAGCGCCAGGACCGGGTCACGCGCCAGGACCGGCTCACCCCGCGGCAACAGGCCTGATCGGCAAAGGCCCAGCTCACGTCTCCATCCGGCGGCAGGTACCGGCCGGCCAGTCATTCCCCGCAGCAGGCGCCCGGGTCCAGCTGAGCGCGAGTGCAGGACATGCGGCCGCGGCGGGTGGCTGGACGGATCGGGATTTACGTCACGGTGATGGCGTCGAGCTTTTCCCGCAGGTATTCATGGGCGACGACGGGCGGGAAACTGGTGCGGCCGATGGGCGGTGGCAGCGACTCGATACGGGCGTCATGGTTCGCTTCGTAGAAAAAGATCAGCGAGAGCAGATCCTCGTCAGGCGCGTCCTCGTGCGGGGGCAGCACCCGGTGGCGGGTTGAGCGCCAGCGGTCGCCGGTCCAGCGGGCCAGGAGATCGCCGATATTGACGGTCAGGGCCGCTGGGTCGTAGGGCGCATTCACCCAGGTTCCGTCCAGGGTATAAATCTGCAGGCCGCCGAGACCGGGCTCGCGGTCGAGCACAGTGACGGTGCCGAAATCAGTATGCGGCCCGATCCGGTACTGCCCTGGCTCGGGCGGCCTCCCCGGATCGGCCGGCGGGTACCAGTTCAGGTTCGCCCCGTAGGTGGGGTGGTCAAGGAACGGGGCGAAGAAACTCCCGTCCAGGCCCAGCGCAACTGCGCACAGCGCCATCAGTTCGTCCGACAGCGCGTGCATCCGGCCGATGTAGTCGCTGACGACCGGCTGCATCCGGGGCACCTCAGCGGGCCAGATATTGGGCCGGAACCAGCGGGCATCAATAGCGGCATCGCCGGTCGGCCGTTCGGCGGCAAGGGAGAAAGACTCCTTCAGGTCTGGTGGCGTCGGCGTGCCCTCGGCGTACCCGTTGGCTTCGGCCCCGGGCGGGATCCAGCCGCGGCCGCCGACCGCGATCGCATAGCGGGCCTTCACCTCCGCGGGCAGGGCAAAGAACTCCCGCGCCACCGCCCGCGTCTGCGCCCGCAAGTCCGCAGGGACGCGGTGACCAGTGATGAGAAGGAAACCAGACGTGCGCAGCGCCTGGTCAACCTGCCGGGCGACTGCCGCGCGGTCAGCACCGTCACCATCGAACCAGGCCGCCAGATCGACAACGGGGACAAGCGCAGCCACAGCATCCGCCCTTCCGACGACAATCCCGCACCACCATGATGCCCGGCCGAAAGCGCCGCAATCCAGGCGCACGATGCGGCGGGGGCCACGCCGATCCGGCACCTCAGCATGGACACCAGCTTGGCGCCTCGCCCCCGGTCCTCGCCGCCTGGGCCGCACCCGCGGAGCGGGTACTTTGGGGATGTGACCACGGCGATCGCGCAGTTCATGCGGGAGCTGGAGCGGGTGTGGGACGAGCACAGGGAGGCGTCGCTCGTGCGGCGCGACCTGCACGCGTCGCTCGCGCATCTGGCGGCCGAGCCGTCGGTCCGGCACATCCCGGCGATGACCGGCGCCGCCGGACGCCAGGCCTTCGAGCGGTTCTACGCCGAGCAGTTCCTCCCCCACGTGCCCGGTGATCTGGTCCTCACCAGGATGTCCCGGACCGTGGACCGGTTCCGGCTGGTCGACGAGACGACGGTGTCGTTCACGCACGACCGGGAGCTGCCCTGGCTGCTGCCCGGGGTTGGCCCGACGTACCGGCGGGCCGAGGTGCTGACTATCGGAATCGTCGGCTTTGAGCGCGGACGGATCTGCTCCCAGCGGATCCTCTGGGACCACGCCACGCTGACCGCCCAGCTGGGCATCCCCGGTCTCGCCGCGCCCGCCTAG
>PMSW01000171.1:0-19409 GCA_003168215.1 Actinomycetota bacterium
ACGGCTCCGGGACAAACGGCTCGGGAGCCGCGGGCTCCTGAGCGGGCGACTGCGAGCCGGCCGGATCCGGGGCGGGCTCGGCGGCAGGGCCGGGCCGGTCCCCTCCCGGCGTGAACATGTCCGTGCGCGGCGCGAACATGTCCGTGCCATTCCCGAACGATGACTCCTGGCCGGCGCCCGCCGCAGGACCGGCATCGGCAACCGCGGGCAGGCCAGCGGCGAACGACGCGGCGCCCGCATCTGCGGCCGGCTGCGGGCTGGTGCGGAACGACGCTGGCGGGCCAGTCGTACCGCCAGGCCTGGGACCGGTACCCGGCACCCGGCGCGGTCGCAGGCCGTTGTCGTCACCGTCGGGGCGCAGCGGCGTGAATCTCGGCGTCCTGGCGGCGGTGACTGCCTCTTCCGCGGCAGTACGCTCGACGCTCCCCCACTCGCCCGTGCTGAAGACTCCGGCTACGGCACCGGCCGGTGCCGGACCTGCGGTGACGAACCCGGATGCCGCCAGCGCAGCTCCTGCGGGCGCTTCTGCCACGGAGTCCAGCGCGTTCACGTCGGACCGGCGCAGCCCGGGCGCAGTGCCGTCAGCCTCGTGCGTTACCGCCTCGTCGGGCAGCCACACCAGCGCCGTCAGGCCGCCGGAGGCAGCGGGCCGAAGCCTGACCCTGATGCCGTGCCTGGCGGCCAGCCGCGCGACCACGAACAGGCCCATCCGGCGGGAAACCGCAACATCGACTACCGGCGGGTTATCAAGGCGCCAGTTAGCATGCGCCATTTCCTCCGCGCCCATGCCCACGCCCTGATCGGTGATGTCGAGCAGTACGCCGCCACTGCTCAGCAGGTGGCCGGCGATGGTGACCGGGGTCTCCGCGGAAGAGAACGTTGTCGCGTTCTCGGCGAGTTCCGACAGGAGGTGCACGACGTCATTGACTGCCTGCCCCCGCACCGCGATCCCTGGCTGCACGTTCAGCGTGACGCGCTCGTACTGCTCGATCTCGGATACCGCCGCACGGAGCACGTCCACCAGGGCGACCGGCTGATTCCAGCGCCTGGACACGTCGTGGCCGGCGAGCACGAGCAGGTTTTCGGAGTTGCGGCGCATCCGGGTGGCGAGGTGGTCCATCTGGAACAGGCTGGACAGCCGCTCGGCGTCCTGCTCGCCGAGCTCAAGGTCGTCGATCAGCTGGATCTGGCGCTCGACGAGTGACTGGCTGCGGCGGGAGAGGTTCACGAACATGGCGTTCACGTTCCCGCGGAGGGCCGCCTCGTTGGCGGCGAGCCGCAGCGCCTCCCTGTGCACCTGATCGAAGGCGCGCGCGACCTCCCCGATTTCATCGACCGAATCCACATCAATGGGTTCCACGTCCAGCGGTGCCTCGTCACCGTCGGTCTCGCTCATCCGGCGCACGGTCTCCGGCAGGCTGATGCCAGCTACCTCGAGGGCGCCGGCACGCAGCCTGCGCAGGGGACGGATCATGGACCTGCCGACGATCGCGGTGAACAGCAGCGCGATCAGCAGGACCAGGACCACGGCCGCGCCTGCTTCCACCGCCGTGGTGAGTGCGCTCTTGCGGAGCGCGGCGGCCCGCGAGGTGACCGCGCCGGCTAGCTTCCGCTCGACCGACCCCATCTGGTACTCGATGGGATTGGACATCGCCCCGTACCAGTCATTCGCGGTCGTGGTGTCGCCGCTCAGCGACCCTGTGCTGTTCTGCAGGGCGACCGCCTGCAGTTCCTCGGAGCTGGCCAGGTAGACGAATGATCCGGGGGCGTTGAGGCTGGCGTTCCAGATCAGGCGGTCGGTGACGCTGGCAGCGCTGTCGAACGACTGCAGGGTGCTAGTCTGCGCCGACTCAGCGTCCTCGAAAGCGGCGAGCTGGCCCGGCCCGAACTTGCCCTGCAGCAGGGCGGCAGTGAGGATCGCCCGCTGCTCCGAGGCTTCCTCCTTCATCGTGGACACGAGCCCGAGCGCGACGACCGTCTGCGACAGCGTTGGGTCGCCGACTCCCTGCGCGATCTGGTTATTGAGCGTTAGCACGTTACTGATCAGCTGCTGGTACTTCTGCACGACCACGAGAACGGGCAACTGGGTGCCGACCGAGGCACTGCGCAGATCTCGCAGCCCGGCCAGCGAACTCAGCACCAGGGCCGCTTGCTGCCGCGTCTGGGCGGAGTAAGAGCCACCGATCTGACTAACCAGCGCCTGGACCCGCGCGCGCGATTGATTTGTTTGGAGGTACGTATTCTGAACCACTTGCAGCTGGGCCTTCGCCGTCGACTTCACGGCGGCGTTGGTGGAGAGGCTGGCGGTCCGGCCATCCTTAGAGCCGAGCGCGATGAAGTAGGCAGTCTGGTCGCGCTCGTTCTCAAGATTCTGCGCCAGGGTAATGACTTGCGTGCCCAGGCCGGCCAGCGTCTCTACCCGCTGATAGGCGGCGGCGCTCTGGACGGACGAAGCGATACGGACGCCGCCGAGCGCAACGGCGGTCAACGTGGGAATGGTGATGAGCAATAGCAGCCGCGAGCGTACGCGCCAGTTCTTCAGCGCCCGGGGCGAGGATTTGCGCTTCGCCGGGGCCGCGCCTGCAGCGGCCGGGGAACGCCCGCCGGGCTCATGAACATCCTGCTCAGCAGGCGCCTGACCGGCCGGGGCGCTCGCGTCGCCGGCAGTATCGGCGTTGGAGTTGCGGTTGCGCTTGCTCCGGGACCGCACGGTCTCTGCACCTCTCACCTGGTCACCGTGGCACGCCCTGGCTGCAGGACTCGCGACGGAACCGGCATGGGGGGCACCCCTTCCTGAGGCGATTCTGGGATCACGGCGCAGCAGTAGGACCAGGGGCAAATCTAACCTGTAACCGGCTAATATGCACCAGGTACGCGCATCACCCGTACATGCATGACCCGAAAAATCCCATGTAGCGTCATCCAGCGTTGTTCGGTACCCGTTAGGGTACTCTCTGGCGCTACCATCGTCCGCCGGAACTATCGGTATCGTCCGGTGGCATCCACCGCCGCTCATAAGCGCGCATAGGAGGCCCATGAGGCTTGACCCGGCCGATCTTCCGGCCGTCGGGCGGCGCTGGCTTGGCCGCTCGTCGCGCTCGGTGGCTGCTGGCATGACGGGCCTCGCGGTCGCTCTGCTCGCGGCCGGCTGCGGCGTAGCCGGGCATGCATCGCACGCGCCCCGGGCCGAGACGCCGATCACGGTGGCGGCCGAGCCGGGCGTCGACGATGCCCCCCTCTACATCGCGGAAAACGACGGGCTGTTCGCGAAGGCGGGCCTGAAGGTCAAGATCAGGTCCTTCGGCTCGGCCGCGGGGGACCTGACGGCGATGCACACCGGCCTCGCCAACATCGGCTTCGGCGACTATGTCGACTACTTCCACTGGCAAGACGTGCATAAGGACCTGATCGCCGTCGCCGACGGCTACGACGCGGCGCCCGGCGTGGTGGAGGTGCTCTCGCTGCCGCACTCGGGCATCTATACTCCCCAGAACCTGGCCGGCAAGATCATCGGCACGGCGGAGCCGCAGGGCATCGCGACCGACAAAGCCGTGCAGGCCGACAAGGGCCGCGTGCCGTACAGCATCGAGACGGTGGCCACCCAGTCGGTCCTGGGCAACGACGGCGTGAACACCGCATCGGTGACCTGGAAAGCCATGCCATCGCAGAACCTGATCGGTGCGCTGCAGAGCCACCAGGTGAATGCCATCCTGGTGACGGAGCCCTACATCTACGAGGCCGAGGAGAGGCTCGGGGCCGTCGAGGTGCTCGACTCGTGCAGTGGCGCTACCGCGAACCTGCCCCTCGCGGGTTACTTCACCTCCAAGACCTTCGCCAGCAAGGATCCCGGCGCTGTGCGGGAATTCAGGTCGGCGTTGCTGGCGGCGCAGGCCAAGGCGGTGCTGGCGAAGCCCGTGGACGCAGTGCTGGCAAAGTTTCCCGGGATGGACGCGCAGTCGGCATCCCTGGTCACGGTCGGGGTCTACCCGACGTCACTCAATGCTGGCAGCCTGCAGCGGGTCTCCCAGCTGATGTTCAACTTCGGCGTCCTGCCGCATTTCCTCAATGTCTCCAGCATGGTCCCCAGCGCGCGGTAGCGGCCGCTAGGCGCCGTCGATGCCCAGTTCCCGCGCAATCACCATCCGCTGCACTTCGGACGTGCCCTCGCCTATCTCCAGCACCTTGGCGTCCCGGTAGAAGCGCGCGACGGGGAACTCGTTCATGAAGCCGTAGCCGCCGAAGATCTGCGTAGCATCACGCGCGTTGTCCATCGCGGCATTGGAGCAGGTCAGCTTCGCGATCGCGGCCTGCTTCTTGAACGGCTCGGCCGCGACCAGCCGGGCGGCAGCGTCGTACCAGGCCAGCCTCGCGCCGTAGGCCCGCGCCTCCATGTCCGCGATCTTGAACTGAATGCCCTGGTAGTAGCCGAGCCGGTGGCCAAACGCGGCACGCTGGCTGACGTAGGCCAGGCACTCGTCGACGCAGCCAGCGGCCAGGCCGGCCGACAGCGCGGCAATCGCCACCCGCCCCTCGTCCAGGGTCCGCAGGAACTGCGCGTAGCCGCGGCCCTGGTCGCCGAGCAGGTTCTCCCCGGGGACCCGGCAGGAGGAGAAGGCCAGTTCCCTGGTGTCGGAGGCGCACCAGCCCACCTTGGAGTACTCCGGCCCGACGGTGAGCCCGGGAGTCCCGGCCGGCACGATGATCGCGGAGATCTCCGGCCTGCCGCCCGACCTGCCGGTAATCGCCAGCGCCGTCACCAGGGACGTGATCGACGTGCCGGAGTTGGTGATGAACGCCTTGGAGCCGTCGATCACCCATTCGCCGCCTTCGAGGCGCGCGGTGGTGCGCATTCCGCCGGCAATGTCCGACCCGCCGCCGGGCTCGGTCAGCCCGAATGCGGCAATCCGGTCTCCCTGGCAGAGATCGGGCAGCCAGCGGCTGCGCTGCTCGTCCGACCCGAACCGGTAGATAGGCATCGCGCCGAGCGAGACGGCCGCCTCCAGGGTGATGGCCACCGACGAGTCGACCCTGGCCAGCTCGTGCAACGCCAGGCAGAACGCGAAGTAATCGCCGCCCATCCCGCCGTACTCCTCGGGAAACGGCAGCCCGAACAGGCCCAGCTTGGCCATCTTGGCAACGATCTCGTAAGGGAATTCGTTGCGCTCGTAGAAGCCGCCGATCACCGGCGCCACCACGGCACGGGCAAACCCGGCGACGGTAGCGCGGAGATCCTCATGCTCATCATCGAGCAGGAAGCTCACCATGGATGCGATGCTACCGGCCGCCCCGGCAGGCCAGCCCTGCGCGCAACGGCAGCCTCACGGCGGGCGCCTGGCGTGCCCCGCGCCGGGGGACCGCGTTACGCTCTCGTCTTGGCCGGTTCCCGCTGCGGCGCGGTCGCGCAGGGATCCGATGCGGCCGAGAAAGCGATGGCTGCTGATATGACAGAACCGTCCTGGAGGACGTGATGGCGACCCTGACCTGCCCCGTCTGCGCAGCCGAGATCAAGCCGGCTGACCTCATCTGCTTCACCTGCGGCGCGAACCTGCCGCTGACACGCGCCCGGGACGATGACCCGCCCGCCCCGGTGACCGTCATGCAGGAATACCTCCGGCGGGACGACGCGAGGGGGGCGATCTCCCCCTCGGTGCTGCGGCTGGCCTTCCCGACCGGCAATGTCGAGGTCCCCGCCGGGACGTCCCTGCTGCTCGGGCGTGATCCTGAGGATTCACTGGTCGCTGCCGCGTTCGCCAGCTATGAGAACGTATCGAGGCGGCACGCGACGGTCACTGTCGACGATGCGGGCCACGCGACCATCCGCGATGAGCACTCGACGAACGGGACCTTCGTCAACGGCGACCGGGTGCTCCCCGGCATCGGCGTGCGGCTCGCTGACGGCGACACCGTGCGGCTGGCCGGCGACGTGAGCGCCGAGGTGTCGCTCCCCCGTCAGGAGCCCGATCCGGCCACGCTCAGCCGGGAGGATCCTCGGTGAACCACGGCTCCAGCGACTCCCCGGAAGAGAACCAGGGCCGGTAAGGCTCACTGCCGCCCAGGGGCCCGGGTGCCCCGGTTTCCGCATGCTCGGGCGAGGCATGGCCAGGCGAGGCATGGCCGGGCGCGCCCGGACGGCCGCGCGGCCGCGCCCCTTCCGGTCCGGGCAGGCCGCCGGAATCCCCCTCGGCAGCTCCGCGATTCGCCCCGTCCCTGTCCCCGTCGCCAGCCGCCGCGCCGGGCTCGCCAGCCCCGTCGCTTTCGCCATTCCCGTCGCGCCAGCCATCCCCGGCGTCCGGCCCGCCGTCCCGGTCGCCGTACCGCGGCGATGACGGATGGCTGGCCCGCATCTCCGCCAGGCGCTGCCGGAGGTCGCCGGCACCGCCATCTGGCCGGCGCCCCGCAGCCCCCGCGTCAGCTAAGGCCCCGCGCTCACCCGGGGCATCATTGGTTCGCATGTCGCGATTCTCCTCCCCGGTAGCGGGCCGGCCAACCGCGCGATCCTCGCTGCCGGACCGTACCCTGATCGACGTGAATGGTCCGTGGATTCAGGATGAACGGATGAACGGGCGGGAATGACGCGTGCCAGACCTTGAGCTGTCCTGGCAGGCGGCCGCGATCGTGGCCGGCTGCCTGGCCGCCGCCGCCCTGGTGCTGCGCCGGGCGCGGCGGCCGCGCCTTGCCGCGGCTGCCGTCTTCACCCAGGAGACCGCGCTCGTGCTGGCGCTGTTCGCCCTCTGGCAGTTCGCCGGCTCCTTCGCCGTCCTGGGCCCGGGCGGCGCCCTGGCCCGGTCACGCTGGATCTGGCACGCCGAGCGGGTGCTGCGGCTGCCCAGCGAGGCGAGCGTGCAGCGTGTCTTCCTGGCCCACCCGCTGATCATCCAGGCGTTCAACCTCTACTACGCCGGGCTGCACTTCCCCGTGCTCATCGGCTGCATGATCTGGCTGTTCGTCTGGCACCGTGACCGGTACCCGGCGGCAAGGACCACGCTGGTGGCATTCACCGGCGCGTGCCTGCTCGTCCAGCTGATCCCGGTTGCGCCGCCGCGGATGCTGCCCGAGGCCGGCATGGTGGACACGGCGATCCGGTACGGCCAGTCGGTCTACGGCACGCAGGCCGGCTTCGACCCCGACCAGCTGTCCGCCATGCCGTCCGTGCACGTGGGCTGGGCCATCCTGGTCGCGATCCTGGTGATCGGCACCGCCACCAGCCGGTGGCGCTGGCTGGCCCTGGGGTACCCGGCACTCACCCTCCTCGTCGTGGTGGTGACGGCCAATCACTTCTGGATGGACGGGATCGTGGCGGCTGCCCTGCTCGGGGCCGTGCTGCTGGCCCAGCGGGCCGTCCAGGGGCTACGGCACCACCCATCGCAATCCGGGCCCGTTTCCGAGAAGGTAGACGTGGAGTCCTCGCTGTAGCGCCGCCGACCCGCATGATCATCAGGGCTAGTCGTCAAAGCTCAGGTGCGAATTGACGGCTTGTGCCTGCGCTGCATATTCGGGAAGTTCGATCACGCTCACTCCGGCGCCTGCCAGTAGCTCGTAGCCCTGGCAGTCGGCCACGAACAGAGCAGGCTCGCGCCAGGCCATGACGACGCGGGGTATTCCTGCATCGAGGATGAGCTGCGTGCACGTACGCGGCCGTGATGTGCGCTGAGAGCACGGCTCGAGAGTGCTGTAAATCGTGGCCATCGCCAGCCGGGGATCACCCGGCAGGAGCTTGGCGAGTGCCGCTTCCTCGGCATGCACGCTCACATCGGTTTCACGAGAGTACCCGCGAGCAATTTCCTGCCCGTCATCGCCCACGATGACCGCGCCGACTGAATAGGCGCTCTCCTTCGGAGGGCACTGGTGCGCAAGCTCGATAGCGAGCTCCATCCACTTGCGGTCCGCGAAGCCAGGCTGAGACATTTGCTTAGTCCTCTCCCTCAACGTCACTCTGCTCCACCGTGCGAACGCCCAGATCGGCCTGGTGCAGGGGCCCGGCCGGTCGGCTATGCCATTCTTGATTAGCGTGGAGGATCTGGCTCGTTGGGACGTGCGGATCCTCCATGATCATGGGGCGGGCGAAGTGGCCTGGGCGGATAGTCCCGTCAGGCTGGGCTGGCTACGGGCAGGCCACGCTGAGCAGCGGCCTCTATCAGCCGCTTGTCGTAGGCGACGACAAAGGCTACCCCTGCGACCGCCTCGGCGCTGGCCAGGTGGATGGCATCCAGGGAGCGCAGCAGCGGACTCGGAAATATCGCGGCGCTATCCAGGACGGTTTCGCTCACCGGGATCTGGGCGATTACCGACAAGATCGCCGGCAGGTTCGGCAGTGCTCCCGGATCATTGCGCAGCAGGGCGCGGCGAGCCTCTGTGCGCACCAGCGCCGAGCTGATCAGGTCGCCGGGGTTGCCGGCCATCCAGGCCCGCAGTGCATCGCTCTCGGGCTCGGGATGAACAAGCTTGAGCACTGCCGACGTGTCGATGTAGATCACATGCGGTCCTCGCGGACCGCGTCCAGATCAGCCGACGAGTCCCGCGCCGTCCCTGGCAGGACCGGCATGGCCAAGAGCGCGGCCGTGCCACCTGGAACGGCCGGCGGCAGCACCGTGCCCTGCGCGATCAGCTCAGCCAGTTGCGGCGAGTATTCCTGCGGCGGAGTAATAATCCCCACCACCCGGCCACGATTGGTCACCACGATCGTGTCACCGTTGCTCACCTGGTCGAACACCGCCGATGTGTTACGGGTGACCTCACGCACACCCATCGTTCTCGTTGTCATGTCAATATGTTACAACATGAACAAGTCCGCCGGGACTCAGGCAGGCCGCCGGGACTCAGGCAGGCCGCCGGGATCCGCTGGGAGGGCTGGAGCCGCCTTCGCCGAGGAAACGCAGCACGTCGGCGGCATCGGCCAGCAGGGCAGCCTCGTCGGCCGCCGTCAGCGGGGCGAACGGAGCCAGCGTGACTCGCCCGCGGGCGAGGCTCCAGGTGGCTGCGCCGCGGCCGCGGACGAGCGCGAACGGCCGGAAGATGCCATTGGTCGCGACGACGCCCTGGTGCCCGCCGAGGACCGGCTCGCGCGAGACCCAGCCGTGCAGCAGCGGGTCGAAGGAGCCGAGCAGCCGGTGTGGCGGAAATCCGCGGCCGCTGCGACCGCCGCCCGGCTCGCCGCGTCGGCCGCGGTCGCCCGGTCCTTCCTGCTCGCCCGGGGCGGTGGCCAGGCTGGCCAGCCCGTCATCGCGCTTGCTGAGCTCGGCCGCGATGGCGGTCAGCCCGCGCCGCGCGTCCCCCAGCGGCAGTCCGGCCCATTTGGCGAGATCCCGGTCGGCTGCCGGACCGTGACCGGCCAGGTACCTGCGGGCCAGCTCGGCCAAAGCCGTATCCCGGTCCACCGGAGCGGGCGGCGCGCCGAGCCAGTCCCGGACCAGCACGTAGGCGTGGTCAGCGCCGATCACGGGCCCGCGCACGATATGGCCGCGCCGCGACGCGAGCAGCAAGATGTGCACCAGTGCCTGGCCTTCGGTGCGGACGCCAGCGGCGGTGATCCGCTCGCCCAGCTGGGCCCGAGTCAGCGGCCCGTCCGCCG
Organism: Actinomycetota bacterium; assembly: GCA_003168215.1. Lineage (GTDB taxonomy): Bacteria > Actinomycetota > Actinomycetes > Streptosporangiales > Streptosporangiaceae > Palsa-506. The sequence continues at coordinate 9,569 of PMSW01000171.1, forward strand.
CCAGGGAGCCCTCGATCACCGCGACGGCCCGGTCGGCGTCGCCTGGCAGCACGCCCTCCTGCGCCAGCCGGCGGTTGCTCGCGGTGGCCAGCTGCGGGGTGGTCAGCGCGTGCAGCCACCAGTAGTCATCGGCGCGGACGAGATGAAGCGTGCCGCGGTTCAGCCAGGTGATCAGCAGGGACCGCTCATCCGTCAGCGCGCGGTCCACGTCCGCCGCCGTCAGCCCCGCCGACCTGGACCGGATGGCGAGCCGCGCCCCGCGCGGGTCCTGCCCCTGCACGGCCAGCAGCCGCTGGACGACAGCCGTCACGCTCCTGGCAGGCTCGCCGGACAGCAGCTGGGCCGCGAACCGCTCGGCCAGCACGTCCTGGCCGAGCGGGCCGCCCGGATCGGCGTGACTCCGCTGGCTGGCCGTCGCGCCCTGGCTCTGTCCCCCGGCGAGGGCGAGTTCGGGTGGCATCAGGATGACGATACCGACGAGCTGCTCCTGGTTGTCGGCGGCCGGCTCGCTGGCGGTGCCTCCTGCCACGGTGGCACCCATGGCCGGCAGGAGGCACCATGGGAGCTATGACCATCGCGGACGCGTGGCCGCCGACGGCCCGGCCGTTCACGACCGACGACCTGGACCGGATGCCTGATGACGGGCACCGGTTCGAGCTGCTGGACGGGGTGCTCGTCGTGAGCCCGCGGCCCACCCCGATTCACCAGGTCGTGGCGTCAAGGCTCGGGTACGTGCTGAGGCAGGCCTGCCCGGCGGGGCTGGAGGTCGTGCCGGAGCCTGCCGTGATGATTTCCGCCGACACGGAGTTCGACCCGGACATCATCGTGATCGGCCTTGAGCACATCGGCGGGAAGAAGATCACTGACCCTCCGCTGCTGGCTGTGGAGATCCGGTCGCGGAGCACCGCGCTGATCGACCTGGGCAAGAAGAAGTCGGCGTACGAGGGGTTCGGCGTCGAGTCGTACTGGATCGTCGTCCCGGCCGCTGACCAGCCCGAGCTGATCGTTTTCGAGCTCCGCGATGGCAGCTACGAGCAGGCAGCGCACGTTCTGGGTAACGAGCCGTTCCGCGCGGAACGGCCGTTCCCCGTTGAGGTGGTGCCGTCCCGGCTGGTTGCCGGGTTGCTCCCGGACTGACCTGCCGGACCCGAGCCCGTGCGCTGGCCACCCTGCTGAAGATCGCCTATCAGGTACTCAAGAGCGGCAAACCCTACGAAGATCTCGGCGCCGACTTCTACGCCAAGCAGGAGTCACCCGAACAGCGCCGGGCCTACCTGCTGCGGCAGCTGGAAAAGCTCGGCCCCGGCTGCACCATCACCGTCACTCCCGCGGAGGCCGCCTGACGGCCGGCGCCATGCCCGGCCGGCGGTTCCCCCTCTAACCGCGGATCGCTGCCATCCGCTCCGCGCACACCCCGGCCATCCTGAGCGCGGCACCTATACTGCCTCGCACGATCCCTTGCCAACATCACGGGCCGGGGTTCGCTGCCGCGCGCCTGGCCGGGCCCCAGTTTCGTGTCAGTAGGGGGAAGCAGGTTCATTCGTTTCTCGCGACCTCCGGGCCGGTGATGCGTGCCAGCAGCGGGAAGGTGGCCGCGATGATACCGAGGGACACCACTATCCCGCCGGCGGTGAGCAGGTAGTACGCGGCGCCGGGCGCCACCATAGGGTGCTGCTGCGCCGTGGAGGCGAACATGGCGGCACCGGCGAACCCGGTGCCGATCGCGACGGCGGCGACGGCTAGCAGCGGGACGGCGCCTTCCAGCGCGACGACGCTGCGCAGCATGGCGAGCCGGGCGCCAGTGAGCCGCAGCAGGCTGAACGGCCGCTTGCGGTCGGCGAGCCCGGCCGCGATGCCCGCGGCGAGCGTGCAGCCGGCGATCGGCAGGCTGACCAGGATCACCACGTTCGCGAGCTGCTGGTAGTCGCTGTTCTTGGAATGGTCCCGCGCGACGATGTCGCTCAGGGTGGACGGCGCGCTGACGGAGGGGTAGGCGGGTGCGTTTTCAAGCACTGTCCTTGCCTGTTCGACTGCTGGCGTGCTGCCGTTCGTCGCCACGTTGATGGCGTCCACGCCCAGGGTGTCCAGCCGCGCGGCCGGGAGGTTCGCGGCCGGCCAGGTGATCGCGGTGGCGTCTGTGCCGAACAGGGGACCGTTGAACCCGGCTGCCGGGAACCTCGCGGTTGCCGCCCCGGCCGGGCAGCGGCCAAGGGCGGGAACGGTCGCGAGCTGCGCGCACGAGACCACGCCGGCCGGAACCGGACCGGTGCTGCCGAAATCGCCGCCGAGGCCGTGAAGTGTTCCGGGGATGGTCAGCCGTGGGGCCGCGCGGACCACGAGCACCCCGTGCACGCCGGGAATCCTTCTTAGCTGTGCCGTCAGCGGGGCGACGGGCGCGGCCGGCCCCGGGCCCGCCTCGCCCGCACGCGCTCCCGGCGCTCCGGGGACACTGTTGCCGACCCCCTGGTTCGATGCCCATACCTGGTCGGTCAGCACGTTCGCCTCGGCGGCGCTGCCGAACCGGGTGAGGTCCTTGGCGTTCTGCGTGGCGATCGCTAGCACGGCCACGGTGGTGATGAACAGCGCCAGCACCAGGCCGCTGACGGCGCGGAAGGCGGCCCTCGGGTCGTCGGCGAGGCGGCAGGCGGCGAGCAGCGTTGCGGGACGGCTGGTCCACCGGGCCATGGCCCGCGCCGCGGCCATGGTGAGCCACGGGCCCGCGATGAACAGGCCGGCGATGATGAGCAGGAAGCTGGACATGAACGCCTGGATCTGTCCGGAGATGGAGGCCGGGTGGCCGTGGATGGTCCAGAAGCCGAGCTCGGCCAGGCCGGCCAGTAGCGGCACCACCCGCCAGGCCCGCGGCGGCTTCGGCGTCGCCCGGCGGGCGACGCCGAGCGGGGAGATGTGCACCCGGCGCAGCGCCAGCCGGGCCGCCACCGCGGCGAAGACGGGCACGCCGATCGCGACCGCGAGGATGTCCCGCAGGCTGAGCGTCAGTTCGGCGGGGAAGAACGGCTGGCCGATGAGCGGGATGCCCGCGACCGGGATGCGCAGCAGGAAGAAAATCCCGAACCCGGCCGCCACCCCCGCGATCCCGGCCACGGTCGATTCGGTGGCGGCGAGCAGGGAGACCTGCCTGCGGGTCGCGCCGGCCAGGCGCATCGCCGCGAACCGTTCCTCGCGGCGGGCGGCCGACAGCCGGGTCGCGGTGGCGATGAAGATCAGCACCGGGGCCAGGATGGCCAGCGCCACGACCGACAGGATGAGATCGATGGCGCTCGCCCCGCCTCCCGGGTCGAGCGGGGCGTAGGTCAGGCCCGTGGGGTTGGCCTCCGTCCGGGGGACGGGCCAGCCCCCCAACGTCGTGGAGATCGACGTCACCTGCACGCTGTCGGGGATGTGCGCCAGCTGCGCCGGGGTGCGCCCGGTGATGATGACCAGCGAGTCCGGTGACGGCAGCGCGGCGTCGCCGATCGGGCCGGCCAGGTGGCCGGGGTAGCGGCCGGCCAGCTGATTCGCCGGGGTGCTGCGCAGCAGCGCGGCGAGCGCGGGCGAGGCGTAGTACCGGCCGGGTCCCGGGTCCCGCGGGATGCCCGGCGGCACCGGGGAAGAGGTGCCGGTGGCGGCCACGTCGAAGCGGCTGATCGTCTGGCCGTTGAAGATGTCGCTGCCGGGGTGCCACCACAGCGGGGCGACGCCCGTGGCCGGCCCCGGGGGCACCCACGCGGTGCCGGTCCAGTACCAGGCGTGGCGGTTGTTCCAGGTGGTGACCGCGTTGGTCGCGGCCACGGCGGTCAGCAGCAGGCCGACCCCGAGGCCGACCGCGACGGCCAGGACGACCAGCCGGGTGATCGCCTCGCGGCCGCCGCTGATCACCAGGCGGAGCCCGAGGGGGATCATGGCCTGGCGCCAGTGAGGGTGCTGACCGTGCCGTCGCGGACGATGACCTCGCGGTCGGCGTAGGCGGCGACCCGGGCGTCGTGGGTGACCAGGATGACGGTGGTGCCGTGCTCGCGGGCCGCGGCGGTGAGCAGGTCCATCACCAGTTCCCCGGACACCGAGTCAAGCGACCCGGTCGGCTCGTCGGCGAACAGCAGCTCCGGGCCGGCGACCAGGCCGCGGGCCAGCGCGACGCGCTGCGCCTGCCCGCCGGACAGCTCCCCGGACCTGCGGCGCTCAAGCCCGTCCAGGCCGAGCGCGGGAAACCAGTTCCTGGCCGCGGTCATCGCCGGGCCGCGGCGGGTGCCGGACAGCAGCAAGGGCAGCGCGACGTTCTGTTCCGCGGTCAGCTCGGGGACCAGCTGGCCGGACTGGAACACGAACCCGAACCGGTCCCGGCGCAGCCCGCTGCGCCGCTCGTCGCTCAGGGTGTCCAGCCGCTGCCCGCCGAACCAGACCTCGCCCTCGTCGGGGACCAGGATGCCCGCCAGGCAGTGCAGCAGGGTGGACTTGCCAGACCCGCTCGGCCCCATGACCGCGACGATCTCGCCGTGGCAGACTCCCAGTGAGGCGCCGCGCAGCGCCGGCGTTTCGCCGAAGGAAAGGAACAGGTCCCGCGCCTCGATGATCTTCGCAGTCCTGTGGGCCGCCGCGACGGCGGGGAGGTCCGCGGTCACCGGCGTACCGCTCGCGAGAGCAGGTCCAGCCGGGCCGCGGTGTGGTCGATCCATCGCAGGTCAGCCTCCAGTCGGTAGAGCGCGTGGTCGGCGAGGAGCACGCCGAGCGGATCGGAGTCCCGCTTGAGTCCGGTGAGCTCGCGCATCCGCTGCAGGTGCGCCGCCCGCTGGGCGTCCAGGTAGCTGTCGGCCGGCCGGCCGAGCATCAGGGCGAGCACCACCTTGGCGAACAGTTCGCTCTGCAGGTCCGGCTCCGGCGGGGCCGGCTCGGCCAGCCACCGCTCCACTTCGGCCATGCCCGCGTCGGTGATGACGTACCGCCGTCGTTCGGGCCCGGCCCCCTGCTCGACGGGCCCGGCGACCGTCTTCCCGTCCCTGGCCAGCCGGGACAGGGTCGCGTACACCTGGCTGTAGCGCAGCGGCTTGCCTCTGCCGAAGTACGCGTCGTAGTCCCGTTTCAGGTCGTAACCGTGACTTGGCCCCCGCTCAAGCAGCCCAAGCAGTGTCAGCGGAACACTCATACCCGAGAGAGTACTCCAAGAGTATTCTCTCGGGTAGTAGTTTCCTTGGCTGACCTCACGCAGGGCCATGGCGGAACTGGCATCATCAAGGCACTGCCGCTGCGGCAGGAGAAGAGATGGGCACGATGGATGAGCACGAGGCCTGCGAGGCCGGCCAGACAGTGCCTATCAAGGTGCCCGGGCGGACGATCGGCGATCCGCTCGCGCTGCGCACTCGCGCTGCGAAGATCCCCTTCCGCCGCCCGCTCGATCCCGAGCGCCAGCAGGTCCAGGTGCGTCTCGAACTGCACGTCCAAGTCGAACAGCCACGCTCTGCGATCCTTGCCGGGCAGCGGAGCGGCGTTCTCCAGGGCATCGTTCGCGGCCCCGATACGGCGGCTGCGGCGACTTACCGTCTTCCATCCGCTTGACGGCTTTGCTGAAGGCGTTGCGGGCCTCCTCAGTCTCGCGGACATGCGCGATCAGCTCCTGCTGGAACTCGTAGCCGTCCTTCACGTTCGCAGCGCGCAGCTGCAGGAGGAGATCCGGCAATGCCTTCTGAGCAGCCTCGTGCCGCGAATGAGCAACACGTCTTCGGGCGGGAACCCCTGGCCGAACAATCTCACGCGACCCGTGTCGCTCCCGCCAGTCCCGACAGCGAATGAATTGCACCGCCGGTCATCCGCGACGCAGCCGCGTCACCCCCAAGCTGGGGAGATCGGATCGCTGCTGCCTTCGCTCACCGAACTGACCGACCAGACCAGGCTGGTCATGGGCACTCAGCGCCGCGCTATCGACACTGCGGCGTCGCGCTGACTCAATCTGCACCAGCCGCGGTGATTGTGCGGTGACCGGGGACGGTGCGAGAGCAGTCAGCGCCAGCATTATGGGAGCAGAATGGGAGCGGCGAAGCGCTGTCAGGTGTAGTCAGACGCGGTGACCAGTAGCCAGATAAGGCCTGTGACCAGGGGAGAAGCCTGCTAGCAGCCGCTTTCGTTGGCTTGAGCACTCAGTTCGGGATCAAGCGTGCCGAATACGCGCCGATCTCGCTGATTTTTAAGCATTCGACATTTTTGGCGCCGATTTAGCTCGCTGTATACGGAACAGCGTCTTTGCCCACTGAGCAACCCAATGATGATCGGCTGACAGCTGACTGCGTTTCCGCATCTTGAAATTGCCGCTGGAAGATCACTGCGGATGCCTGCCATCTCAGCTACGGTCAGCCCGCCCGGCTTGATGTTGCAGAATGCATGTCGATACGCTCGTTGCACTAAGCGTCAGCGCAGGTCAAGCACCATTTAGCGACGGAACTTCAGAACCGCTACCCAGGCTCGCGGAGGGGTCTACCCGGCGGGATCGCTGGCGGGCGGTCTTGTTGCCGGGCGCGGTCGCAAGTTGATCGTCAGGATAGCGTTTCGACCTCGGCAGTGAACTCTCCGTCAGCATCGCCGGTGTTGATGACGCTGCTGGACTACAGCAGGAGAACTGCGGTCTCCGTATCGGCGTCGACTGAAGTCCCGCGCACACTCCCGCCGTTATCTCAAGCCCGAATTTAGGTGTCCTCGCTGTAGCCGCCGCGGGTGCTTTGTGTGCTTTTGCTGCGGGGTGGACACGTTATCTGAACAGTGCCTCCGCCGCAGACTCGGTGCAAATCCCCTTGTTGCTGATGTTTTTAGAACTAGGTGACTACTACGTGAACGCTGTTCAGCTACATGTCCACGCCGCAGACGTCCTGGTCAGGCGCGGCGTACACAGGGAGGGCTTCAGATAACCGCCGTTCTGCGCGGCCATCGGCCTCTCAGCGTTCACCGGCTGCGGCGCGCCGATCAGGTCGATCTGGCCCGCCGCGACCACGGTGGAGGCATGCCCCCGAACGTGCTAACGCGGGCGGCACGGCCTGTGCGGGGCCAGCTGTCCCGGCTGAGCTGGGTCCGCGCCCCGGCCAGCGGGTGCTTCGGCATCGTGATTGCCGGGTGCCCGGCTACGGCGTCCCTGCGGGTACCGTGAGATCAGAGCGGCCACGCGCCGGACCGGCTAGGTGTGATCACTATCAGGGACTGGGACCGTGCCCGGACGTGAGCCGGGCAATCTGCAGATCCCGAAGATGGAGCCGAGATGGCGCGAGTTCTTTACACGGCGGAGGCAACGGTCACAGGCGGCCGGGCAGGCGGCCACGGGCGCACGAATGACGGAGCCCTGGATGTGCAGCTCCGCTCGCCGAAGGAGATGGGCGGCGAGGGCGGTGGCACGAACCCTGAACAGCTCTTCGCCGTGGGCTATGCGGCCTGCTTCGAAAGTGCCCTGGGCGTGATCGGCCGTCGTGAACGCGCCGAGGTAGGCGATGTCTCGGTCGACAGCCGTGTGAGCCTGCTGCCCACCGGGGAGCGCGGTTTCAAGCTCGCCGTGGAGCTCGACGTAACCCTGCCGCAGGTTCAGGATCCTGAGCAGGCGGCGCGGATCGTTGCTGCCGCCCATCAGGTGTGCCCGTACTCCAATGCCACCCGGGGCAACATTGACGTGACGCTGACCGTGAACGGCCAGGACATCGGCTGAACCATTCTCCGGTGGCGGTGATCCCACCGCCCGCCGCCTCCGGCGGGGCGGCAGCTGCCCAGGAGCTCATGCCCTGATGCCGGTCCGCGGAGCGGCCTGTCAGCTGCGAGTTCTGGATGCACGAGATCGGCTCGATCCCGCAGCCCGGGCCGGGAACGGCAGGCCCGCGTGGAGTCCCGGCCGGCCGGGCGCGGTGACGGTGCCACAGTCTGAATAGTTACAGACCCGTCCGCGAATGGCGCCTTGATGCTGGTTACCGATGACCTGGACGATGCCACCATCGAGCGCGCCGGTGCGCTGGTGGCTCGCGAGCATGCCGCTGCCCGCCAGGTACGACCGGAGTTGCCGGCTGGCTTCGATAGTGCCGACGTCTGCGCGGCCGCGCTGCAGCAGCTGCGCGACAGCGGCCATCGCGGCCTGGTCGTGACCGCCAACGGGCGCACCGTGGCGGTCATGACCGCCACGGTGCGCCAGCACCCGGCAGGCGGGCGGTATGCCCGCCTGCCGGCCGAGGGATTCGCCGTCGAACCGGATCTCGCCGATCCGACCGGGGTCCTGGCCGCCGCCTTCGCGGACCTCGCATCGCCGCTGATCGCCAGCGGCGTGCTGCGCTACTACCTTCTCCACGCCGCGCTGCCCCGCCTGGCCGAAGCGCTATCGAACCTCGGGTTCGGGCGCGACGGCGCCTACGCCATCCAGCCGGCCGCGCCGCGGCGTGCCTCTTCCGCCGCCGCCGTACGGGTGGCCGTGACCGACGACCTCGCTAGCGTCGCACGGCTCGCGCTGATCGAGATACAGCACCGCTCCGCGCCGCCGATGTTCGCCCCGCCCCACGACCCGCCGCTCGCCGACCTGGCCGCCCGGCACCGCGCCTTGCACGAGGGCGGCGCCGTCCACCTCATCGCCACCCTCGACGGGCGCGACGCCGGCCTGCTCACCATCGAGCTGACCTCACCGGCACCCCGCCTGTGCCCGGACGGCCAGCCCTACATCGGCCCCACCGCCACCCTGCCCGGCGCGCGCGGGAAAGGCGTCGGCCACGCCCTCGTCGCCGCCGCGCTCACCTGGGGACATGCCCGCCAGTACCAATGGATCTCGGTCGATTTCGCGACCGCTAACCCGTTGTCCCGGCCATTCTGGCTCAGCAACGGCTTCCACCCGGCCGGCTACGGTGGCCTGCGCCTCATTCAGGACCGGCCGCCCGCCAGAGCGTCTGGCACCGGCCAGCCACCCCGAACCGGCGATCCGGGCCGCCCGGCCGCCTGAGCGACGACCTGGCGCGCATATCACGTTCCGTGACAAGCACCCACGACGAATGGGTGCGATAGCCGCCGATCGGCGCGGCGGGCGGTCGGCTGGCGCCTGCTATCTTAAGCGCGCAGATCGGGCTGATTTGGGTGTGACCGGAGCGCTGGGTATCTGTCGTGGTTAGGTGCCGGGCCTTGCGGCCCGGGGCCGGCGTGTGCTGTGGCGCAGCATGGCCTGTGCCCGCAGCCATTGATCGCGGGGCCAGGCCGGGTAGCCCATGTAGCGGCCGTTGTCGGGGACGTGACTGAGCACGCCGCTTTTGCCGAATACCATCGCGCGGTCGCCGATCCGCACGCGGTTGCTGACGCCGACCTGGCCCATCAGCAGGGCCCCGGTGCCGATCTGCACGCCGCCGGCCAGGCCGACCATGGCCACCAGCTCGCTGCCGGGGCCGATCGAGCAGTCGTGCCCGATCATGGCGAGCGCGCCGATCCGGACGCCGTCGGCGATGGTTGTCGGGCGGGTTTCCCCGTCTTCGATCACCGCGTTCGGCCCGATCTCCACCCCGTCCCCCACCACGACGCCGCCGAAGGAGGCCGCCTTGGGCCAGCCGCTCTGGGCCGGCGCGGTGGGTCGGCAGGAGAAGCCCAGCCGCGCGCCGCTGTGCACAACGCAGCGCGCGCCGATCCGCGCTCCCGCGCCGACCACGGCGCCGAGCACCGTGCCCGGGTCGATCACCGCCCAGTCGCCGACCACGCAGCCCTCGGCCACAAACGCCTCCGCGCTCACCTGCGCATCCGGGTGCACCCAGGCTGTGGCGGCTACCCCGGCTGGCGGCAGCGCCCGGCGTTCCCACAAGGCCCTGACCACGCGTTCATCACTGCCGCACTCGATGCCGAAGTGCCGCTAAGCGACGTACAG
>PMSW01000171.1:19466-23297 GCA_003168215.1 Actinomycetota bacterium
GTGAACGCCTCAAACACTCGCTGACCGCCGATCTGGGCGACGCGGAGCTGAAGCTGCCCGCGACGGTTCCGGTCCGGAAGTGGTCATTCTGTGGGGGTGCAGCCTTGACAGCGCCCGAAGGGTTTGGTGGACTGACTTAGTCAACTGCCTAATCCAGTTGGATGAGGGTGCGGGTGCCCGGAAGGACCGACGATGGCAACCGATCGAGAGCTGATCACCCAGGCGGTGCAGGACTGCTTCGGGGGCCGGTATGAGGCTGACGTGGCCCGGATGGACCGGGCGCTGCACCCGGACCTGGTCAAGCGTCCCCCGGCCGAGGACGACGAGGCGATCCTGACCAAGGAGCCCATGCTGCAGGCCTGCGCCGAAGGCGAGGGAACCAGGGCCGCGGACCGGTGGGTGAAGATCGGCATCGTGGATGCCTGCGGCGGCATCGTCAGCGCCGTCGTCCGGCCGGCTCCCTACCGGGAGTACCTCCACCTGGTCAGGACCGGCGACGGGTGGAAGATAGCGGACGCGCTGTGGCTGCCGCAGTGAGCCAGGTAGCGCAGAAGACGGCGGCGCGCGCCGCCGCCGAGGAGGCGCTGCTGGATGCGGCGGAGCGGCTGCTGGCCGAGGTCGGGTATGCGGGTATCACGACGCGCAGGCTGGCGGAGGAGGCTGGCATCAACCACGGCCTGGTCCACTATTACTTCGGGTCGAATGAGAACCTGCTGGTGCACGCGCTGGAACGGTTCACCGGGCGGCTGATCGCCCGGCAGCGGGAACTGTACACGGCCGATCTGCCGTTCGCGGACAAGTGGCGCACGGCGATGCGCTACCTGGTCAGCGAGGACGTCAGCTACCAGAAGACCTGGCTTGAGCTGCAGGCGCTGGCCTGGAACAACCCGGACATCAGGGCGCGCCTGGCGCGGGTGAATGCCGAGTGGCGGGCAGTGCTCACCGAGGCGTTCGGGCAGCCGCGCCGCGAGCTTGGCATCGGGCTGCCGCTGGAGGCGCTGGTCTCGCTGGTGATGACGTTCAACCTCGGCATCATCATCGAGCGCCTGGGCGGCATCGACACCGGGCACCATGAACTGCTGGATTGGATCGACCAATGGATATCGAGATGACCGAGCCCGCCCACGAGCAATCGCGGGCACGGTACCCCGACAGCTCCGGCTACACCAAGCGCAACGGCGTACGGCTCTACTACGAGGTCTACGGGTCCGGCGAGCCGACCATCTTCCTGCTGCCGACATGGTCGATCATCCACTCACGGCACTGGAAGATGCAGATCCCCTACCTGGCCCGGCACTGCCGCGTCATCACCTTCGACGGCCGCGGCAACGGCCGCTCCGACCGACCGGCGGCCGGATACGGGGAAGCCGAATTCGCCGCCGATGCCCTGGCGGTGATGGACGCCACCGCGACCGAGCGCGCGGCGATCGTCTCGCTCTCAGTCGGCGCTCAGCGCGCCCTTATCCTGGCGGCTGAGCACCCGGACCGCGTGACCGGGGCCGTCTTCATCTGCCCGGCCGTGCCGTTCGCCTCACCGCCGGAGGACCGCACGCGTTACCCGTGGGATGAGGTACTGCCCACCGACGAGGGCTGGGCGAAAGACAACCTCTACTACTGGCTGCGGGATTACCGCGGCTTCCTGGAGTTCTTCTTCTCCCAGATGTTCACCGAGCCGCACTCGACCAAGCCGACCGAAGACTGCATCGGCTGGGGCCTGGAGACCACCGCCGAGACCCTTATCGCGACGGAAATCGGCAACGGCCTGGACAAGGCGGCCGCGCGCGAGCTGTGCGGCCGGGTTCGCTGCCCGGTGCTGGTGATCCAGGGCACGGCCGATGCGATCACCGGGCCCGGCCGCGGGATCGCGTTCGCCGAGGCGACCGGCGGCGAGCTGGTGCTGCTCGAGGGCTCGGGCCACGGCCCGCACGTCCGTGACCCGGTCAAGGTGAACCTGCTGCTGCGCGACTTCGCCGTCCCCCCGCGGCCACGCCCGCGCTGGGTGCGGGGCAAGGCGCGCCGCAAGCGTGCGCTGTACATCTCCTCACCGATCGGCCTGGGTCACGCGCGCCGGGACGTGGCGATCGCCAGCGAGCTGCGCAAGCTGCATCCCGGCCTGGAGATCGACTGGCTCGCCCAGCATCCGGTCACCAAGGTGCTGGAAGAGCGCGGTGAGCGGGTCCACCCGGCCAGCGCGCACCTGGCGAGTGAGTCCGGGCATATCGAGTCCGAGTCGGCTGAGCATGACCTGCACTGCTTCCAGGCCATCCGGCGGATGGACGAGATCCTGCTCGCCAACTTCATGGTCTTCCACGACCTGGCCCGCGACGAGGACTACGACCTGTGGATCGGCGACGAAGCCTGGGAACTCGACTACTACCTGCACGAGAACCCCGAGCAGAAGCGCGCCGCCTACGCCTGGCTGACCGACTTCGTCGGCTGGCTGCCGATGCCCGACGGCGGCCCGCGCGAGGCGTTCGTCACCGCCGACTACAACGCCGAGATGATCGAGCACATCGCCCGCTATCCCCGCGTCCGCGACCGGGCCATCTTCGTCGGCGACCCCGACGACATCGTCCCGGACGGGTTCGGCCCCGGCCTGCCACTGATCCGCGACTGGACCGAGCAGCACTACGACTTCGCCGGGTACGTCACCGGCTTCGACCCGCGCCAGCTCGGCGACCGGCAAGCACTCGGCTACCGCGACGACGAGCGCGTCTGCATCGTGACCGTGGGCGGCTCGGGGGTCGGCGGACACCTGCTGCGGCGGGTCATCGCCGCCTTCCCCGACGCCAAGGAACGCGTGCCCGATCTCCGGATGATCGTGGTAGCCGGCCCGCGGATCGATCCCGCCAGCCTGCCGGCCCACGACGGGCTGGAGATCCGCCCGTACGTCCACGAGCTCTACCGCCACCTGGCCGCCTGTGACCTCGCCGTCGTCCAGGGCGGGCTGACGACCACGATGGAACTGACCGCCAGCCGGCGGCCGTTCCTGTACTTCCCGCTCCGCCACCACTTCGAGCAGAACTTCCACGTACGCCACCGGCTGGATCGCTACCGGGCCGGGCGGTGCATGGACTACCAGACTGCGGGACCGGCCCACATCGCCGCGGCGATCGCCAGCGAGATCGNNCCACCGACGGCGCCGCCCGGGCAGCGTCAATGCTCGCCAGCCTCCTCTAGCAAGAAGCAAGCCATAACCCCAGGAACCTTAACGTCCCAGATTGGCTGATCTAGGCCCGGCAATGTTGCCGCACCGCACTAACTGACCAGCGCCGATTCGGCAGGCGCGTCGGCGCGGCCGCCGACGGGCCGGCCGGCCGGCACCANNCGCCTCGCTGGCCAAGCCCATCTCCAGCACCTGCGGGCGCATGCTGCGCACCAGGCCAGCCGCACCATCTCGGTGACCACCTCCTGCGGCTCGGGGACGTTGACCAGCAGGTTACGGGCGTGCACCAGGTCAAAGGAGCCTGACCGCAGCCCGGTGCGCCGGGCATCCCTGGTCAGGATCTGCATGCCGCCCGGCCCCGCCCGGTGGCNNCAGCCGGGCGCTCTCGCCCGCGCTGCTGCCCAGCGCGTACACCGCGATGGCTTCCCGGCCGTTGCCCGCCTCCGGTCTTACGGTGGGGTTATCTGCTGTTGCTGGGGCCTGGCTGGCCCTGTCTCCGGGTCTCAGCCCGATCCCGGAGGTGCCTATGGCCACCACGTCCACGTCCGCTGCCTTGATGCCCGTCGCACCGATGTTCTCGAATACGGAAAGGCTGGCATTAGCCGGGTTCCTTGCCGGTTACAGCGGCCTGACCCGCGATGCATACGAGCTGGACCTGCGCCAGT
>PMSW01000047.1:0-256 GCA_003168215.1 Actinomycetota bacterium
CTTATCCCGGAAGCTGACGATCGCTGCCATGCCGCTCGAGAATTCCGCTGATTCGCCCGTCCCTGTCCGCACGGTGCTGCGGCTCGTCGGCGACTGGATTGGCCGCCTTGGCAGGATCTGGGTCGAAGGCCAGATCGCCGAGCTGACACGGCGTGGCAGCACTGTCTTCCTGACGCTGCGCGATCCGGTCGCGGCCGTTTCGGTACGGGTGATATGCGCACGGGCAGTACTCGACGCGAACGACCCGGCGCCGGCC
>PMSW01000047.1:310-43496 GCA_003168215.1 Actinomycetota bacterium
TCGGGCTCATCTGCGGACGCGAGTCGGCGGCCGAGCGGGATGTCCTGCGCAATGCCGCCCGGCGGTGGCCCGCGGTCCGGTTCCGGGTGGAAAACGTCGCTGTCCAGGGCAGCTACGCGGCCAGCGAGGTCACCGACGCATTACGGCGGCTCGACACGGACCCGGCCATCGACGTGATTATCATCACCCGCGGCGGCGGTTCGATTGAGGATCTGCTGCCGTTCTCCGATGAGTCACTGATCCGGGCGGTCGCGGCGTGCCAGACCCCCGTGGTCAGTGCCATTGGCCACGAACAGGACGTCCCGCTCCTTGATCAGGTGGCTGACGTCCGGGCCTCGACCCCGACCGACGCCGCGCGCCGGGTTGTTCCCGACGTCATCGAGCAGAGTGAACTCATCTCCCAGCTGCGTTCCCGCGCCCGCCGCAGGCTGGCTGGCCGGCTGGACCGGGAGCTCTCCTGGCTGATGGATGTCCGGTCGCGCCCGGCTATCGCCGCTCCGGTCCGGGAGATCGAGAGACGCCAGGAGCAGGTGCTGGGGCTGGCCGAACGGGCGCGCCGGTGCCTTTCCGCCAGGCTGGACCGTGCTGCCGATGACATCGTCCATACCCGTGCCAGGCTGGTCGCCCTTTCCCCAGCGGCCACGCTGCACCGCGGTTACGCCATCGTCCAGCGCCCTGATACCAGCGTCGTGCGCGCTGCGGCCGGAATCGCTGACGGCGAATCGCTGACGCTCCGTTTCGCCGAAGACCAGCTCGCCGTGACGGCACACCAGTCACGCCAGGACGCTCAGTGACGACGGCGTGATTCCCCCCGCCCGGCCGCGGTAAGCCTGCCACTACGGGCGCCGTCGCGCGACGCCACAGCTAAGGTGGCACCGTGACGGCACGCAGCGGTGCGCAGGACCCATCCGGGGCCGCAGCGGAGCGTGCGCAGAATCAGGCCTCTCCAGACCGGACCGCGGCCGGTCAGGCCCCAGCGGGCAAGCCAGCCGCCAGTGCCCCCGCGGCCGGTCAGGCCCCGGCGCGCAAGCCAGCCGCCAGTGCCCCCGCAGCCGGCCAGGCCCCAGCGGGCAAGCCAGCGGCCGTCGCCGCTGCAGCCAGCCGGGCCGCAGCGCCGGGCCAGGCCTCAGCGCCGGGCCAGGCCGCCCGGCTGCCCTACGAGCAGGCTCGTGACGAACTGACGGACCTGGTCAAGCGCCTTGAGGCCGGCGGCCTCACGCTGGAGCAGTCGCTGGAACTCTGGGAGCGCGGCGAGCGGCTCGCCGACATCTGCGCGGAATGGCTCGAAGGCGCCCGTGCCCGGCTGGCTACCGCGATGGCACGCCGGGACGACACGTCCGCCGACGCGGCGGCACCGTTCTGAGCGCGGACGCGGANNCGATTCGCGACAGGACCTGGATCACGCCATCGACGATCCGGCGCGCGCGTTCCTCATCCGCGCCGAGCGAGATCTCCGCGACCGCCAGCATCAGCGCTCCGGTCATCACGATGGCAACCGCCTCATCCAGCGGTTCGCCGCTGCGAGCGAAGAACTCGGCGTTCCGCCCTGACCACTCGGCCAGTCGTTCGCGTCGCACCAGGTCGAATCCTGGCGGGCCATCCCCGCGCACGAAGAGCGCATTCAGCTCACGCTGCTGCACGCAGCCGTCCAGGTAACCGCGCGCGCCGGCCAGGAAGAGCTGCCGGGGATCGCCGGCGCCCGCGTCGCGGGCGCGCCGGACGGCGAGCCGGGTCCGCTCCACCTGATCCCGGTGGAGTTCCTCGAACAGCGTGACGTACAGGTCGGCCTTGCCAGAGAAGTGGTGATAAAGACTGCCCACGCTCGCGCCAGCGCGGGTGACGATGTCCGTGACGCCAGCCTGCGCATAGCCTACGGACGTGAAGACCTCGCGGGCCGCGGTCAGCAGCCCGCTCCGGGTGGCCGCGCCGCGCTCCGACGTCCGCGCGACGGGCTGTGCCTGGTCTGTTGTCATCCGGTTCAGCAGCGCTCCTCACGGTCAGCCGCTCCGGGCAATAGGCTACGCCGGCCAGTCAGCAGCGCAGGATCGCGCCACGGCCTAGAGGGAGGGCACATCCGCCATGACGGAAAATGAGACTGCAACGGGTGCGGAGTCCGGTTCGCCCGGCCAGACTGTGCCCGAGCCAGAACGGCATGCGCCGGATCGCAACCTTGCGCTGGAGCTGGCCAGGGTAACCGAGGCCGGCGCGATGGCCGCTGGGCGGTGGGTGGGGCGCGGCGACAAGAACGACGCGGACGCCGCAGCCGTCAACGCGATGCGGCTGCTGATCAACACGGTGTCCATGAACGGCGTGGTGGTCATCGGCGAGGGCGAGAAGGACCGCGCCCCGATGCTGTACAACGGCGAGCAGGTCGGCGATGGCAGCGGGCCTGCCTGCGACGTCGCCGTGGACCCGATCGACGGCACCCGCCTGACCGCCAACGGCATGTCGAACGCGATATCGGTGCTGGCCGTCAGCGCCCGCGGATCCATGTACGATCCGTCGGCGGTTTTCTACATGTCCAAGCTCGTCACGGGCCCGGCCGCGGCCAGCGTCGTCGATGTCGAGGCACCAGCGGCGTACAACGTCGCGGCCGTCGCGCGCGCCAAGGGCGGTTCGCCGCATGACGTGACGGTGGTCATCCTGGACCGCCCTCGGCACGCGAGCCTGATCGCCGACGTCCGTGCGGCGGGCGCCAGGATCAAGCTCATCACCGACGGGGACGTAGCTGGAGCGATCATGGCGGCCCGCGACGGAACCGGAATCGACCTGCTGCTCGGCATCGGCGGCACCCCGGAGGGCATCATCGCCGCCTGCGCGATCAAGTGCCTGGGCGGAATCATCCAGGGCAAGCTCGAGCCCCGTGACGACGCCGAGCGCGGCCGCGCCGTCAACGCTGGCCACGACCTTGACCGGGTGCTCACCACGGACGAGCTTGTCGCCTCGGACGACGCGTTCTTCGCGGCCACCGGGATCACCGACGGTGAGCTGATGGCCGGAGTGCGGTACCGGGCCGGGGGCGCCACCACCCACTCGCTTGTCATGCGGGCGCGCTCCGGCACCATCCGCAACATCCGCAGCGAACATCAGCTATGGAAGCTCAGCGCCTACAGCGCCGTCAATTTTGACGGCGACGACTGACCCGCGAGTGCCGCCGACCGGCCTCGCTGACTCCCGGCCAGCGCTGCCTGCGGTGGGCCAGCGCTGCCTGCGGTGGGCCAGTGCTGCCGCGGGCCAGCCCTGCTGCCTGCGGGCGAGCGCTGCCTGCGGGCCGGCGCTTCGCCTAGCGGCCCTTGCCGCCCCGGCGCAACCCGGCGAACCAGCTGCCGCGGCGCGGCGTCACGACCCGCACCCGCACCCGGCCGCCGAGCGCCAGGCTGCGGATCTCAATCACTGGCGTCCCCGGCCGGGGCGGCGGGCCGTCGCCGGCGTGCCTCCGGCCAAAGACGGCCGTCTCCGTCATGACGACCGCGATGCCGTCGGGCACGATCAGCTCCACGTGGCCGCCGATCACCGTCGCATAGATGGTGACATGCCGGCTCTGCAGCAGTGCCTCGCGCAGATCAAGGATGACCTCGCCGAAGACCGCGGTTACCGCCAGGCTCTCCGGCACGACCCAGCGCCCCGATCGGCGTTCCCTGGCGAATATCCCCGCTACAGACCGCCGGGCATCGACCCGGATCGGCTGGGCAGACGGCACCGCCAGGTCAGCAGTCAGCACGGTGAGATCGCCTAGCGTCCGGGCAGAGTAAGCACGCTCGGCCCGTTCGGCGTGTTCTCCGAGAGTCAGCCGGCCATCGGCAGCAGCCTCCGTGAGCACGGCCACCACGCGCTCCCGGTCGGCGTCAGAGGCCCGCAGGTCGCGCGGAGGCGGACGGGATGCCACATGCCGACGATACCGGACCGCGCCGCGGCGCTCGCTGCTCAGGGAGCGGGGCCGCGGCGGTGTCAGGTCCAGGTGTCGCCGTAGTTGCCGGTGCCTATCTCCGTCACCTCGCCGCTGGTACTGGTGAAATACAGGTGGCCATGGCCTTCGCCCCAGGCAACCATTGCCGGCGCGCCGATGGCCGGCCCCGGGTTGACGGTCTTCCACGCTCCCCACTTGCCGTCCCAGCGAATGGCCTGGACAACCCCGTTCTGGCCGAGCCCAGCCACCACCGTGAAGCCGTTGTCCCAGCGAACGGAGGAAAGCGGGGACGTGATCGTCCCGCCAAGTTTCTTCATGTCTGGCCTCTTCGGTTTTCCGAGGTTCGCGGACATATCGGCCCGGCTCGCAAATTTTGCCAGGTCACGATCGATCGTCCCGCTGATGTTGTACTGATGCATGGCCCACGTTGTCCATGGCCTGGGCACCTGCGGGTGGCCCGGCCTGGCAGAGGGATCGGCGATCCACAGCGGGT
Organism: Actinomycetota bacterium; assembly: GCA_003168215.1. Lineage (GTDB taxonomy): Bacteria > Actinomycetota > Actinomycetes > Streptosporangiales > Streptosporangiaceae > Palsa-506. Next base: position 4,711 of record PMSW01000047.1, read on the forward strand.
AATCGCCGAGATGGGCGCAGTTTCCCTCCTCGGCGAAGGAAAGGAACGTGTAGACCACCGGCCGCCGGCCGGTCTTCTTGTGCAACCTGGACGCCACATCGTCGCACCAGGCGGCGACAGCCGACGGATCACGGCCGTCCGTGACCTCGATGTCCAGGGCGATAGCATCGTGGTCGCGCAGGCCGAGCTTGCCGATCTCGGCAAGGAAAAAGGACACAGTGTCGTCGGCGCTGACCGAAGGATGCCCGAATAGGTAACCGATCCGGACCTTCTGATGACGGTCCAGCCAGGACCAGTCGTCAGCGGCGTCCGGGTTCACGTACCTAACGTCGCCGGGCTGTAGTTCGGTGATCTTGACAGCCGCCCAGGTAATGGTCCCTGCCTCAGATCGCCATACCTCCGGCCGTCCCTGGAAGCTGGAGACATCGACGCCGCGCAGCATTTTAGTCGAAGCTTTGCTCGCGGTTCGGCGAGTGATTCCTCGCAGCCAGTCCACCACGGCGCGGGCAATCGGCATGGCGCGACCATATCGTGGTTCCTGGAGTTGGGCGATGCCGCGGTGCGCCCGCGTGAGTCCGGCACGACAAAGGCTCTCCGGTACTGACGGTCCTGCACTGACCTGGGCCCGCGCCATTCCCTACCGCCCTTCGCTGCTTTCACGACCCATTCGCGCCCCTGGCCTGCGGACTTGCCGCCTCCGGCCCGGCGCACGCCCCCTGGCCCTGGCCCTCGCCGCTTCCAGTCGGCCACCCCCATCTGTTAGTTTGGACAAGCAAATATATTGTCCGGGGTGGAGTGGAGATCGCGCGTGGGCGAGTCTTCGAACGGCAACGCGGAGCACAAGGCGGGGCCAACGGCGTCGGCCACGGGCACGCCCCGCGACGACCGCTACAAGTGGGTAGCGCTGTCGAACACTACGCTCGGCATGCTGGCGGCCACCGTCAACGCCTCCATCGTGATCATCTCGCTGCCTGCCATCTTCCGCGGGATCCACTTGAACCCGCTCACCCCGGGCAACGTCAGTTACCTGCTGTGGATGCTGATGGGCTACCTGGTGGTCTCGGCGGTGCTCGTGGTCACCCTGGGACGGCTCGGCGACATCTACGGCCGGGTCCGGATGTACAACCTGGGCTTCGCCATCTTCGGGCTCGGCGCACTCGCCTTGCCCTTCGACCCGTTCAGTGGGGCGAGCGGAGCATTGTGGCTGATCGGCTGGCGGGTCGTCCAGGCCACCGGGGGCGCCATGCTGATGGCCAACTCCCCCGCGATCCTGACCGACGCGTTCCCCTCGAATCAGCGCGGCACGGCGATGGGCATCAACCAGGTGGCCGGCATCTCCGGCATGTTCTTCGGGCTGATCCTGGGCGGCGTGCTTGCCGCGATCGACTGGCGGCTGGTATTCATCGTGTCCGTGCCGATCGGCGTCGGCGGCACGATCTGGTCCTACCTGAGCCTGCGCGAGACCGGGATCAGGACGCGGGCGCGCATTGACTGGCTGGGCAACGTCACCTTCGCGGTCGGCCTGATCGCGCTGCTCACCGGGATCACGTACGGAATCCAGCCCTACGGCGGCCATCCGATGGGCTGGACCAGCCCCGTGGTGCTGACCGGCCTGATCGGCGGCGTCGCGCTGCTGACCGCGTTCTGCTTCATCGAGCAGCGGGTCGACAGCCCGATGTTCGACCTGAAGCTGCTGCGGATCCGCGCGTTCGCGGCCGGCGGCGCGGCGACGCTGCTCGCCTCGATCGCCCGCGGCGGCCTGCAGTTCATGCTGATCATCTGGCTGCAGGGCATCTGGCTCCCGCTGCACAACTATCTCTTCAAGGACACCCCGCTCTGGGCAGGTATCTACCTGCTACCGCTCACCTGCGGTTTCGTCGTATCGGGACCGATATCCGGCTGGCTGTCCGACAAGCACGGCGCGCGCGCTTTCGCCTCGGGCGGCCTGCTAGTCTCAGCGGCGGCCTTCGGCGGCCTGATCCTGCTGCCGACCGACTTCCGGTACCTGATGTTCGCTGGCCTGATCTTCGTGGCGGGCGCGGGGATGGGACTGTTCTCCGCCCCGAACGCGGCCGCGATCATGAACAGCGTCCCGGCGAAACAGCGCGGCGCCGCATCGGGGATGCTGGCCACCTTCCAGAACTCCGGATTCGTGCTGTCCATCGGCATCTTCTTCTCGCTCATGATCGCCGGGCTGGCGAGCACGCTGCCGACGACGCTCAGCCGCGGCCTCGTCGGCCAGGGCGTGCCGGCCGGAACCGCGCATCAGATCGGCCAGCTCCCGCCGGTAGGCAGCCTGTTCGCCGCGTTCCTCGGCATCAACCCGGTGCACCAGCTGCTGGCCCCGACAGGTGTGCTCGCACGGCTCCCGGCCGCGAACGTGACGCGGCTGACTGGTCAGCACTTCTTCCCCGGGCTGCTCTCCGGGCCGTTCCACCACGGGCTTGTGATCGTTTTCAGCCTGGCCGTCGTCCTGCTGGTCATCGCGGCCGCCACCTCGTCGATGCGCGGTGGCCGGTACATCCACGATGAGCACTCGGCCAGCGCAGTCGCGGCCGGCCTGGCCGGGGCCGCCGACCCAGCCGGGGCCGCCGACCCGGCCGGGGCAGCAGGCACCACCGGAGCAGCGGGGACCATCGAGGCGCCAGGCACGGTCGGAGCGAACGGCGCTGCCGGAGCGAACGGCGACCAGCGAGCCGNNCCGGGGGCAGCCGCTCTACGCCGGAGTGACTGGACGGACACGAGCTAATGAGGTGGCCCGTCCCCCGCTCCATTCCGGAGAGCGAGGACGGGCCGCCTCGGCGAGCACGCCGACAGCTGGGTCAGCCGTCGTCCCCTGCCGCATCTTCCCCTGGTCCATCGCCCCGTCGGTGCCGGCGTACGCGTTGCCGAGATCCTGGTCTGGCCAACCGAGTTCATGATCCCGCTCTGCTGATTGAAACCAACTAGAGCACCGGCCGTATTGCGGCCAGAGCCGTACACGCTGTTCGCGGGGTTACTACGGCAATTGCGGACCGATGCGCGCGCCCGCCACGACCAGGCGCTGGCGATCGCGACCGACATTGCCGCATTGCCCGAGGAGGCGCGCGCGCTGGAAGGCCTCGGCCGATGTCACCTCCGGGACGGCGAGCCTAGCCAGGGCGCTGCGCTCCTCGGCCGAGCCCTCGTGATCTACCAGCGGATCGGATCCCCGAATGCCCGGCGAGTAGCGACAACCTTGCGTGACCACCACTTAGGCGGGTTCCAGCACGCCTGATTTCCGTGCTCATGAAGGTCTGAATATAGTTAGCTCTGTGAACGATATTTCGGCTCCGGGAACCGCGCTTCTGGCGGAAGCCGGACATGCGGTCAGCCCGCTCGCGGCGACCGGCCCGGCGGGATCGGCCGCGGCGGCCGCATCCGCAGCGGCATTGCCCGCAGCGGAACTGCCCGCNNGAACTGCCCGCAGCGGAACTGCTCACGGCGATCAGCGCGATCCGGCGGATCGCCCGGCGCGCGGTCCGGCTGGCCTGGACGCAGCAGCCGCTGCCGCCAGCGCAGTCTGAGCTGCTGCGGCTGGCGGCGGCACGGCCCGGCATCAGCGTGGCGGAGGCCGCCCAGGAACTGTGCCTGGCGCAGAACACGGTGAGCACCCTGGTCGGGCGCCTCACCGCGCAGGAATTGCTGAGCCGCGGCAGGGACTCTGCCGACAAGCGGAGCGCCCTGCTGACGGTGACGGAGAAGGCGCGGGGCCGGATCACCGAGTGGCGGGACCTGCGGGCCGAGCTAGCCGGCCGGGCACTGGCCGCGCTGTCACCAGCCGACCAGCGGGCGATCAGCGCCGCCGTGCCCGCTCTCCGGCGCCTGGCCGAGCGGATGGAGGCACTGTGAACCCGGGTGCCAGCGCGGTTGTCTGTTCGGGCCTGACCTACTGGTTCGGCACGCACGAAGCCGTCAGCCACGTGGACATGCGGATCGAGCCGGGCGAGACCTTCGGGCTGCTCGGGCCGAATGGTGCAGGCAAGACAACCACCATCCGTATGCTCACCACCTTGCTCAGGCCGGCCGAGGGCAGCATCACCGTGTTCGGCACCGACACGGCGGTCCGGCCGATGCGGGTCCGCCGGATGATCGGCTACGTGCCGCAGCTGCTGTCCGCGGACGCGATGCTGACCGGCCGGGAGAACGTGGAACTGTTCGCCCGCCTGTTCGATGTCCCGAGGAAGGTCCGCGGCGAGCGGGTGGAGGTCGCGCTCGCGGCGATGGGCCTCACCGAGCCGGCCCGCCGCCTGGTGAAGACCTACTCAGGCGGCATGATCCGCCGCCTGGAGCTGGCCCAGGCACTGGTCAGCTCGCCCCGGTTGCTCGTCCTCGACGAGCCGACCGTGGGCCTGGACCCGATTGCCCGCACCGATGTCTGGGAGCACATCGCGAGGCTGCGTGAATCCGCCCAGATGACGGTCCTGATGACGACCCACTACATGGACGAGGCCGACACCTACTGCGACCGGGTGGCGCTCATGCACGCCGGGTCGATCCGCGCCACCGGCACGCCCGGCATGCTCAAGACGATGCTCGGGGCGGCGGCCACCCTGGATGACGTGTTCCGCCATTACACCGGCGGCACCCTCGAAGAGGATACGGAGAAGGGAGGCATCCGTGACGTCCGTCGCGCCCGGCGCACTGCCCGCCGCCTCGGCTGAGCCCGCGGGCCCGGGACTGCCGCTGCTGCCCGCGGATACCCCGCCCGCGGTCATCCGCCGCCTGGCCAGCCGGATTGTCACGCTGTGCTGGGTTGAGCTCAGGAAGATCCGGCATGACCGCACGGAGCTGTACACCCGCGCTATCCAGCCGATCCTGTGGCTGCTCATCTTCGGCGAGACATTCAGCAAGATCCACGCCATCCCTACTCCGGGCGGCATCCCCTACCTCGCCTACCTTGCGCCGGGCATCCTCGCCCAGTCCGCGCTGTTCATCGCCATCTTCTACGGCATCCAGATCATCTGGGAGCGCGACGCCGGCGTGCTCACCAAGCTGATGGTCACCCCGACGCCGCGGGCTGCGCTGATCACCGGCAAGGCCTTCGCCGCCGGGGTTCGCTCGATCGTCCAGGCCGTCGTGATCGTCGTGCTTTCCGCGCTGCTCGGCGTCGCGCTCACCGATAACCCGCTGAAGCTGATCGCCGCCGCCGCCGTGGTAGTGCTCGGCTCGGCGTTCTTCTCCTGCCTGTCGATGAGCATCGCTGGCCTCGCCCTGTCCAGGGACCGGCTGATGGGGATTGGCCAGGCCATCACCATGCCGCTGTTCTTCAGCTCGAACGCGCTCTACCCGGAGCACCTGATGCCTGGCTGGCTGCAGGCGATCAGCAAGGTCAACCCGTTGTCCTACGAGGTGGATGCGCTGCGCGGCCTGCTGATCGGCACCCCGGCCCATCTCGGGCTTGACGCCATCGTGCTCGTCGGGGCCACGGTTCTTGGCGTCACGGCGGCGGCCATGCTGCTGCCCAGGCTGGCCAGGTAGGCAGGCAGCAAGCGGCCGCCCCGGTGCCGAAGGTAAGGGGCGGCCATCAGCCGGTCACGGCAGGTACCGCTCCCTGGCCGCGTTCCCGACCGGGCAGCCGCCCGGCGGCCGGCGGCACGTACTGATGTCGCACAGGCGGCAGATCCAGCGCGTGGCACCCGGCTCGCGGATCAGCCCGGCCAGCACCTTCCCGGCCAGCTGCTCAAAAACCTCGCGCTCCTCCGGCGACAGCAAGCCCAGCGCGCCGTCGAGCACTCCGGCGCGAGCCTCCGTGACCTGCAGTGCCGCAGCGCGGCCGGCCTCGGTGAGGGAGATGGACGCCGAGCGCCCGTCAGCCCCCGGGCCGCGCCGCACGTAGCCCGCCGCCGTCAGCCGGTCCAGCAGCCGGACCGTGCCCGAGGAGGTCAGCCCGAGCACCTGGCGGAGCAGGTCGACCGACGGCTGGTCCAGGAAGTGCAGCAGCGCCGACAGTGCCGCGGCGGCCGACTCCGGCCGTCCGCCGGCGTCCGCCATGGCATCAGCCGTGCGGTCGGCGATGACGAGGGAGAGGGCACCGAGCAGGTTCGCCGTGCGGTCGAGCGCCACGCCCGGCCGCTCAGCCGAGGTCGTAGTCGAGCGTGAAGGTCCCGCCCGGCTGCCCGCTCGCGGCGACGGCGCTGCCCGCGCCGCGGAGGCCGCGCAGCTCACCGGAGCCCGAGCCGGCCACGACCTCATAGGCCGTCCGGGCCGCACCGTTCTCGAACGTGCCGTCAGCGCGCAGTACGAAGCTGCCGGAGCGGTCGCCAAGCCGCCCGGTTATCCGCTCCAGGCCGGTGTACGCGGCGGTGCCGTCCTCGCGGTAGAACATCAGGGTCTCCGACTTGCTGGTGGCCTCGAGATCACCGGTGTAGCCGAACTCCATGCTCGCCTTGGTCAGCTTCTCCTTGCCGTCCAGCTCCTCGTAGGTGCTCTCGTCCCAGGACGTGACCTGGAAAGTGCCCTCGGCCCGCTGCGTCATCGCATGCCTCCCGTTCGCCAACATGTGTGTGCGTCACACATTAACCTATCGGCCAGGCAGTGCCCAGGATGAGACAGCGGTTCGGATTTAGCCGCTGATCACCGGCTAAATCCGAACCACTATTCGACTAGCTGAAACGCGCGGGGGTGCTGCGCAGGATGGGGCCTGCGGGGCGCAGCGGAGCGTGCAGCTGGGCGTTACAGCTCGGCGGCGAGGGTCCCGCCGTTGGCCAGGGCTGCCCGCAGGACGGTCTCGGCCGCATCGACGGCAGCCCGCGCGGTGATCGTGTGCGTATGCGCCCGGTCGAACTCGCCAAGGCCGATGCAGTCGAAGGCGACCGTCGCGTCATGTGCGGCCTGCTGCAGCTGCCGGGCAGCCTCGGTCACGTCGACGACACCGCCGCCTGGTTCTGTGTCGAGGACACCGCCACCTGGTTCTGTGATGCTCATCGTTCCCACTTCCTCACCTCGTCTGGCGGGCCTGCGGGGCCGAGCCCGGATGCTGGGCATCTACCCCGGCGGACCGCCATCATGCGCTGATCAGGCCGAGGCGGCCCGGACCGTAGGCGGCGGATTCCCGTCACCGTTGCTATCGGTCCTGGTCAGCAGGCATCGGCTAAGCCGGAACTCGAAGAACTCCCCGTCGCCGAATCCGGGCGGCTCGCTGTCCATGCCGCGTCCTGCCAGGAATTGGGCGGCGGCGAGCTCAGGTTCGTCGTCATGCGCGGCATTCTGTCCCGGCAATCTACGATGGGCAGCATCAGAGACCCCGCACGAGGATGTGCAGCGCATGCCCGAGTTCAGCTATACCGACCTGCTGCCGCTTGGCGCGGACAGCACCGACTACCGGCTGGTCAGTGGCGACGGGATCAGCACCAGACGCTCGTTCGGGCGGGATTTTCTTGAGGTTGACCCGGGCGTCCTCTCGCTGCTCACGGCAGCGGCCATGCGCGACATCGCTCATCTGCTGCGGCCGGGTCACCTCCGGCAGCTCCGCCGGATCCTGGACGACCCCGAGGCCAGCGGGAACGACCGTTTCGTGGCCCGTGACCTGCTGAAGAACGCGTGCATCGCGGCCGGCGGAGTGCTGCCGATGTGCCAGGACACCGGCACAGCGATCGTGATGGGCAAGCGCGGTCAGCACGTGCTCACCGACGGCCTGGACGAGGAGCACATCGCCCGCGGCGTCTTCGATGCCTACACGCGGCTGAATCTCCGCTATTCGCAGCTCGCTCCGCTGACCATGTGGGACGAGCGCAACACAGGCACGAACCTGCCCGCCCAGATCGAGATCTACGCGACGGCCGGCGGGGAGTACAAGTTTCTTTTCATGGCCAAGGGCGGCGGGTCGGCGAACAAGTCGTTCCTGTACCAGCAGACCAAGACGGTGCTCAACCCTGCTTCGATGCTCGGCTTCCTTGAGGAGAAGATCCGCTCGCTGGGCACCGCCGCGTGCCCGCCGTATCACCTGGCGATCGTCGTCGGCGGGACCAGCGCGGAGTACGCGCTGAAGACCGCGAAGTACGCCTCCGCCCGCTACCTGGACACGCTGCCGCGCGCGGGCACCGGTGCCGGGCACGGGTTCCGCGACGCCGAGCTGGAGCAGCAGGTCCTGGCGATCACCCGGCGGACGGGCATCGGCGCCCAGTTCGGCGGCAAGTACTTCTGCCATGACGTGCGGGTGATCCGGCTGCCCCGGCACGGCGCCTCCTGCCCGGTCGCGATCGCGGTGTCCTGCTCGGCCGACCGGCAGGCGGTTGGCAAGATCACCCGGGACGGAGTGTTCCTCGAGCGGCTGGAGACTGACCCGGCGCAGTACCTGCCGGAGACGACCGACGACGACCTGGCTGACGACGTCGTCCGGATCGACCTTTCCAGGCCCATGCCGGAGATCCGCGCCGAGCTGTCGAAGCACCCGATCAGGACGCGGCTCGCGCTGACGGGGCCGCTGGTGGTCGCCAGGGACATCGCGCACGCGAAGATCGCGGAACGGCTAGCGGATGGCCAGCCAATGCCCGGTTACCTGCGTGATCACGCTGTCTACTACGCGGGCCCGGCCAAGAAGCCGGAGGGTTACGCGTCCGGGTCGTTCGGGCCGACGACCGCGGGCCGGATGGACTCCTACGTCGAGGCGTTCCAGGCGGCGGGCGGGTCGCTGGTGATGCTCGCCAAGGGGAACAGGTCGGCGGCGGTCACCGCCGCCTGCCGCGAGCACGGCGGCTTCTACCTGGGCTCGGTCGGCGGCGCCGCGGCGAAGCTGGCGCGCGACTGCATCACGAAGGTCGAGGTGCTGGAATACCCGGAGCTTGGCATGGAGGCTGTCTGGCGGATCGAGGTGCGCGACTTCCCGGCGTTCATCGTGGTCGACGACAAGGGCAACGACTTCTTCGCGGACGTGGCCGGGCCAGCGGCGCCGCTGCTGACCATCGGCTCGGGGCCGGGCTAGGAGGCTGGCTCAGTGGAGGCGGGCACAGCGGAGGCAGGCACAGCGGAGGCAGGCACAGTGGCGGACGGCGGCAGCGGGTTCCGGATCGAGCACGACTCGATGGGCGAGGTCCAGGTGCCCGCCGATGCGCTGTGGGCCGCGCAGACCCAGCGGGCGGTGCAGAACTTCCCGATATCGGGCGAACGGCTGTCCCGGGACCTGATCTGGGCGCTTGCCTCGATCAAAGGCGCCGGGGCGATGGTCAATGCCGAGCTCGGCGTGCTGGATGCCGGCATGGCCGGCGCGATCCACGACGCGGCCGCGGAGGTCGCGCGGGGGGATCACGATGACCAGTTCCCGGTCGACGTGTTCCAGACCGGCTCGGGAACCTCCAGCAACATGAACGCCAACGAGGTCATCGCGGCGCTGGCCTCGCGCCGGCTGGGCCGTGCGGTCCATCCCAACGATCACGTCAACGCGTCGCAGTCGTCCAACGACGTGTTCCCCTCGGCGATCCACCTCGCGGCGTCCAGGCTGATCAGGAAGTCCCTGCTGGCCGGGCTCGATCACCTGGCGGCCGCGCTGGAGGCCAAGGCGGCGGAATTCGCCGATGTGGTCAAGAGCGGCCGGACGCACCTGATGGACGCCACCCCGGTGACGCTCGGCCAGGAATTCGGCGGGTATGCGGCAGCGGTGCGTCATGGCGCGCAGCGAGCAACCGCCGTGCTCCCCGATATCGGCGAGCTGCCGCTGGGCGGGACCGCGGTCGGCACCGGGCTGAACGCACCGGCAGGTTTCGCCGCGGCGGTGATCGCCCGCCTCGCCACCGACCTGGACCTGCCGCTGACCGAGGCGCGTAACCATTTCGAGGCGGCCGGCGCGCGTGACGCGCTCGTCGCCACCAGCGGGGTCATGCGGACGATCGCGGTGTCGGAGTTCAAGATCTGCAATGACCTGCGCCTGATGGGCTCGGGCCCGCGGACCGGGCTGGCCGAGATCGCGATCCCGGACCTGCAGCCCGGATCGTCGATCATGCCGGGCAAGGTCAACCCGGTGATCTGCGAGGCCGTCTGCCAGGTCTGCGCGCAGGTCATCGGGAACGACGCGGCGGTCGCGTTCGGCGGCGCGGCGGGCAATTTCGAGCTGAACGTGATGATGCCCGTGATCGCCAGGAACCTGCTGGCCTCGATCAGCCTGCTGGCCGCTACCGCCCCGCTGCTCGCCGACCGCTGCATCCGCGGCATCACGGCGGACCCGGCCCGGCTCCGCCGCCTGGCCGAGTCCTCGCCGGCCATCGTCACCGCGCTCAACCCGTTCATCGGGTACGAGGCCGCGGCCGCGGTGGCGCACGATGCGCTGGCGGCCGGCCAGACCATCAGGGAAGTGGTGCTCAAGCGCGGGCATGTAGCCCGGGGTGACCTGACCGAGGCACAGCTCGACTCGGCACTCGACGTGCTCGCGATGACCCGGCCACCCGGCGGCCGCCGCTAGCTCAGCCGGGAGCTAGCTCCTGGCTGTCGTTCTTCGGCAGGGCTGGCTGACTCCAGAGCGGGTCGGCGGCGTCGGCGGCTACGCGGTCTTCGTACAACCGGACCTTGCAGCTGATCAGCTCCAGGCATGCGGTGAGCTCGCCGATCTGGGCGGTCACGTGTTCCTGGTGCCGGCGCAGCAGGGCGAGCCGCTCTTCTTCGTTGCCTGCTCCTGCCCTGACCAGGTCGGCGTACCGGCGGATCGCGGTGAGCGGCATGCCGGAAGCGCGGAGCCTGGTGCAGACGTCCAGCCAGTCCATGTCCCACTCGCTGTAGACGCGGCGACCGCCCGGCCCGCGCCGGACGGGAGTGGCAAGGATGCCCTCACGTTCGTAAAAGCGCAGCGCGTGAACGCTCAGGCCCGTGCGCTCGGCGACCTGTCCGATGCTCAGACTCAGGGCTACTTCAGGCATGCAGTCCAGAATACGGCTTGACCTAGAGCCCGCTCTAGGATGCAGACTCCTGCTCAGCGGCCGGACATGACGGGTCGCCGGAGAGGAACCCGGATGAGGTATCGCACGATCGGCAAGGACCCGGAGACCCGCCGTGAGGTGAGCGTTCTGAGCCTCGGCGGCAAGCTGTTCGGCACGGCCATCAGTGAACCGACGTCGTTTGCGATCCTCGACCGGTACGTCGAGGCCGGCGGCACTTTTATCGATACCTCCAACAACTATGCGTTCTGGATCAACGGCAGTCAGGGCGGGGAGAGCGAGGAACTGCTCGGCCGCTGGCGCCGCAGCCGTGGTGCTGGCGCCGAGATCGTCATGGCTACCAAGGTCGGGGCGCGACCACTCGCCCCCGGCACCAGCTATACCGACAACGCCGAGGGGCTGTCGGCCAAGGTGATCAGGGAGTCAGCGGAGCGAAGCCGGGAACGGCTCGGTATGGCGAAGCTGGATCTGCTGTATGCGCACATCGAGGATCCGGCGGTGCCGCTACAGGAGACGGTCGAGGGCTTTGCCGAGCTGGTCGCCGAAGGCACCGTCGGCCTGCTGGGGGTGAGCAACCACTGGGCGTGGCGGGTGGAACGGGCACGCAGCCTGGCCGCAGCGGCCGGCCTGCCCGGCTACGAAGTCCTGCAATACCACCACAGCTACCTGCAACAGCGCACCGACCTGCCGAGCTCGCCGCCGGCGGCGCAGCCGGATCGCCGGAATGGCGACGATCTCGCAACAGTCCGCCGGGGGCCTGTCCAGGACGGCGACCAGGGCGTGCTCAGCCGGGACCTGCGCAGCTACCTGCGAGCCGAGCCCGAGCTCGCGCTGGTCGCCTACTCGCCGCTGCTGGCCGGCGGTTACGTCCGCCAGGACAAGCCGCTGGGTGCCGAGTTCGACCATCCGGGCACCCCCGTCCGGCTGGCGGCGGCGCGGGAGGTGGCCAGGGAGGCCGGCGCGACCGTCAACCAGGTGGTGCTGGCCTGGCTGATCGGCGCCGAGGTCCCGGTGATCCCGCTGGTCGGCGCCTCCTCGGTAGCGCAGCTGGACGAGAGCCTGGCCGCGGTGGACCTGGAGTTGACGGCGCAGCAGCGCGCGAGGCTGGACGCCGCCGGCTGACACTCCCGCAGGCCGCGCCGAATTCACATCGGACTCACAGGAATCTCGCTGGATGCACCGATAGGGTCCGGCCATGCACGATGTCGTGAAGGCTGGCTGGCTGCTCGCCGGACGGTACCGCCTGGGCACCCCGATCGGCCGCGGCGCCATGGGCATCGTCTGGCGCGGCCGGGATGAGCTGCTCGAGCGTGACGTCGCGGTCAAGGAAGTCCGCGTCCCTGCGATGGTCAGCCAGGAAGATGCTGAGATCGTCTACCAGCGGACGCTGCGTGAGGCCAAGACCGCGGCGCGGCTGAACCACCCGGCGGTGGTGACCGTCTTCGATGTGGTCGAGGAAAACGGCAGCCCGTGGATCGTCATGGAGCTCGTGCAGGCACGCGCCCTCGACCAGATCGTCACCGAGGACGGCCCGCTCCGCCCGCTGGCGGCTGCCCGCGTGGGCGAGTGCCTGCTCAGCGCGCTGAGCTGCGCGCATTCGGCCGGAGTACTGCACAGGGACGTGAAGCCGAGCAACGTGCTGATCGACTCCGGCGGCCGGGCGGTCCTGACGGACTTCGGCATTGCCAAGTTCGAAGGCGATCCGGGCCTGACGCAGGTTGGCATGGTCGTCGGCACGCCAGGATTCACCGCCCCGGAACGTCTCCGAGGCCGGCCTGCTACGCCAGCCTCTGACCTGTGGTCGCTGGGCGCCACCTTGTATGCGGCCGTGGAAGGCCGTGGCCCGTTCGACCGCGCTGGCGGACCCGCGGCGGTCATGGCGGGAATAGCCAACGAGAACGCACCGCGCGCTCCCTCGGCCGGGCCGCTCATGCCGGTGATCGACGCCCTGCTGCGAGCGGACCCTGGAGCACGGCCGGACGCAGCGACGGCCGCCAGGCTGCTTACCGAGGCAGCAGAAGGCGCGAAGGCGGGCCTTATGCTGCCCGGCTATCCATGGCCGTATGGCGCTAGCGCTGCCGCTACCAGCCCGGGTGCCGCTACCCGCCCGGGTGCCGCTAGAAGCCCGGGTGCCACTACCCGCCCGGNNAGCAACAGCCCGGCTGCCAGCACCGGCCTGGCCAGCCAGGGCCGTACGGGCGGGGACGCCACCACTGCAGCCTGCCCGGTCCCGCCAGGCCGGTCGGTGCCGGGCAGCATCCCCGCGTTCATGACCGCAGGCGCATCCCGGGGTACTCAGGCGGCACCGGGCGACGCGCGCTCGCCGGGCTCCGCGGATCTGCCCGCCTTCCTCGACATGCCCGCCTTCCTGAACGTTCCCCAGTACGACGATCAGCCTTTCCCCCCGCCGGATCTGGCCGGGCCATGGACCGGCCACGCAGGCCCGCCGCCAGGCCCGCTCCCGGCTCCCGCGCGGAACCCACGGCCCAGGCAGGGCCGGGCCCTCGCTGCTGGCCTGGCGGCACTGGTTGTCCTCGCGGCTGGCCTGCTGCTCGGGCTGGCATACGCGAACTCCGGCGGTCAGTCGGCGGCACAGGGAGCCGCGGGACTCAACCTTGGGGCCAACGGCAAGATCGGCGGCAACACCGGCAGGCCGGCCAGCGGCAACGGGGCAAAGGCTCAGGCCGGCCATAATTCCGGCACCGTAATCCCCGGCGGATCGAACGCCAGCACGACAGGGACCGCCACCACGGGAACCGGCACGACCGGCACGGCGGGCAGCAAGCCTACCTCGGCTGCCAGTCCTGGGCCCGCGCCGAGCAGCCCGGCCACCCTCAGCCCTCCGGCCGGCTATCGCTGGTACAGCGTCTCAGCCGCCAGCAGCGGTGCGACGGCGGGCTTCACGATTGCCGTCCCCGATACCTGGCAGGCGACCACGCAGGGACTGACCACCTACCTGACCAGTCCAGCCGGAAGCACGCAGGTAGAGGTCAGCCAAGCGGCTTTCATCTTCGCTGACCCGGTCCGCGAGGCCCGGCTGCAGCAGCGCGAGGCACGCCGGCAGGATCAGTTTCCCGGCTACGCGGGCCTTGGCATCGTGCCGGGGATCTTCCGCGGCACAGCCGACGCCATCTGGCGGTTCAGCTGGCAGCCGGGTACCGGACGGATGTCTGTCCGCGATCTGCTGGTTAGCCTGGATACCAGCGCAGGCGAGCAGCCATATGCGCTGAGCGTGTCCGCCCCGAGGCCGCACCTCCTGGCGGCCGAGGGCGTATTCCTGCAGATGCTGCAGACATTCCGGCCTGTGCCCTAGCGGACGGCGCGCGGACTGGCCGGACGTGCTACGCCGGACCGGAGCGCGGAGTGGCCGGACGTGCTATGGCTGGCCGGAAACGCCGCTGGCCCTGCCCGGTTTCCCGGGCAGGGCCAGCGCGATACCGGCTAGCGGGCCGGCCTTCCGGCGCCCCTGATCCTGAAGTACATCGTCGGGTGCCACCACTGGTTCAGCCGGTGCCAGCCGACCAGGGTGCCAGCGTGCAGCGCTCCGAGCGTGTACTTGCGCCCGGCGACTAGCTCGACGTGGCCGGTCCCGTAGAACGCGAGATCGCCCTTCTTCGCCCGCCGCCTGCTCACCCGGATCAGCCGGCTGGAGGCCAGCATCTCGGTCGTGTCCCGGCCGAAGTACAGGCCTTCGTGCTGGTAGGCGGCCATGACGAGACCGGAGCAGTCGAAGCAGCCGCTCGTTCCTCCCCAGCAATAGGGCGCACCGTGCTGGCGTGCGGCCCACAGGTATGCCGCCTTCCGGCGGGTGCGATGGCGATGGGAGCGGGCAGTCGCCGCCTCCTGTGCAGTGGCCGCCTCCTGCGCAGTCACTGCCTCCTGTGTAGTCACTGCCTCCTGTGAGATGACTGCCGCCTGGGTGGCAGCCGCGTGAGCCGCCGCCGGGTGAGCGGTCAGCATCGGAAGAACCACCGCGGCAGTCAGGACCGGAATCGTGAGCGCGCGCTTCAACGTGAGCAACATGATTTTCCGCCTCTTGCCTAGTACGAGCCGGTCGCGAGTTCGTGATCCCACGCGCCGCAAGGAGAGCCGTAGAGCTCCTTGATATAGCCGAGCCCCCAGCGGATCTGGGTGGCAGGGTTCGCCTGCCAGTCGGCGCCGGCGCTGGCCATCTTGGACCCGGGCAGCGCCTGCGGAATGCCGAATGCGCCGTCAGTATTCTCGGCAGCCGGGTTCCAGCCGCTCTCCCTGGTCCACAGGTCGTTCAGG
Source organism: Actinomycetota bacterium (assembly GCA_003168215.1). Taxonomy (GTDB): domain Bacteria; phylum Actinomycetota; class Actinomycetes; order Streptosporangiales; family Streptosporangiaceae; genus Palsa-506. The sequence continues at coordinate 19,860 of PMSW01000047.1, forward strand.
CAGCCGAACTGGCCCGAGGACCAGCCGTAGGAGCCGAGCATCGCCATCGCGATCTGCTGTGGTGATCCCGGGGGCTGCGCAGGCGCCGGTGGCGCCGCGGCTGCGGGCCGCACGGCCACTGAAGCCGAGGCCACCGCAGCCGAGGCCACTGTTACTGCAGCCGTCGACCTTGCTACTCCGATCGTCAGTCGTGTGGGTTTCCCGTGCATGGATGGGATACGGGACAAGAGGATCCCTAGATCGGCGTGCCGAGCACGCTCGCCTGCCACCCGGACACTGCCGGACCGCCAGAAACGCAGGCCGGCTGCGGCGCGCGGACGTGACGCGGGTCAGGGCGACAGGCTACTTAAAGTAACCGCCACGCACGCAGGGTGCTGTCGGGTATTCACACTGCCTGACTAACGACCTGTTCGTGCCTGCAAGCGCCACTTTTTACGTATGAGATAAATCACAGCTCGACTGTCCCATTCACGGCTTTCGTCATCGGCGGCTCTCCCGCCTGACGACAGCGTGCCCCGCTGGCTTTGCCGCGTCCCACCGCCTTAGCGCGGCTGCGAGACTAAACATCACGATGTGACATTTACGATCCATACAATTACCCGGAGTTATCAAAGCTGGTCAAGACGGTCGTCCATTGGCCGACATTCCACTCCGTCACTCAAAGTAAAGGAATTTATCGTTTCTTAATCATCCACTCATAGCGATTCGCGGCGACGGCACTTTCCGGGCGACGGCACTTTCCGGCAGCCCGTTCCGGAATTACAGCGCGCCGGTTAGTACCAGCCGTGCGCTTCCCAGAACGCCCAGGCGCTGCAGGGATCGCCATAGCGGCCCTGGATGTAGCCCAGGCCCCACTTGATCTGCGTGGTCGGGTCCGTCTGCCAGTTGGGTCCGGCCGTGGCCATCTTGGACCCGGGCAGCGCCTGCGGGATCCCGTACGCGCCGCTCGCGTTCTCCGCCTCGTAATTCCAGCCGCTCTCACGGGACCAGATGTTGTTGAGGCACCCGTAGTAGGTGCTCGACTTCCAGCCGAACGACGGCAGCATGTTATAGGCGATGGCCTCGGCTGTGCCAGGATCGGGCGCCGGTGCGGTAACGGTCGCCGGAGTCGCCGGAGTGCCGGGTGCCGACGTGGACGGGTCCGGCGACGCGCCCGTCGACGGGACCACCGCCGGCCTGGTCGCAAGCTTCGGTGCACCCACCATGTTGAGCGACCTCGACGCGGCGTCCATCAAGATCATGTGCTGGCGATCCTGCTCCAGCAGGGCCACCGAGCGGCTGGCCGGGATGCCGGCCACCACGAGCGCCGCTGGGTCGCCGCCGGCGCCGCGAGCCCGTGCCACGTAGACAGCGCCGGCACCAGCGCCCGCGGCCACGAATACAGCCATCACGAGCAGGAAAACGCCGGTCCGCCGGTGCTTGCGCGTCCGAGCCGGGCCGGGCTTCCGGTGTCGTGACAATGCAGTCCTTCCGTCGGTCAAACACGCCAGGCGGAACGCTCAGCGCGCGGACCGCTGCGGTACAGGGCAGCGAGTGGCGGGACGGCCGGGCCTGAATAGAGCGAGGCCAGCCGGATCCTCGGCAGGCAAATCCCGCCTGCTTCCGGGTCCAGCTCCGTTGTCGCACAACCTTGCCAGAAACGCGGGAGGCGATTGCAGTGATTCTGCAGAAAAGCTGTGCCGGCGCGGCGCGATTAGCAACTGCGCGGATCACAGTTTGGCAATACGTAATGGAACAATTACCAACCGTAAGATGGATCATCCTGTGATCACCGCTGTGACCCTTGCCGCGACCGCGGCCGCCGCAGCGACACGCCGGCGACTACCACAGACCTGCGGGATGGGGCTAGTTTTCAACCATGGCCGACAGGGACGGGCGGACGCGCCGCGCGGGCTGGAACCTTGGCGCCGGAGACCCGGCCACGGTCATCGCCGAGGCCAGGAAGGCCCTCTTCGTGATGGTGGGATTCCTCGCCATCCTGTGGATCGTGCAGATCATCAACGTGGCCGACCACTATCAGCTCACCGACAGCTACGGCATCCAGCCGCGCGAGATCAGCAGCCTGCCGGACATCCTGACCGCGCCGTTCCTGCACTTCAGCTGGGCACACATCGAGGGCAACTCCGGGCCGCTGTTCATCTTTGGCTTCCTCGCTGCCTACCGGGGGGTGACCAAGTTCTACGGCGTGACCGCCCTGGTCATCCTGACCAGCGGGCTGGGCGCATGGCTCACCGGGAGCACCGGGTCGGTCGACGCCGGGGCAAGCGGCGTCGTGTTCGGCTACTTTGGCTACATCATGGTCCGCGGCTTCTTCGACCGGCACGCGATCGACATGCTGATCGGCGCCGTGATGGCGCTCTGCTTCGCGTACCAGTTCTCCGTACTGCTGCCCCAGCACGGCATCGGCTGGCAGGCGCACATCGGCGGCCTGGTCGGCGGAATCCTGGCGGGCTGGATCTTCCGGGACCGGCGGTCCGTGCCAGCATCCCGCGCGCCCGCGCTGCCGGGCACGCCGGGCGCGCTGGGCCGGAAGGCCGCGGCGTCACCTGCTGATCCCTCGCGNNGGCTGGACAGCTAACCGGCTGGCGCAGCCAACCGGCTGGACAACGCAGCCGGACTGGCGACAGAGTCGGTGCCATGCCAGCAGCAGCGCGCAGCCCCGGCCGGCCGGGGCTGTGGCGGCACCGGGACTTCCTGCTGCTGTGGACCGGTCAGTCGGTGAGTGAAGTCGGCTCGGCGGTCACCATGATTGCCGTCCCGCTCACCGCTGTCGTCGTGCTCAGGGCGTCGGTGTTCCAGATCGGCCTGCTCTCGGCCGCGACGACAATCCCGTTCCTGCTCATCGCCCTGCCGGCCGGCCTGGTCGTGGACCGGCTCGCCAAGCGTCGGCTGATGATCGGCTGCGATGCCGCCCGGATGCTGATCATCGGGTCAGTACCGGTCGCGGCCTGGCTTGGCGACCTTACTCTTTTCCAGCTCTACGCAGTCGCGCTGGCAGCTGGCGTGCTTACCGTCTTCTTCGACGTGGCCTATCAGAGCTACACCCCGGCGCTGATCGAACGCGATCGGCTGCCGGACGGCAACGGCAAGCTGGCCGCCACCCAGTCTTTCGCCCAGGTAGCCGGGCCGGGACTCGGCGGCGCGCTGTTCGGCCTGCTGCGGGCCGGCGCGCTGACGGCGGACGCTGCGTCGTACGCAATTTCCACCATCTCGCTGCTGCTGATCCGCACCAGGGAAGTCAGCACGCGACCGGACCCGGCCGCCAGCACGGTGCGGCCCCGGCTGCGCACCGAAATTTTCGCCGGCCTCTCGTTCGTGGTCCGGCACCCGGTACTGCGTAAAATCGCGGCCTGCACTGCCACGTCCAATCTGTTCTCTGCCATGGCATTCACGCTGCAGATCATCTTCCTGGTCCGGGTGCTGCACGTGCGGCCCGGGTACACCGGCCTGCTGTTCGCCATCGGCAGCCTGGGCGGGGTGGCCGCCGGGATCTTGTCAGGCAGGCTGACCCGCTGGATCGGCTCGGCCAGGATCATCTGGGTCTCCATCCTGTCCTTCGGCGCCTTCGGGCTGCTGATGCCGCTGGCGGAACCAGGCTGGCGGCTGGCTCTCTTCGCCGCCGGCGTGGCCGGATTCAGTTTTGCCGGCGTGCTCTACAACATCGCGCAGCTCAGCTTCCGCCAGGCGATCTGCCCGCCCGGACTGCTCGGCCGGATGAACGCGGCAGTCCGCTGGATCGTCTGGGGCACGCTGCCGCTCGGCGGCCTGATCGGCGGGACGCTCGGCTCCCTGCTCGGCGTGCGTGCCACCATCTGGATCGGGGTCAGCGGCAGCTGGGCAGCCGGTTTCTGGGTGCTGTTCTCGCCGCTGCGGCACCTGCGCGATGTGCCGGGCCCGGGCGAGCAATATGGCCCTGACCCGGCTGCCGGGGCTGCCCCGGCCAGCCCGTCAGGCCCGGGAGGGCGCAGCGGGCCGGGCGCCGCCTGGCCCGCGATCCAGGAGCCGTGATGCCGGTGCCCGTTGTCGACGCGCACCATCATCTCTGGGACCAGTCCGCGCATGACCAGCCGTGGCTCGCCAGCGTCGTGGGCTGGACCGACCTGGAGTCCGCGGGCGTCGCCGACTCGATCGCGCCGCTGCGGCCACCGCGCGGCGCATTTCCGGCTGCGCTTATCTGGTGCGGGCCATGACGATGGCCGGCGTCTGGCCGAGCAGGCCGATCCGGCGGGAGAAGACCTCAAGCCGCTGCCTGCGCAGCCGCGCGATGAGCGCGTCCTCGCTAGTCGTCAGGAAGGCGACGGCGCCCCCATCGCGCAGCAGATGCCCGGTGAGCAGCGTCGTCGCGTCGAAGAGCGCCAGCCTGCCATCAACCTTGACCTGCTTACCCCAGGGCATGTTGCCGACCACGACCCGGGCGCTGACCCGCCGCGGTGGCCCGCGCCGGACATCGTGGGCGAAGACACGATGGCGGAGCGCGCCGGCCGCACCGGGCGGAGATCCGGCGAGCTCACCCGCCAGCTGGTCGCGCGCAATCTGCACCGCGCGCTCGTCGATGTCGGAAGCGAAGACCGGAAGGCCGAGGCGGGCGGCCTCGGCCACGACAGTTCCGGTGCCGCAGAACGGGTCGTATACGCCGTGCATGGTCACGTCAGGATCGACGTCGCGGATGGCGAGCCGCAGCAAGGCGGCGGCCACCGTGCGGCGCAGCGCTCCAGGGCGGGCAGGCCCGTCGTCGCCGCGCTTCCCGATCGGGCGGCTCCACAGGTTGAGGGCAATGTGGACCTTGTCCTCATCGGCCTGAACCCTCAGGTCGACAGGACTGCGCACAGTCGCCCTGAGGTCGGCGCCGGGGAAATGCCTGGCGAGGATGGGCGCCGGATCCCAGGCAGGGGATTCCCGCCAGACGGGACTGCGGGCAGACAACGTGATGGAGCAGGGACCGGCCGGCTCCCCGTCGCCCGGAGCGAGGATCCTCCGCACGCGCCGGGCGGCTGCCGCGCACAGGGCAGCGAAGCCGTCTTCGCTGTTGATCCGTTCCGGGCCGGCGACCAGCAGGCGCGCGTCATCGATCGTGCGCGCCCGCCCGCCGATATGCGCGGCCTCGGCGGCGGTCATGGCGACCACCAGGAAGCGATCACCCTCCTGGAGCAGGACTGACGCTGGCACGATGGCCGCCGACTCCGCGGCGACGACGTCACCGAGTCCTTTGGTGAAATAGAGCGCGAGCCGGATCCGGGTCGTCCCGTCCCCCGGCAGCGCCAGTGATCTCATCGCTGCCTGGTCACGATCCGCCGGGCGCGACGGCGCTGGCCGGGGTGATGAGCTTCGCGAGCACTTCGTGGGTGATGCCGAGGCCGGGGAAAGCGGCAAGGGTATGCAGGGTGAAGTTTCCGATGATCTTGATGAGCTCGTCGTTGCCGAGAATGCCGGCCGGCTGCCCGTCCGGGTCCGTTCCGATCTCGTGGCGCAGCGCGGGACCGCCGGAGGGATCGTCGAGCCATTCCTCCAGCGTGGACATGCCGGTCAGCAGCGGCCGGGGCGGAGTGCCGCTGACCGTGATCGTGTGCGTCAGGCGCAGGTCGCGGGAAGAGGCCCCGACGGCAAGCTCGAAAAGACCCGGTTCCACGGTCCACTCGCGGCGGGCGGGCGACCAGTAGGACAGGTCGCGGGCGTTGAGGGTAAAGGTGACCTGCTTTGTCTCACCGCCGGCGAGGTTCAGCTTGTGAAAGCGCTTCAATTCTCGTGGCGGCCGGGCGACCGAGGCGTCCGGATCACCGACATACAACTGGGCCACCTCGCGGCCGGGCCGTTCGCCGGCGTTGGTGACGCTGCAGCTGACTGTCACGGTCAGGTCGCCACCGTCGAGGGAACCGCCATGGGTGACGTTCAGCGCGCTGTAGCGGAAAGTGCTGTAGCTCAGCCCGTGCCCGAAGGGGTAGGCGACTGGCAGGTCGGCGGCGTCGAAGCCGCGGTAGCCGACGAAGACACCTTCGCCGTAACGGACGTGGCCTTGCTCGCCGGGGAAGTTGAGGTAGGACGGGGTGTCCTGCAGCCGCACCGGGATGGTTTCGGTGAGCCGTCCGGATGGGTTGACAGCGCCGGTGAGCACATCGGCCAGCGCTGAGCCGGTGGCCTGCCCGGCTAGCCAGCACTCGATGACGGCTGCCGCGGCGTGGTCCCAGGTGCTGGTGCGAACCGCGGAGCCGTTGAACAGCACGACCACGATCGGGGTGTCCGGGTAGGCGGTTGCCAGCCGGGCGAGCAGGTCAGTCTGGGCAGCAGGCAGGTCGATGTGGGTGCGGTCGAATCCTTCGGATTCCTCCGCCGGGGGCAGGCCGAGGAACGCGATGATCACGTCGGCCCCAGCAGCGCAGCTGACCGCGGCGGCAGCGAGCCCGGGGTCGGCGGCGCCGCTGATGCTGAATCCGGGCGCGTACCGTACGGCAGCCGCGGGCAGCGCCGCCGTGAGCTCCTCCAGCGGGATGTCCACGCGGGTCGGGCTGACCTGGGAGCTGCCCGCTCCCTGGAAACGGGGAGTGCGCGCGAACTCCCCGATCACGGCCACGCTCAGGCCAGGGCCGTCCTGCAGGGGCAGGACACCGCCGGCGTTCTTCAGCAGCACCATGCTGTCGCCGGCGGCGCGACGGGCCAGGGCGTGCTGGGTGCCGGCGTCCACGGTGGCCGGCTCGCGCCGGCGAGAGCGCTGGACGAGGTGCAGGACACGCGCGGCAGCCTGGTCAAGCAGCGCCTCGTCGAGACGGCCGGCGACGACGGCGCTGATGATGGCGCGGTCGCTGACGCCCAGGTCCGGGGGCATCTCCAGATCGAGCCCGGCGGCCAGGGCGGCGACCCGGTCGTGCACCGCGCCCCAGTCCGAGACGACAACCCCGTCGAAGCCCCACTCCCCGCGCAGCAGGTCGGTCAGCAGCCAGCGGTGCTGCGAGGCATACTCGCCGTTGATCTTGTTGTAGGAGCACATCACCGTCCACGGCCGGGCTGTGGTGACGACGTACTCGAACGCGGGCAGATAGATCTCGCGCAGGGTGCGCTCATCGACGTCGGCGCTGATCCGGACCCGGTCGGTCTCCTGGTTGTTCGCGGCAAAGTGCTTCAGCGATGCCCCGACCTGCTGCGATTGCAGCCCCTCGACCATCGCGGCGGCCAGCCGCCCGGAAAGGTGCGGATCCTCCGACAGGTACTCGAAGTTACGCCCGCACAGCGGTGACCGCTTGATGTTGATCCCAGGACCCAGCACGACAGCGACGTCCTGCGCGCGGGCCTCCAGGCCGATCGCGGCGCCAACCGCACGGACAAGCTCCGGATCCCAGGACGAGCCCAGCGCCGATGCGGTGGGAAAGCAGGTAGCCGGCACGCTGCCGGAGAGGCCGGCATGATCGGCGCGACCGGGTTGCTTGCGCAGCCCGTGCGGGCCGTCGGACACCATGATCGATTCGATACCGGCGGACTCGATCGGCGCCGTGTGCCAGAAGTCGGAGCCCAGGCACAACGCCGCCTTATGCTCGACGCTCAGCGAGGCCACCAGGGCGGGTACCGATCCACGCTCATCCATGAGCTACATCCTTCCGAGAGACCCGGACAGCGGCGTCGTGGCCATGTCAGCGGCCATGCACATCACTTGCCGGGCGGCGGACCGTCGAGGAGGCGCCGGGCAGCGGCCTGCAGATCCCGCAACGGGGCATCGACAGTCCGCCGGATGATCTGCGGATCGACCCGGTAGTAATTCTGGGCAAGCAGGTCGCGCAGGCGGGAAATCTCTCGCCAGGGCACCTGCGGCTCCCGGGCCAGCAGATCGGCAGGGAGACTCCTGACCGCCTCACCGATGACGAGCAGCCGGTAAAGCAGAGCATCGAATGCCAGTTGCTCCGCATCGTCATCCCTACCCGCGGAGGCTCGTTCCATCGCATCGACCGCTTGCTGTGCCCGAGCCGCGGCATCGCGGATGTCGGCCAGCAGGTCCACGTCCGACTCTGGCGTGTCCTCGCCACGGGCAACCGAGCCGAATACCCGCACGTTGCGTGCCCCTACTCGCTCCGCGGCGGAGTTGATCTCCGCTCGGTGCGCCCGGAGCGTCCTGGCGAGCGGGCTGGCGGAGGCGGCGATCTTCGGGCTGACGGTTGACAGCTCAAGGTCACGGTTCGCTGCGCGCAGCAGACGCCGCAACGTCCGCACCGTGGGGCTGGCCACCCCGGTCTCATACCGGGCCACCATGGCCTGCGATGTTCCCGCGCGACGCGCCAGCTCAGCCTGCGTCAGGCCCGCACTCCTCCGCGCTTCGAGTAGCAGTTCCGCAGTGTCCACGCCACTAATTATGCCTTTTTAGGCATCACAGCGCAAGATGACATCTCCTGCACGCCAGAGAATTACTACCTCAGCAGCTGCCGTGCCATGACCACGCGCTGGATCTGGTTGGTGCCCTCGTAGATCTGAGTGATCTTGGCGTCGCGCATCATCCGCTCGACCGGGTAGTCGCTGACATATCCGTAGCCGCCGAGCAGCTGGACAGCATCGGTGGTGACCTCCATCGCCACGTCGGAGGCGAAGCACTTGCAGGCCGAAGAGAAGAATGTCAGGTCGCCGCTGACCTCGCCATGCATGGCCCGGTCCGACCTGGCCGCGGCCGCGTAGGTGAGCTGCCTGGCCGCCTCGACCTTCATGGCCATGTCGGCGAGCATGAACTGCACCCCCTGGAACTCGGCGACGGCCTTGCCGAACTGCTGCCGCTCCTTGACGTAGCCAGCGGCATAGTCGAGCGCGCCCTGGGCGATGCCGAGCGCCTGCGCGGCGATCGTGATCCGGGTGTGGTCCAGCGTCGCCAGGGCCGTCCTGAAACCGGTACCCTCGGCGCCGATCAGCCGGCCCGCCGGAATCACGCAGTTGTCGAAGTACAGTTCCCTGGTCGGCGAGCCCTTGATGCCCAGCTTGTGCTCGGGCGCTCCGAGGGAGAACCCCGGGTCGCCGGATTCCACCACGAAGGCCGAGATCCCGGCGGCGCCGGCCGACGGATTGGTCACCGCCATCACCGTGTAGTACTTCGAGACGCCTGCGTTGGTGATCCAGCGCTTGGTCCCGTTCAGGATGTATGTCTCGCCGTCGCGGACGGCACGCGTTTTCATGGCGGCCGCGTCGGAGCCTGCTTCCGGCTCGGACAGCGCGTAGGAGAACATTGCGTCGCCGCGCACGACCGGCGGCAGGTACCGCTGCTTGAGATCCTCGGATCCGGCCAGCAGCAGCGGCACGGTGCCCAGCTTGTTCACGGCCGGGATCAGCGATGATGACGCGCAGGCCCGCGCGACTTCCTCGATGACGATCGCGGTCGCGATCGCGTCGGCGCCCGCGCCGCCGTAGGCCTCCGGGATGTGCACGGCTTGCAGCTCGGCCTTGACCAGGGCGTCATGAGCTTCCCACGGGAACTCGGCGGCCTGGTCGACCTTGGCGGCATGCGGGGCGATCTTGGCGTCGGCCAGCGCGCGGACCGACTCGCGGAGGGCTTCGTGCTCAGGCGGCAGGGCGAAAGCGGGAAAATCGAGGCTCATAACCCTGATGCTAGTTCGTCGCCGCCGGCCAGCCTGGCCCGCAGCGCGGCGCCCTTGTCCTGCGCCGTGTCACGGAGCCGCTGCTGGAAGGCCACCATCCGCTCGCGCAGCGGCTCGTCCGAGGCGGCCAGGATCCGGACGGCCAGCAGGCCCGCATTGCGGGCGCCGCCGACGGCGACCGTCGCAACCGGGATCCCGGCGGGCATCTGGACGATCGAGAGCAGCGAGTCGAGCCCGTCCAGGTGCGCGAGCGGCACCGGCACGCCGATCACCGGCAGCGGCGTCACCGAGGCGAGCATGCCTGGCAGGTGGGCCGCGCCGCCTGCCCCGGCGATGATCACCCGCAGGCCGCGGCCGGCCGCGGCCGAGCCGTAGCTGATCATCTCGCGCGGCATCCGGTGCGCCGATACGACGTCGGTCTCGCACGGGATACCGAACTCGGCCAGCGCGTCGACCGCCGCCGCTAGCACCGGCCAGTCCGAGTCGCTGCCCATCACCACGCCTACCAGCGGCCCGCCGCCCATCGCCACGCTCCCTTCGTTTTCCCGCGCCTGGCCGTTTCCNNTGGCCGTTTCCCGCGCCTGGCCATGCGCCCCGCGCTGGCCAGGCCTACGGCTGCTCCGTGCCCACGCTCAGGTAGCTGGCGGCGCGCCTGGCCCGGTCACCGATCTGCGCGATGTCATCGCCCACCACGGTGACGTGGCCGACCTTCCGGCCTGGCCGTACTAGCTTGCCGTAGAGATGGACCTTGACGCCGGGATCGGCGGCCATCACGTGGATGAGCCGGTCGTGCAGGTCCGGATCATCGCCGCCGAGAACATTGACCATCACGGCATTCCGCCCGGCGAGACCGGTCGCGCCGAGCGGCAGGTTGAGCACCGCACGCAGATGCTGCTCGAACTGCGAGGTCGTTGATCCCTCGATGGTCCAGTGACCGCAGTTGTGCGGTCGCATCGCGAGCTCGTTCACGAGCAGGCCGTCCGCCGTCTCGAAAAGCTCGACCGCCAGCAGGCCAGTCACCCCGAGCTCGGCGGCGATCCTCAGCGCGAGCCGCTGGGCTTCCGCCCGGCGGCCCGCCGGCAGCCCGGGGGCTGGCGCGAGCACCTCGTGGCAGATCCCGTCCCGCTGCACGGTCTGCACGACCGGGTAGGCGGCGCCCTGGCCGGCCGGCGATCGCGCGACCAGCGCGGCCAGCTCCCGCTCGAACGCGACGTGCTCCTCGGCGATCAGCTCGAGCCCGTGCTCACGGGCGTGCGCCAGCACATCGGCTGCCTCGCCGGCGGTAGCGCATACCCACACGCCGCGGCCGTCGTAGCCGCCGCTGACCGCCTTCAGCACGACGGGCCAGCCGCTGACGGCCGCGAAACCGGTGATGTCGCCGCTGCTGGCCACCGTTGCGAACCGCGGGCAGGCGATACCCAGCCCGCCCAGCCGCTCTCGCATGGCGCGCTTGTCCTGGGCGAGGTGCAGCGCGCCCGGTCCTGGCCGGACGGCCACTCCGGCTCGTTCCAGGGCGGCCAGCTGCGCGCGGGGCACCTGCTCGTGGTCGAACGTGACGACATCGCAGCCTGCCGCGAACGCCAGCAGGTCGGCGCCGTTGCGGTAGTCCGCCACGCTCGTGCCGGCGCATACCTGAGCCGCGCTGTCGCCGGCGTTCGCGGCGAGCACGCGGAATCCGATGCCGAGGCCGATCGCGGCCTGGCACGTCATCCGGGCAAGCTGTCCCGCGCCCACCATCCCGACGACGGGCTCGCCACCGCGGCCAGGAGCGCGCGCGGCGACAGTGACCGGGACACCATCGGCCTGATACGTCACCCGCCGTAGCCTACGAGGTGCCCGGCCGGCTTGCGAAACCCTGGCGGGCAGGCACTCGCGCGGACGCGCGGCGGCAGCCAGCCGCGGCGAAAAAGGCCGATAAGCATGCAGGTCACGTGGCCGGCCTGGCTGCTGGCCGGGCCCATTGCCGCGGGTTGACTGTAGCTTGGGTAGTACATTCGGTTTCATCACCTGAGATCGCCATGACGGCGCCGCGTGCGCCTGCCGATGCCAGAAGGGCACCGTCTCCTGAGTCTCGTCGCGGATCTGCACCGCCGCTTTGCCACGCTGATCGCCGAGCTGACCAAGTTCGGCCTCATCGGCACGCTCGGGCTGATCATCGACCTCGGCGGCGCGGCGCTGCTGCACGGCAAGGCAGGCTTCGGGCCGCTGATAGCAAAGGTAATCTCCGCGTCGGTCTCCGCGGTCATCTCCTACACCGGCCACCGGCTCTGGACCTTCCGGCACCGGGCCAGCCAGACTCTCGTGCGGGGGGGCCTGATCTTCTTCGGGCTGAACCTGATCGGCCTGGTGATTTCCTTGCTGGTGATCGGGGTCGTCACCGGCCCCCTCGGGCTGAAGAGCCTCGCCGCCTACAACGCCGCCCAGGTGGTCGGCGTGCTGCTGGGCATGACCTTCCGCTACTGGTCATACCGGAGATGGGTGTTCCTCGCCTTCGCGCCCGGACAGGTGGCGGTTCTGCCGGAACCGGCGGCGCATGAGCTAACGCCCCCGCTCCCCGGCGGCAGCAGCAGCCACTCCGCCCCCGGCGGTCCAGTTCCGGCGGACCGCCCCAGGGCCGAACGGCTCCGGGCAGATCACCTGCGGGCAGAGCGGCTCCGCGCCGAGCGACTCGAGGCAGACCAGGCCTAGCGCCAGCAGGCTCCGCGGCAGCCAGGCTCAGCGGCGACCGGGTGAACTCAGGTGGGACCGCTGACCACGGGCTTGTCCGACGGGCCGCCGTTGCCGTGCGGAAGGAACACGGCAAACACCGCGGGCCGCGGCCTGACCAGGACAACTTGGCCGCCGTCCGCCGCCGCGACCGAGCGGGCCAGGGCCAGCCCGAGCCCGGTGCCCCCCGGCCGGCCGCTGACGCTGCGCTCGAAGATTCTCGGCACCAGGTCCTGCGGCACGCCCTTGCCTTCATCCCTGACCTCCACGACCACCGACCGCGGCGTGTGCGACGTCCTGATGGTCACCACCCCGGCGCCGTGCACCAGCGCGTTGTCGAGCAGGGTGGCGATCACCTGCGCAGCGCTGCCCGGAGTCACGTACGCCTGCAGGCCCTTCTCCCCGACAACCTCCAGTTTCCTGCTCAGCCGCCGGAACGCCGGATCCCACTCGATCACCTGCTGGGCAACGACATCGTCGACCGAGGCCAGCACCGGAGCGCCTCCCACCGGCCGGCGGGCCACCCTGCCGAGCAATTGCCCGACGACCTCGGCGAGCCGCTCCGTCTGGGCAAGGGCTGCCGCTCCTTCCTCACGCACGACGTCAGGGTGCTGCGCGGACGCGACCATCTCCTCGAGCCGCATCGACAGCGCGGTGAGCGGCGTGCGCAACTGGTGGGAGGCGTCAGCGGCGAAGTCACGCCCGGCCGACAGCAGGTCCGTGATGCGCTGCGCGGAGCCGTCGAGGCCCTCGGCGACCTGATCGAGTTCCGGTATCCCGTAGCGGTGCCCCAGCGGGCGGCCATCGCCCGAGCCGAGCCGGTCCGCCGCCCGGGCGAGTTCCTCAAGCGGCCGGGTGAGCCGCCGCGCCTGCAGGATGGCCAGCGCGACGGCAACGCCGACGGCGAGCAGCGCGAGCGCGCTGATCAGCAGGAGCGCCCGAGTTTGCCGGGCGTCGAGGGTCGAATCGTCGGCTTCCACCGTGACAGAGAAATCCCTGGTGACGGCCTGGGCAGTGATCGTGTCCCCGACCGGCGGCCGCCTGCCGACCGCAACCCGGCCGGCCGAGTACTGCTTGATGATCACGTACCGGTCGGGTAGTGAACTGCCCACTTGCTCTGCGTTCGGCTGCAGGTTGGCGTTGACCCGCCCCTGCAGGTCCCTGGCGAGCGTCGTCGCGTCCCGCCGCACCTGCTGGGAAGCCTCGCTGACCTGCAGCCGGTTGATGACGAACGCGAGCGGCACGCCAAGCAGCAGAACCGCGGCTACGGCTACGGCCAGAGTCGAGACGAGCAGGCGGCGCCGCACTGCTCAGCGCCCGAGCCCGCCATCAGCGATCGTCCCGGCCACCCGCCACCGCATGTTCAATCTGGGCACCCACCATCAGTCGCCGCGCTCGAACCTGAACCCGACGCCCCTGACTGTAGTGATGAAGCGCGGGCTATGCGCGTCATCGCCGAGTTTGCGCCGGAGCCAGGACACGTGCATATCCAGCGTTTTCGTGGATCCCCACCACTTGCTGTCCCAGACCTGCCGCATGATCTGCTCGCGGGTAACCACCTTCCCCGCCTCGGCCACCAGCAGCGACAGCAGGTCGAATTCCTTCGAGGTCAGATCTATCTCGGCATCATCGAGCCACGCCCGGCGGGCATCGCTGTCGATGCGCACGCCCTGTGCCGAGTGAGTCTCGGAAATGCCGCGGCGCAGCAGCGCGCGAACCCTGGCGAGCAGCTCGGCGAGCCGGAACGGCTTCGTGACATAGTCATCCGCCCCCGCATCCAGGCCGATCACCGTGTCCACCTCGTCCGCGCGCGCGGTCAGGATCAGCACGGGGACTGACTGGCCCTCGGACCGGATCAGGCGGCAGACCTCAAGCCCGTCGAGCTCGGGCAGTCCGATGTCGAGGACAATGAGGTCGATACCGCCGCCGCGTGCCGCCTCGAGCGCGCCGGGCCCATCGGCGGAGACGCCGACTTCGTAGCCCTCACGCCGCAATGCGCGCGCCAGCGGCTCGGAAATGGACGGGTCGTCCTCGGCGAGCAAAACGCTGGTCATGGTCAGATCGTATGGCGCGGAGGCAGCATTCCCGAATGCTACGCGCAGAACTGACCAGCTACCGTCACCCGGCGGCCTCGCCGGCCAGCGTTTCCGCCCGCTATTCGCGAGATCAGACCGGGGTGACGCCGTGCCGGCGGCGCGAGAAGAACCGGTCCTTGCCGCGGGCGGCGGCGAACCTGCGTGTGAGCTCCGCCCGCAGGTCCTCCGGCTCCACGACGTCGTCCACGACAAGTTCCCCGGCCAGCCTGAGCACGTCGATGTCGCTCTCGTACTCAGCCCGGAGCCTGCTCGTCTGGAGATCCCGCGCGGCCGGGTCGGCGATCCCGGCGAGCTTGTTGAAGTACACCGCGTTGACCGCGGCCTCCGCCCCCATCACCGCGATCTTCGCGGTGGGCAGCGCCAGCGTCGCGTCCGGCTCGAAGCCAGGTCCGGCCATCGCGTACAGGCCCGCGCCGTATGCCTTACGGATAATTACGCAGATCTTCGGCACGGTCGCCTCCGCGACCGCACTGATCATCTTGGCGCCATGCCGGATGATGCCCTGCCGCTCGACCGCCGTGCCCACCATGAAGCCGGGCACGTCCGCGAGGAACAGCAGCGGCACGTTGAACGCGTCGCAGAGCTGGATGAAGCGGGTGGCCTTGTCCGCCGAGTCGACGAACAGCACGCCGCCCTTGAACATCGGGTTGTTGGCGACGACACCGATGACCTCGCCCGCCAGCCTGGCGAATCCGACTACGAGCTCCCTGGCCCACAGCGCGTGTATCTCGAACAGGGACTCCGAGTCCACCAGCCCGCGTACGTACCTGCGCATGTCATAGGCCTGGCGCTCGCTGACCGGGATCATCGCGCGCAGGTCGGCCGGCATCGGCTCGGTCGCCGGCCCGGCGGGCGCGGACTGCTGCCAGTTACCAGGGAGGTAGGACAGGTACGCGCGGACAGCTGCCAGCGCATCGTGCTCGGAGGCGGCGAGGTAATGGCCGCAGCCCGAGACGGTGCAGTGCATCCGGGCGCCGCCCATCTCCTCCAGCGTGGTCTTCTCCTTGACCACCATCTCGACCATGCGCGGGCTGCCCAGGTACATCGNNAGGCGTTCCCGTCCACCATCGCGACGTAGTCGCAGAAGGCCGGGATGTACGCGCCGCCCGCCGCCGACGGGCCGAAGAGCGCGCACACCTGCGGGATCGAGCCCGAGGCGCGCACCTGGGTGTGAAAGATCCTGCCCGCGCCGCGGCGCCCGGGGAACATCTCGACCTGGTCGGTGATCCTGG
Source organism: Actinomycetota bacterium (assembly GCA_003168215.1). Taxonomy (GTDB): domain Bacteria; phylum Actinomycetota; class Actinomycetes; order Streptosporangiales; family Streptosporangiaceae; genus Palsa-506. Next base: position 35,448 of record PMSW01000047.1, read on the forward strand.
CCCCGGCCGAATCCACCAGGTAGACCATCGGGACACCGGTTGCGTAGGCCTTCTCGATGATCCGGATGATCTTCTCGACCGTGCGCGCCCCCCAGGAGCCCGCCTTGACCGTTGAGTCGTTCGCCATCAGCGCCACCGGGCGGCCGCCGACGGTGGCAGTCCCGGTGATCACGCCGTCCGCTGGCAGGTCAGCCGCGAGCACGTTCGCGTACCGGCCGTCCTCGGTGAAGCTGCCCTTGTCGGCCAGGATCGCGATCCGGTCCCTCGCGAACAGCTTGCCCTTGGCGGCAGCCGCCTCGTGATATCTGGCCGCGCCGCCTCGGGTGATCCTGGCGCGGATCTCGGGAAGGTCAGGATGGCCGGGATTGCCGCCTGTGCCCAGGCCGGCCGCGCTCGGTTCTTCGCTCACAATCGCGAGCGTACCGAGCGCGGCCCCGTCTCCGGCAATGGCGGGCCCGGACGGTCCCCCGGGAAAGGGGCCGCGCGGCGGTACCCGGCCGCGCGGCGGCCCGCTAGCGACTCACGCGGCGGCCGCTAACCGCCCTGCGCGGCGGCCCGCTAGCCGCCCGCGCGCGGGCCGGTAAGCCCGCATGGCGACAGGACAGGCCGCCGCGTGACGGCTGGTTAGCCGCCCGGCGGCGAGTGCGCGCCGGTTATCCTTGGCGCCACCACAATCGGTAGTCGAATAGATACTGAAAGTCACAGAGGAGAAGGTGCCGATGCTCAGGGAAGCTCTCGGCCGCCGGGCAGGCGCGACCGGGGCCCGGACCGGGACCGGGACCGCAACCGNNGCAACCGGGACCGCAACCGGGATCGGGACCGGGGCGCGCGCTGGCCGGCCGGGGCGCCGCCTGCGCGCATGGCTGCCCGGGCTGGTCAGGCGGCACCGGCTGTTCTCCGTCGTCCTGGGGCTCTCGGTAGTGCCCCGGGTGATCGTGATGCTCGGCTTCCAGCCGGCGGTCCTGTTCAAGCTCGACTCTTACGACTACCTGTGGGACGCAGCGCATCTGCGGCCGAACCCGGTCAATCCCGGCGGGTACACGGTGTTCCTCTGGCTCCTGGCGCCACTGCGCTCGCTGACTCTGATCGCGGCCCTGCAGCATCTGGCTGGCCTGGCCGTCGCCATCATGGTGTACGCGGTGCTCCGGCGCTTCGGCGTCCGCCCGTGGATCGCCACGCTCGCCTGCGTTCCGGTGCTGTTCGATCCTGCCCAGTTCCTGCTCGAGCAGCTGATCATGGCCGACATGCTGGCCCTGCTGCTCATGGTGGCGGCCTTCGCCGTGCTCCTGCTCCGGGATCGGCCGTCAGTGCCGCGGTCGGCCGTCGCAGGGCTGCTGATGGGCGCCTCCGCCGTTGTCCGCCCCACCGCGCTGCCGCTCATCGCCGCGCTGGCGGTGTACCTGCTGGCCAAGCGGGCAGGCTGGCGCCGGGTCTGCGCGCTGCTCGCCGCCGGGGCGCTCCCGGTGGTCGCGTACATGTCATGGTTCGCTGCCGTGTACGGCTCGTTCAACCTGACCAACAGCAACGGGTTGTTCCTGTGGTCGCGGACCATGTCATTCGCGGATTGCGCCACCATCAAGCCGCCGGCCGACCTGCTCGCGCTCTGCCCGAACCGCCAGCCGGGCGCGCCGGCGGCCGGGCGGCTGCTGCCGAAGCAGTACCTGTGGAACCACTCGGCGTGGCAATGGAAGTCCCCTGCGGTCCCGGCCGGGATCGTCCCCGACACGGCCGCGTTCACGCCGGCCAACAACGCTCGCGCGCTGCGATTCGCGGTCAAGGCGATCGAGGCCCAGCCGATCGGCTATGCCGGCGCGGTGGCCAGGGATGTCGCCATCCCGTTCCTATCGGCCGACATGTTCGCGTTCCCCGGCACGCAGCCTGCCTTGTCGAGCCTCGGGGCCAGCAACCGCAGGTACGCGCTCGCGGCGGTGCAGGCATACGCGGGCAGCACCGCTGGCATCGGGCCGTATCTGGGCCACCACCTCGGGACCCGGCTGCAGGAGCCGTACGCGCACCTCATCCGGGGCTACCAGCGCGTGATCTTCCTGCCCGGCCCGGTTTTCGCATTGATCGTCGCGATCGGCCTCGCCGGGATCCTCATCCCGCGCAGGCGGTCAGGCGCGGCCGTGCTGCTCTGGGCGTGCACCGTGGTGACCGTGGTGCTGCCGATAGCGGAGCATGAGTACACCTACCGGTACGTGATTCCCGCCGTTCCGCTGGCCTGCATGGCCGCGGCGCTTGCCTGGGCATATCACCCTGCCGCCGGCCCGGCCGGTGATGGCGCCGGCGCAGCCAGCCCGGAGCCGGGCACGGCCGCCAGCGCGCCAGGGGCGGCGGGCGGCGCCGCGGACTGACCTCGCCCGCCCGGCCGCCGGGCGGCCACGGCAGTTTCTCGTACCAGTCATCGCGTACCGTCGGTTATCACGCACTGTCGGTTATCACGCGCTGTCGGACAATCACGCACCATCGGTTGTCGCTCGCTGCCGGATGGCAGCTTTGACCTACGTGAATAATCTAGGCATGCAAGGATATCTTGGCGTGAAAGGAGGCTAATGCGGCCTAGCATGCATTTCCTATCTAGACATGGGTTTTTTGTTGCCGCCCTTATCTCCGGCCTCGCGCTCCGAGTGGTCACCATGCTCGGCTTCCCGCCGGCGATCTGGTACGGCGGGGACTCGATTTCCTACCTGTCCACGGCACTGCACCTGTACCCGGGGACCTCACGGGAATCGGGATACGGGCTCCTGCTTTACCTGCTGCGCCCCTTCCACAGCTTCGCGGTGGTGACCGGCGTCCAGCACCTGATGGGCCTCGCGATCGCGGTGATGATCTACGCGCTGCTGCGACGGTATGGCCTGCCCGGCTGGGGTGCGACGCTCGCCGCGCTGCCGGTCCTGCTCGACGTCTATCAGATTCAGCTCGAGCATGAGGTGCTGGCCAGCGCGGCGTTCGGCTTCGTGGTCATGGCCGCGCTCACGCTCATCCTCTGGTGGCGGGACAAAACGCCGGCCTGGGCAAGCGCGGCCGCGGCCGTGCTGCTCGGAATCGGCTCGACCATGTGGCCGGTCGGGCTGCCGCTGCTCGTCCTCTACCTGGCGTACCTGATCATCAGGAAGACCGGCTGGCAGGCGTTTACCGGCGCACTCGTCGCGGGCGTGCTGCCGCTGGCGCTCTATGCCTCCTGGTTCGACGCGAGATACCACCGGGTGGCATTCAACTACTCTGACGGCGTCTTCCTGTGGTCACGCACCATGACGTTCGCCGACTGCGCCGTCATCAAGCCGCCCGCCTACGACGACGTACTGTGCCCGCACCAGCCGGTGGCGCAGCGGCCATCGGCGTCCACTTTCATCTGGGAGCCCAACACGCCGCTGAACGCGCTGCCGGGGCCGAAGTTCTCCGCCCGCAATAACGCGCTGACGCTGCATTTCGCGATCCGCGCGATCGCCGCCCAGCCAGCTGCCTACATCAAGGACGTGCTGGACGACTTCGCGCTCACCTTTACCTGGAACCGGCCGCAGCACCCGACCGCGCTCATGGCCGAGCGGTCCCAGTTCACTTTCGCGACGAGCGACTGGGAACCCGCCGGCACGGCAGGCGCGCGGACGCTCGCGCAGGAGCAGCGCGCCTACACCGGCGGCAGTCTCGCGACAACCAGGGCAGTGCAGCCATTTGCCTCGTTCATGCGCGGATACCAGCGGGTGTTCTTCATCCGCGGCACGATGCTCGCGGTATTGCTGCTGATCGGCCTTGCGGCTATCGGCCGATCGTGGACCGGCGGCGGATTCCGGCGGCGGCGGGACTGGGGCGGGCCCGCGCTATTCCCGTGGATTACCGCCTTCACCATGCTCCTGCTGCCTAACGTGACCGCAGACTTCTCCGAGCGCTACGCCGTGCCGGCGATGCCCGTGGTCTGCCTCGCGGCCGCGTTCGCCTTCGTCAGCCTGAAGCGCGGAGCCGCCGCGCCGGTGCCGGCGGCCGGCGGCGGCGCAGCCATACCGGCAGGCGGCGTCAGCGCGGACCAGGCAGCCGACGGCGGTATCGCGGACACCGGATCGGGGATCACCGCAAACCAGGTCGCTGCCCAGCCGGTGGCGGTGAGCTCGCGAACTCACCCAGAACCGGGACGGAGCGCGGGCGAGCCGGCAGACTGAATGGCATGCCGGGCAACGCTGGCGGCGAGGCCATGCATCCCCGGATGTGGCCGTGCCGCGGCGCCCGGCGGTCCGCGGCCAGGGGCACGGGGGCACGGGCTTGAATCTTGGTACCGCCAAGAGGCCCGGTGATAGCGAACCGCGCACGATCGCGGCGAAGAGATTGGGTAGTCGATGCTCAGGGAAGCTCTGCACCGCGACGCGGACCAGGCGGGCGACGGCCGGCCGGCCCAGTCGCCTGCCCGCCGGGCAATGCGCCTGCCGGCGACGCTGGCCGCCGTGGCCGGACGGCACCGGCTGTTCAGCGTGGCGCTGGTGCTGGGCATCGTGCCACGGATTGTCGCGATGCTCGGCTACCGGCCGGCGATCCTGTTCCGGCTGGACACCTACGACTACCTCTGGGGCGCCGTCCATGTCCGCCCCAACCCGGTCAACCCCAGCGGGTATTCGCTGGTTCTGTGGGTGCTCAGGCCGTTCCACTCGCTAGCCCTGATCGCCGGGCTCCAGCAGCTGGCCGGCCTGGGGATCGCCGTGCTGATATACGCAGTGCTGCGGCACTGGGGCGTCCGCAACTGGATCGCCACGCTTGCGGCCGCGCCCGTGCTGTTCAGCCCCGCCCAGCTGCTGCTGGAGCAGCTGATCATGGCCGATGTGCTGGCCATGCTGCTCATGGTGGCGGCGTTCGCCGTGCTGCTGCGGCGGGATGCGCCCTCGGCGGGCCGGTCGGCGACCGCAGGGCTGCTGATGGGCGCCTCGGTGCTCGTCCGGCCCACCGCGCTGGCGCTGATTCCGGCGATGGCCATCTACCTGCTGGCCCGGCGGGCATCCTGGCGGCGGGTGTGCGCGGTGCTGGCCGGGGGCGCGGTGCCCGTCGTGGTGTACCTCGCCTGGTTCGCCAGCGCTTACGGCACGTTCAACCTGACCAATAGCAACGGGCTGTTCTTGTGGACGCGCACGATGTCGTTCGCCAACTGCGCCACCATCAAGCCGCCTGCGGACCTGCAGGCACTGTGCCCCAACCGGCAGCCCGGCTACCTGGACCAGCCGGTCGCTGCCCTGCGGCCGCTGCCCAAACGGTACCTGTGGGACCACCAGGCGTGGCAATGGCAGTCTCCGTCGACCGGGCTGCAACCTGACACCGCGGCCTTCACCAAGGCCAACAACGAGCGGGCGCTGCACTTCGCGATCCGGGCGATCACCGCCCAGCCGCTGGCATACCTGCACGTGGTCGCCAGTGACACGCTGCACGCCTTCGGCAGCGGCAGTCAGCTCAACTTCCCGGCCGGCCAGACCTCCGCGGCCGGCCTGAGCAAGACCAACAGCGCTTACGCCCTCGCCGCAGTGCGCGGCTATACCGGCAGCACCTCCGGGATCGGCCCCTACCTGGGCCACCACTACGGCTACCGGCTGGGGCAGCCATTCGCCCGCCTCATCGATGACTACGAGCGCGTGATCGTGTTCCCCGGCCCGCTGTTCGCGCTGATCCTCGTGGCCGGGCTTGCCGGGATCATCATCCCCCGCCGCAGGACGGCCGCTGCCGCCCTGCTGTGGTTCTCAGCCGCGGTCTCCATCGTGCTGCCGATCGCCGAGCACGAATACACCTACCGCTACGTCGTCCCGGCCATCCCGCTGGCATGCATGGCCGCGGCACTCGCCTTCCGTGACCGCTCCCCCGCCGCCAGCAGCACCGACGCCACCGACGACGCCAGCCCCACCGCCAGTGCCAGCACCAGCAGCACCGACGACGCCAGCAGCACCGACGACGCCACCACCAGCACCGCCGTCGGCGCCGCCACCACCGGCGGCGGCGACCTTACGCCGGAATCGTCCGGGTCCGCGGACCTGCCCTGAGCACCTGGGACGGCAACTGGCGGCCGATGATCTGTTCAGCGTCGGCCGCGGCGTCGATCATCGCGGCCAGGTCGATCCCGGTCGCCACGCCCATGTCCTCGACCATGTACACGAGTTCCTCGGTGGCGATGTTGCCGGTGGCGCCTGGCGCGTAGGGGCAGCCGCCAAGGCCGCCGACCGACGCGTCGAAGTCAGCCACGCCGAGCTCAAGGGCAGTGAGGACGTTCGCCAGGCCGGTGCCGCGAGTGTTGTGGAAATGCAGGTTGAGCGGCACGCCGGAGTACGCGAGACGGAACTCGCCGACGAGCTCACGGACCCGCCGGGGCGTGGCCATTCCCGTCGTGTCGCCGAAGGAGATACTGTCGGCGCCGTCGGCCACCGCCCGGCCGGCTACCCGCACCACCCGGCTGACCGGCACGTCACCCTCGTACGGGCAGCCCCAGGCCGTTGACACGATCACCTGGCAGGTGGCGCCCCGCTGGTGCGCCTGGTCGATGATCACCGCGATGTCGTCCAGCGATTCCTCGGTGCCCCGGTTGACGTTCTTGCGGTTGTGGGTGTCCGACGCCGACACCACGGCCTCGATCTCGGTGAGCCCGCTGTCCAGCGCACGGCCGGCGCCGCGGAGATTCGGCACCAGCGCGGAGTAGCGCACCGACGGCGCCTTGCTGATCCGCTGCCACACCTCGGCGGCATCGGCCATCTGCGGTATTGCCTCCGGCCGGACGAAGGACACCGCCTCGATCCGCCCCACGCCAGTGGCTGACAGCCGGTTGATCAGCTCGATCTTGGCGTCGGTCGGCACCGGATCCTCGTTCTGCAGCCCGTCGCGAGGGCCGACCTCGCGCACCGAGATCTGCCCGGGAAGATCACTCACGCCCGGCCTCCGTCCTTGTCGCTACTCTCCTGGCCATTGCGGCTCCCGCTTCTCCTTGAACGCCGCGATGCCCTCTCTTCTATCCCCGGAGAAAGCGGCGGCCCGCCAGGCGGCGTCCTCGACCTCGAGGCCCACCGCGAGGCTCACGCCCGAGCCCTGCCTGATGGCCCGCTTGGCGGCCAGCACGGCAACTGGCGAGTTGGCGGCAATCCGCCGTGCCAGCGCCAGCGCGTGCTCGCCCGCAGTCCCGGCCGGCACCCGCCGGTCGGCCAGGCCGATCCGCTCCGCCTCCGCCGCACCGATCTGGCGCCCGGTCAGGATCAGGTCAGCGGCCCGGCCGGGGCCGAGGCGCCGCAGCGCGAGCTGGGTGCCACCGCCGCCGGGCACCAGGCCGACGGTCGTCTCCGGCAGCCCGAACACCGCCGTCTCGTCGGCCACGATCACGTCGCAGGACAGCGCCAGCTCGCAGCCGCCGCCCAGGGCGTATCCGTGCACCGCGGCGACCACCGGCTGCGGCAGGCTCAGCACACCGCCGAACGCGGCGCGGAACACGGGCCGCTGCGCCAGCAATTCGGCGTCGCTCATGGCAGCCCGTTCCTTCAGGTCGGCGCCGACGCAGAACGCACGGTCGCCGGCCGCCGCGAGCACGACCGCCCGGACCCGCCGGTCGGCACCGATCTCGGCGCACACCAGGGCGAGCCTGGCGGCCATGGCCGTGCTCAGCGCATTCATCGCCGCTGGCCGCGCCAGCACGATCTCGGCGATCGCTGCAGGAGCACTCGGCCCGTGGCTGGTGGCTTCCTGGCCGGCCGGAGCCGTGCCCGCGTGCCATCGCACGCCCACGCCGTCCGCCGCCATGCCGTCCGCTGCGTTCATGAGCGCAGGCTACCGGGCAGCGCCTGTCCCGTAGCGACCAAGCACCGTCAGCAGCCGGGCGCAGACGCTACTCGCGCCTGCCGCCGCCGGTTCGCGCGCCGCCACTCGTCTCACAAGCAGCATCAGTCACAGCAGCCCCAAGATCAAATTAGCGGTTCAGGTATAGCCGGTTTCCGCCGGCTAGATCTTAACCACTCACGAACCTGACCCTTCGGTCAGGCACATTTGTGACGCTAGTGGCCCAGGACACTGGCGGGCCCAGGACACTAGCCGGCCCAGGACACTGGCCGG
>PMSW01000044.1 GCA_003168215.1 Actinomycetota bacterium
CTCCGGCTGGCCTGGCTCCGGCGGGCCTTGGCCCGGCGGGCCTGGCCGCGGACAGCCCGGCAGACCGTGGCGGTGCGCTGGCGGAGGTCGCCGGCGGTCTCACCAGGCTTGGAGTGCGGCTGAGCGCCGCCGATGACGTGACGGCCACGATGGAGATCGTGGTCGCACCCGGCGCAGGTTCGGTTGACGACTGGTTGCTGAGCACGGTGGCTCGGCTATGGCAGGCCGGCGCGAGCATCGACTGGGCTGCGCTGCATCGCGGCACGGGCCGGCGGGTGGAGCTGCCCAGCTATCCGTTCCAGCGGCAACGTCACTGGATCGAGGCGGAACCGTATCGCCGCAGGTCCCGCCGCTCGGCCGGGCCGGCCAGCGACCGCGACCGCGACCAGTGGACCTACCTGCCGACCTGGCGTCAGCATCCGTTGCCCGTTGCCCATCTCGATGCCCAGTTGCGCGCCGCCGGCCCGTGGCTGGTCTTCGCCGCCGGGCAGGCGGAAGCGCTGAGCCGGCGACTCACCCTGGCCGGCGCGGAGGTGGTCACCGTGCGCCCCGGCGACGGCTTCTGCCAGGACGAGATCGGGGACTTCACCGTTCGGCCGGCCGACCGCGAAGATCTGGCCAGGCTGTCGCGGTCCCTGATCGTCTACCCGCGCACGGTGCTGCACGGATTCAGCCTCGCCCCGGTGGCGGGCGAGAGCCGTGCGCAGTTCGATCGTGCCCAGGGCTGGGGCGTGCGTTCCGCACTTGAGCTCGTCCGTGCCTTCGCAGCGGCGCCGGACAAGCCGCCTGCCGAGCTGATCCTGTTGACTTCGGGCGCTGTCGGTGTGCTCGGCTGCGACCTGGACCATCCCGAGCACGCCGCGCTTGCCGGTCTGGCGCCGAGCCTGGCTCACGAGGATCCTCGGCTCACCGTCCGGCACATCGACCTCGGCCGCGACGTCGATGCCAGCTTCGACGCCGACCTCGATCAGGTGCTCGCCGCCGCCGTGTGCCCGGAGCGAGGGCCGGTGGCCGTCCGCGGCGGACAGGCATGGCTGCGCTGGTACGAGTCGCATCCGCTCGCCGTGCCCGACCCGCAGGCGCCGGTCTTCCGCGCTGCGGACACCGTACTGATTACCGGCGGGCTCAAGGGAGCGGGCCTCATCCTGGCGCGGCACCTGTCGAGCACCTACGGCTGCCGGCTGGTGCTCACGACCGGCACTCCGCTGCCACCGCGTGAGCAGTGGCAGCGGAGTGCCGGCCGCGACGATCCCGCCGCCGAACAGATCCGCTGCGTGCTCGAGCTGGAAGGCCAGGGCGCGACAGTGCTCGCCTCGACGGCCGATGTCGCCGACGAGGCCGCGATGCGTGCCGTGGTCCGCGATGCCCGCGCGGCCTTCGGCGGGATCGATGTCGCGGTGCACGCCGCATCCGCCGACCCGGGCACCCGTGCGGCCCCCGGTGACCTCGACGAGTACGACGCCCTGTGCCAGACGGGAGTCCACGGCCTGGTCGTCCTGGAGTCCGTGCTCGGCGAGCAGGCCGCCGGACGGCGGGTGGTGCTGTCCTCGACGGCCGCTGTCGTGGGCGGGATCGGGCTGGGGCCGCGCGGCGCCGCCGACGCCGCGCTCGCGGCCCGGGCCGGCTTGCACCGGCCGCAGGGGCCGGGACGCTGGCTCACGATCGACTGGGACACCGGCGGAACCGATCACCAGATCTCACCGGCCGAGGTGGCTGATGTGTTCGATCGCGCGGTTGCCGCTGCCGGGCATCTTGCCCACCTGGTTGTTTCCCGCGTGCCCGTGGAGTCGCGGTGGGCACGCCACGACGACGTGGCGGCTCCCGGTGAGCTCAGTTCCGGTCAGGGCCGGCGGCCTCGTGCTGCGCTGGCCACCCCGTTCGTCGAGCCGGGCACGGCGCTGGAACGCGCTGTCAGCGAGTTGTTCGCTGCCGATCTGGGTCTGGACGCCGTGGGCGTTGACGACAACTTCTTCGAGCTAGGCGGGCGCTCGATGGGCGCTGTCCGGCTCGCCGCCCGCGTCGGCGTGGCGTTGACCGTCGCGCTGCCGGTGACGGCCCTCGTCATGCACCCGACCGTACGTCTACTCAGCGCCGAGATCAGCGCCCTGACAGATAAGGACGAACAATGAGAGAACCGGAACACCTTCGCGTCGTGCAACGTTTCGTGCGGTCGGAGCTGATCGGGCAGGAGGCATACCTGGACTCGCTCGCCGACGCGCCGCTGCCGGTGTACGACCGCTTCGCCGACACCGGCCTGATGAACTGGTGGCTGCCCAAGGAGCACGGCGGCATGGGTCTCAACCTGGAGGAGAGCGTTCGGATCGTCTCCGCGCTCGCCTACGGGGACGCGGGGGTGGCGTTCACGCTGTTCCTGCCGGTGCTGGCGACGAGCATGATCGCGCTGGCTGGCAGCCAGCAGCTCAAGGATCAGTTCCTCAGCCCGCTCGTCGCCGGGAATCATTTCTGCGCGACGCTCGGCAGCGAGCATGCGGCCGGCAGCGAGCTGGCCCGGATCACCACGACAGCGCGGCGGGACGGCAACGACATGATCTTGGACGGCGCCAAGGCGTTCTCCACGAGCAGCGGTTTCGCGCAGTTCCTTGTCGTGATTGCGCGCGGGGCCGACAACCCGGACGAGTACGTCGCCGTCGTCGTGCCGCGTGACACGCCGGGTGTGCGGATCGACAAGCGGTGGGACGTGATCGGCCTGCGTGCGTCGGCAACGTACGAGGTGACGCTGTCCGGCGTCCGGGTTCCCGCGGCCAACGTGCTGCGCGGCAATGGCCTGCGGCTGCTGGAGATCGGCCTCAACGCCAGCCGGATCCTGATCGCCGCGACGGCGCTGGGCATCGCCCGCCGGGTGCGCGACGTCTGCATGGACTACGCCAAGACCAAGTCGGTCAAGGGGGTTCCGCTCGTCAACAACGCGGTGTTCGCCAGCAGGCTGGGCCAGTTCGAGATGCAGATCGAGGTGATGCTCAACCAGTGCCTGGCAGCGGCGCGCGAGTACGACATGATCGCGGCGCGGCCGGAGGCCGCCGAGGAGTTCATCCGGCAGGGGACGCTTAAGTCGGCGATGACCACGAAGATGTTCTGCGGCCAGGCCGGATGGCAGATCGCCTCGACGGCCTCGGAGATGTTCGGAGGGCTGGGCTACACCCACGATCTCGTCATCGAGAAGCTGGTGCGCGACGTCCGGTATGTCTCGATCGTCGAGGGTGGCGATGACGTCCTGCGGGATCTGCTCTTCCACCGGCACGTGGTGCCGGTGACCAAGCGCTCGTAACACCCCGGCCGGTCACGCTAGGCTGCGCCGCAGAGCGCCCGGCGGATGTAGGCCTGGGTGACATGCGCCTGCTCGAGCGCAGCGAAATGGCCGCCGGTGAGCGTGTAAGCCTTGAACCGCTGGACCGTGAGATCGCGCCAGGCCAGCATCGACTCGATGTCGGCCCGCGGGTCCGCGGTGCTGGCCAGAGCCGTGATCGGCACGTTCAGCGGGGCCTGCGGCTGGTAGCTGTAGCTGTCCTTCACGCCGAAGTCGGCTCGTACCCTGGGCAGGATCATCTGCAGCACGGTCGGGTCGGACAGGAACAGCTCCGGGGTGCCGCCCAGGCTGCGCAGCAGACCGGCCACCTCCGCATCGGTCATTTCGTCCACCCGCCGCCGCGTCCGGGACTCCTCGCCCGGACCGGAGCGGTGCGGCGCCGGGCAGCCGGACACCACCAAGTGCACCGGGTCAGGGCCGCCGCGGCGGCGGATCTCCTGTAGCAGCTCGTAACCGACGAGCGCGCCGAGGCTGTGCCCATACACCGCGTAGGGGCCGCCGGAATCGGCGAGGACGACGTCGGCCAGCTCGCTCACCAAGGGTGCCATCCGGTCGTGCGGGACGTCGTTCATGCGGGTCTCCCGGCCCGCCAGCTGGATCGGGCAGACCGTCACCGCGCCGATCCGGCCACCCCACGATCGGTACGCCGATGCCGCGCCGCCGGCGTGCGGCAGGCAGTACATCCGCAGGCCGCCCGCTTCGATACCGCGTTCGGGCACACTGAACGGCAACCACCGGCGGACCGACGGAGCTACGGCGGCGGACGTCACTCGGTCACCTCGACGGTGACGTAGGACGGCGCCGGCTGGCGGGAGTCGAGGTCGGCAGCCAGCATGACCTGCGAGCCGTCCCTGCTGATCTCGCGGAACCCGCTGAACGCGTAGGTGATCTGCATCATCCGGTTCTTGCCGGTCTCGACGAAGTCCGCGTGCAGGCCGGCGCCGGCCGCGTGCGCCAGGCCCATGATGTGGCCAAGCAGCACCATCCCGACGCCGCGTGACATCACCCGGCACGACATCAGCATCATGTGCAGCCGCCAGTCCGGCATGGCCTTCTCGACCAGCGCCAGGCCGATCTTCCCGTAGCAACCGAACCGGTCGGTGAGCGAGGCGACCAGCAGCAGGTGGTCCGGTGATTCGCGCAAGGCGTCGAGTTCGTCGTAGGAGTACGTCTTGCCGGTGGAGTTGAGCTGATTGGTGCGGACCGTCAGCTCTTCCGCGCGCTGCAGATCCTCCCGGCGGGCCGGCCCGATGGTGAACTGCAGGTCCAGGCTGGCCAGGAATTCCTCGCTGGTGCCGACGAAGTCGGCTTCGAGGTCGTCGCGGGTCAGCTGGCTCTGGTACATGCCGCGCCGCTGCGCCGACTCGTCGGTCACGAACCGGGGGCGGAAGTCCGGCCTGGCAACGGCCTCCTCGATCGCGGCGATGTCGACGCAGGTGACCTGCGGCAGCGCGCTGGCCACCTCGGCGAGCTCGAACTCCTGGTCGTCGACGAAGGCGAACGCGCCCAGGCCGAGGTTGAGCTTGGCCGCGATCTGGCGGATCGAATCGGACTTGGCGTTCCAGCACACCTGGGGGAAGAGGAACAGCTCGGCTATCCCGAGCGCCCGCAGCTTCGCCATCGCGGTGGCGCGGTCGTTCTTGCTGGCGATCGAGTTCAGCACGCCGATTGAGTCCAGCCGGCGCACGTGCCCGACCACCGCGGGCCGGATCGCCACCGCGTCGCCCTCGAGCAACACCCCGTCCCACAAGGTGTTGTCCAGGTCCCAGACCACGCACTTGATCCGGCCCGCCGCCGGCTTGCCCACGTCCGGTGCGAGCACCGGCTTCTCCGTCGATCCGATCATCGCGCTTGCTCCCGATATGCCTCGCCAGCGATGGTGATCCGCTGGATCTCGTTACTGCCTTCGATGATTTCCATGACCTTGGCGTCCCGGTAGTACCGCGCCACCGGGTAGTGCGGGCTGCACCCGTTCGCCCCGTGGATCTGGACGGCTTCGGTCGCGTGCCGGGCGGCGGCAGTCGATGCGAAGTACTTCGCGATCCAGGTCGCCATGATGGTCCCTGGGTCGCCGGCGTCCTTGAGCCGGCCAGCCTCCGCGCACAGCATCCGCGCCGCCCGCACGTCGGTGACCATGTCGGACACCTTGGCCTGGATCAGCGCCAGATCGCGCAGCGGCGACCCGCCGACGACCCGGTGCGAGCTGTAGCTGGCCGAGGCGTCCAGGCAGGCCTGGATGATGCCCACCGAGCCCGCGGCCACGCTGTACCGGCCCACGTCGAGCACCCCAGCGAGCACCATGCCGGAGGCGAAGCCGCTCGGCCCGATCAGCGCGCCGCGGCCGAGTTCGACGTCGGTGAAGGCGATCTCGGCCAGCATGGACGCTCGCGTGCCGAGCATGTCCTCGATCGGGCGCACCTGGACACCGGGGGTGCTGCGGGGCACCAGCAGCGCGACCATGCTGTGCGGGCCCTGCGCGAACACCAGGAACAGGTCGGCGAGCTGGCCACCGGTGATCCATTTCTTGACGCCGTTGAGCACCCAGCCGGCGCCGGCCGGGGTGGCCGTGGTGGTGATCGCCGCGGCGTCGCTGCCCGCTCCCGTTTCTGACAGGCAGAACGCGCCGAGCTGCTGGCCGGCAGCCAGCGCCGGCCCCCACTGCTGCACCTGGTCCGGGCTGCCGAACCGGCTCAGCGCCCACGACAGCATGGTGTGCACGGTGAGCAGGCTGCGCACGGAGGAGCAGCCCCGTCCCACCTCTTCGTGGATCTCGCCGAGTGTGACCATGTCCATCCCGGCGCCGCCGAGCTCGGGCGCCAGGAACGGCGCCCACAGACCCGCATCGGCGATCCGGGCAAGCAGGCCTTCGGGAACGGCGCCCGCGAGATCCCAGGCGCCGGCGAACGGAACGATGTGCTCGTCGACGAAAGCGTTCGCCGTCGCCCGGTCGAGCACCGGGCTAGCGGGCAGCCGCGCCAGCAGTTGGTTGGTCATGGGCGTCCTTAGCCGACCAGCACAGCGGACCGCTGGCGAGTTACCAGATCGGTCATCGCGGCAGCGGTCCGGAAGTTGTCGATGCGCAACTCGTCGTTGGGAATGGTGATGGCGAACGCCTTCTCGATGAACATCACGAGTTCCATCGCGAAAAGCGAATTGACGTAGCCGATGGAGAAGATGTCATCGGCCGCACTGAATTCCGCCTGCGGGAAGCGGCCCTTAACGAAAGCAAGGATCTCGGCGGTGATGGTGGTGTCGGTCATGGTTGGTTTCCTTAGCTGTTGTAGGCGTAGAAGCCACGGCCGGTCTTGCGGCCGTGCAGTCCGGCGTCGGTCATCTGCTTGAGTAGCGGGCACGGCCGGTACTTGCTGTCGGCGTAGTGCTCGTAGAGCACCTCGACGCTGTAGAGGATCGTGTCGACGCCGATCAGGTCGGCGGTCTCCAGCGGCCCCATCGGGTGTCCGAAGCAGCCGCGGAATACCTCGTCGACTGATTCGGCGGTCGCGACGCCCTCGTGCACCAGGAACGCCGCCTCGTTCACGGTCAGCATCAGCACCCGGTTGGAGACGAAGCCGGCCGAGTCCTTGACGTCGACCGCCTTCTTGCCGATGCTGAGCAGCAATTCCCGGGTCCGTTCCACCGTCTCGGGTGAGGTGTGGAAGCCGGGGATCAGCTCCACCACCGGCTTGGCGGGCACCGGATTCATGAAGTGCACGCCCACCACCCGATCAGGGTGCCGGCCGACCGAGGCGATCTTGGTGATCGGGATCGCGGAGGTGTTGGCGATGAAGATGGTGTCGCTCGCGCACACCTCGTCGAGGCTTTCGTGCACGGTCCGCTTGATCTCCCAGTTCTCGGTGACGTTCTCGATCACGACCGCCGCCTTGGCGAGCGCCCCGACGCCGACGGCGGTGGTGATCTGCGCCAGGATCGCGCCGGGGTCCAGCGCCGGGCCGCCCATCAGGCCGCTCATCCGGCAGTTGCGGGTGATCAGGGCCCGAGCCGTTGCCAGGGTTTCCTCGTCCTGATCCACCAGGATTACCTCGTGTCCGTGCTGGGCCAGGCTCTGCGCGACGCCGACGCCCATGACACCTGCGCCCACTACGCCGACGACTGTCATGACTGCTCCGTTCTGCTGGGTGATGGATAGGTGTGCTTCACGACCGGGCGCGCCGCGCCGCGGCCGCTTTCAGCCCGGCCCTGCGCAGCTGGCCCTGTGCCAGGCCGCCGCGGTCCGGTTCGTGCTCGTGCGTGGCGGGACCGTCCGCCCGGTCTACGATCCTGGCCAGAGCCGCCACGGTGGGCGCCTCGTGCAGGATGTGCGGCGCCAGCTCCGCGCCAGTGAAGCTCTTTCGCAGCGCGGCCAGCAGCGCGATCCCGAGCAGGGAGTTGCCACCGAGTTCGAAGAAGTTGTCGGCGGCGCCGATCTGGTCCAGCCGCAGTGCCTGGGACCACAGGGCCGCGATCTTCTGCTGCGTTTCGCCGGACGGTTCCTGGTATGGCGTGATCAGTTCCGGCCGCGGATGCCGCTCGCCCGCCGAGGATGCGTTCATTGGCCCGCTCACGGCCTCGACCGTGAATCCGGAGCTGACCTGGAGAATGCTCGTCAGGTCCTGGGTGGACACCACGACGCGTGACTCGCCGGAGGCCAGCGCGCGCAGCAGCGTTCGCCAGCCTTCCTCGAACGTGATGCCAAAGTCGGCACGGTGCTTCTGGAAGAACGCCTGCAGCGCATCGTCGTAGCCGTCCAGGCCCTCGTCCCAAGCGTTCCAGACCCACTCGCCCCAGTCCACCGCCAGCGCCCGCCGCCCGGTGGCCGCGAGCTGGGCGGCGTAGCCGTCCAGGTAGGCGTTCGCACCGCAATAGTCGACCTGTCCGGGCCCGCCGCCGGTCGCGGACGCGATCGAGGAGAACAGCACCAGAAAGTCCAGCGCCGTCTCGTCGGGCTCGCCGATCCGCAGCGCCTCGGCGATCGCCCGAGTGCCGGCCAGCTTCGGTGCCAGCACCTGGGCGGAGTCGCCGGGCTGCTTGAACTGCATCAGGCCGGTGCCCGGCACGCCCGCCGCGTGCAGCACGCCGTGCAGGCCGCCGAACAGCTCGTGCGCCCGGTCCACCGCGCGCCGGACATCCGCGGGCTCGGCGACGTCTCCGGAGAAGACTTCCACCTCGGCGCCCAGTGCGATGATCTCGACGAGGCGGGCCACCCGGCCCCGGACGCTGTCCTCGACGGCGCGTTCGCCGGTGACGATGCCGGCCCACTGCTCGCGCGGCGGCAGGCCCCGGCGGCCGAACAGCACCAGCCGGGCACGGCAGTCGCGGGCCAGGTGCTCGGCCATGCTGAGTCCGATCCCGCCCAGGCCGCCGGTGATCAGGTAGACGCCGTTCTCGCGCAGTACGGCGCCGGTTTCGGCCGGCGTCGCCGCCGGAGCCGTCTGGTAGCCGCATAGCCAGCGTCGGCCGCTGCGCAACGCCACCGTCGATTCGGTCCGCGGGCGAAGCAGCTCGCTGACCACCTGCGCGGCGGCCGTGCCGGGGTGTGCGTCGATCAGCCTGGTGACGACCGAGGGATACTCCAGCGGAATCACCCGGGCGGCGCCCACCACGGTAGCGGCGGCCGGACGGACCACGCCGCCGTCGACCACCTGCTGGGTGCCGGCGGTCACGATGTCGAGCGACCATCCGGTCAGGCCGAGCTCGCCGGTCGCGCGAGCCAGCGCGACAAGGGCGTGCAGGCCGAGCGCCACCGTCGCATCGTCATCGCCGGGCGTCTCGTCGAGTGTCCACAGGTGCACCGCGCGGTCCAGCGGCACGCCACGCTGGCGTAGCTGACGCAGCACGTCGAGCGCGTCGTCGGCGCTGCCGGGCCGGACGGTGAAGCCGTCGGTCGTGGTCCGGTAGCAGTCACCGGGCCGGACCACGGTCAGCGTCACGCCGTCGGACTCGGCCACCCGGCGCAGCTCAGCGAGCACCCGGTCGGCCTCGCCTTCGCGGGCGAATACCAGCCAGGACGCTGGCCGTCGCTCGTCGGCCGCGGTCGGCGCGACCTGCCGCCACATCGGCAGGTTCAGCCACTGCTCTTCCGGCAGCCGGGGCAGCCGGTCGATGTCGTCGAACGTGGCCGGCCCGGCCGGCAACTCGGCGCCCCGGTTGCGCCGCTGCGCCGTCCGCTCGATCCAGTACCGCTGCCGTTCGAAGGGGTAGGTCGGCAACGGGATCCGGCCCGGCGGCGACCCGGCGTACGCCGGCCTGGCCCCGGGCCGGCGGCCGTGATGGGCGGGCCAGTCGATGTCCACGCCGATCAGCCACAACCCGGCCAGGCACTCGGCGAACACCGCGTCGGCCGGCCGCGGGTCGGCGGCGGCCGGCAGCGTCGTCATCATCAGCGGCCACTGCGCCGGCGGACAGCCGGCGGCGCGGATCAGGCTGGTCAGCGACCGGCCGGGGCCGATCTCGATGACGGCAAGTTCCGGGTCGGCCAGCAGCGCGCCGGCGCCGGCCGAGAACTGCACCGGCTGGCACATGTGCCTGGCCCAGTACTCCGGGGCGCAGACCAGCGCGGCGTCAGCTTCGCCACCGGTCACGTTGGAGAAGTAGCTCAGCGTCGGCGGGTTGAGCCGGATGTTCGCGGCGATCCAGGCGGTCAGTTCGTCGGCGAGCGGCGCCAGCATGCGGGAGTGGAACGCGTGCGTTGTCTGCAGCAGGCGTCCCGGGATCCTTGCCTCGCGCAGGTCTGCGAGCAGCTGTGTCACCGCCGCGATGGGGCCGGCCACGACCGTCTGCGGCCCGTTGACCGAGGCGATGTCTACGCCCCGGTCCCCGGGCTGGAAACGGCTGCGCAGCTCATCGGCACCGAGCTGGACACCGGCCATCGAGCCGGGCTCGACTGTGCTGATCAGCTGCGCGCGATGCCCCACGAGCTTCAGTGCGTCATCGAGGGACAGCACACCGGCCAGGCAGGCCGCCACGTACTCGCCCAGGCTGTAGCCGAGCATCGCGGTCGGGTGCACGCCCCATGCCATCAAGGTGCCGGCCAGCGCGTAGTCCACAGCGAACATCAACGGCTGCACGACCTCGGTGCGCCGTAGCTGCGCGGTCGCCGCGTCGGCGGTGTCGTCGCCGCGGCCGAGCAGCGCGGCCAGGCTCGGGCCGCCGCCGCTGCTGGCCCCGGTGAGCAGGCCAGTCACGTCGACGCCTGGCAGCTCGCCGGCCAGCCGGCGCAGGCAGTCATCGAGCAGGGAGCGGAACACCGGCTCGCGGCGGTAGAGCTCGCCGACCATGCCCGGGTACTGCTCGCCGACACCGGCGAACAGGAATGCCACCGGCCGGCCCTGAGCGGCCTCGGCGCGTCCCGCGGGCGGACCGGCGTCGTTCGCGCCGGTCAGCGTCGCGGCCGCTCCGGCCACGCTCGTCACCACCGCCGCACGGCGGTGCTCGAACACCTTACGCCCGGCCTGCAGGGTGTAGGCCACGTCGGCCAGCCGGACGCCGGGATGCGCCTGCAGGTGCTCGCCGATGCGCCGGCCGGACGCGTCCGCCGCCGTCGCGGTGCGCGCCGACACCGGCAGTACCTGATACCTGCGCTCCGAGTCAGGATCGCCCGGCAGCTCCTGCGGTGCGGCAGGCGGCTGCTCGAGGACCATGTGCACGTTCGTCCCGCCCATGCCGAGCGAGTTGAGGCCGGCGATCCGGGGCTGTCCGCTGGCCGGGGCCCAGAGCAGCGGCGCGTTGTTCACGAAGAACGGGCTGTGCTCGAAGTCGATCTCCGGATTGGGGGTGGTGTAGTGCAGCGTGGGCGGTATGACGCCGTCCCAGAGTGTCAGCGAGGTCTTGATCAGCCCCGCAGTGCCCGACGCCCGGTCCAGGTGCCCGATGTTGGTCTTGACCGAGCCGATCGCACAGTACTGCTGGGCGTCCGTCGGGCCGAACGCCTGAGTCAGCGCCGCCACCTCGATCGGGTCGCCCAGCGGGGTGCCCGAGCCGTGCGCCTCGACGTAGCCGACGTCCTGCGCCGTGACCCCCGCGTCCGCCATTGCTGCCGTGACCACCTGGGCCTGGCCGGTCACGCTCGGCGCGGTGAAGCCGACCTTGAGCGCGCCGTCGTTGTTCATCGCCGAGCCGCGGATGACGGCCCAGACGTGATCGCCGTCGCGCAGTGCGTCGGAGAGCCGCTTGAGGACGACGACGGTGGCACCGTCGCCGAACATGCTGCCGCGCGCTTTCGCATCGAAGGTGCGGACGTGGCCGTCGGGCGATTCCATGCCGCCCTGCTCGTAGCGATGTCCGACCCTGTCAGGGACGCGAATCGACACGCCGCCGGCCAGCGCCATCTCACACTCGCCGCTGCGCAGGCTCTGCACGGCCAGGTGAGCGGCGACGAGTGAGGTGGAGCAGAACGTCTGGACGGCCACGCTCGGGCCGTGCAGGTCGAACAGGTAGGACACGCTGGTGGTCAGCGCGTCCTTCTCGTTGCCGATACCGATCTCGAACGGGCTCACATCATCGTCGAGCTGATCCTGCATGCCGAGCAGGTACGTGCTGATGTGGGTTCCGCCGTACACGCCGACGCGGCCACGATGCTCGGGCTGGCAGTAGCCGGCCTGCTCCAGGGCCTCCCAGCAGACTTCGAGGAACAGTCGCTGCTGCGGGTCGGTGAGGGCGGCCATCCGCGGGCTCATGCCGAAGAAGGCCGCGTCAAAGCCGGCGATGTCGTCGAGCACCGGACGGGCCGGCACGTACAGCGGGTCGTGCACCAGGTCGGCATCGACGCCGGCCGCGATCAGCTCCTCAGGCGTGAAGAATCTGATGGACTCGACCCCGCCGCACAAGTTGCGCCAGAACTCGGCGACGTCCCCGGCACCGGGAAAGCGGCCGGCCATGCCGACGATCGCGATCCGCCGGTCCGGTCCGGGCNNGCGGCAACCAGCTCCGGGGCGACGGCCAGCTCCGGGGCGACGGCCACGGCAGGCGGCTGGGCGGCAGCGGGCTTGGGCGCGCGCTGGCGATCGAGGGCGGCGGCGAGCGCGCGTACCGTCGGAGCCTCGAACAAGGTCACGGTGGGCAGCGCGATCCCGAGGCGCTTCTTGATCAGCCCGAACAGCTGTGGCGCCAGCAGCGAGGTGCCGCCGAGGTCGAAGAAGTTGTCCCGGATGCCGACCGGCTCCACGCCGAGGACCTCGGCCCACAGCCGGGCCATGGCGCGTTCGGCGGGCGTCAGCGGCGGCGAGTAGGGCTGCTGCAGGTCTGGCCGCGGGTGCCGGATATCGGTGCCGAAGGCCGGCTCGGTCACCTCGTACGGTCGCGGCAGCCGGTCGGTCAGCCCGCCTGCGGCGACCACGGCCGCGCGTGGCGCGCGGGCGACCAGCCGGTCGAAGGCGTCCAGCGCCTCGGCGTCGCTCATCGAGTGGCTGACCAGGCTCGCGCCGATGCCGCCTTGGAGCTTATCCAGCGTGCAGGCCCAGGTGTCCCAGTTGGCGGCGATCCAGCGGGTCCCCCCGCCGGGCATGCTGCGGCCCAGCGCGGTAAGGGCCGCGTTCGCCGCGGCGTAACCGCCGAATGTCGCGCCGCCGAGTAGCGCCGAGGTGGAGGAGAACGCCATGCACCAGTCCGGCGCGTGCCCCGCGGGCAGCCCGCCGAAAACCTCTGCCAGCACCCGGGCGCCGTCGACCTTGGCACCGAACTGCCGGGCGGCACTGGTCTCGTCGAGGTCCTGCAGCGAGCGGAAGGTGTCAGCGGCGACATCGGCCGCGGCGTGCACCACGCCGTCGATGTGCCGAGCGGCGAACAGCGCGCGCATGGACGAAGGATCGGTGACATCCACGGCCGGCGTCTCCACCTCGGCGCCCAGCCCGCGCAGCCGGCCGAGGGAGTCGTGACGTGGGTCCCGCTCATCGGCCGGTGCCCCGCGGCGACTGGTCAGCACAACCCGGGCGGCACCGCGGCGGACCAGGTGCCCGGCGATGGTCAGGCCGATGTCGCCAAGGCCGCCGGTGATCAGGTAGGTGCCGCCGGCATAACTCGCGGCCGGGGCGGACCCCGCCAGCGGCGCGTAGCCGGTCACGTACCGCCGGTCAGCGCGGTAGGCCGACAGCAGCTCCGCCGACGGCCCGCGCAGTTCGGCGGCCAGCACGTCGGCCGCGGTCGTGATCGAATAAACCGGGTCGAGGTCGACGTTGCGGGCAGCGACGTTGACGTACTCCTGGTTGGCGATGATCGGCAGGACGGCGACCGCGGCCTGGGCGGGCCGGACCTGCTCATCGGCTGTGACGGCGTGCCCTCCCCGGGTCACGACCACGGCCCGGGTGGTGCGGGCCACGTCGGCGCTGAGCGCGGCGAGCAGCCCGGCTACCGACACCACGGCCCGCTCGGCGTCATCGGATCCGGACGGGTCCAGCGCGGACAGGTCGACGACGGTGACCGGGCCGGCACTCAGCTCCTGGGAGCGGAGTTCCTGGCGCAGTACCACCTCGGCCCCGTCGTGGCGCAGCCGCTCGGCAAGCGCGCCGGCGATGCCCTCGGCGTCGGCGACCAGCAGGTAGCGGCCGGTGGCCGGTGCGGCGGAGTCGGCGCTCGTGGCCGGGGACCACTGCTGGGTGAGCAGTTGCACGTGCTCGTGGATGCCGGCCGGGACGGCGGGCAGCCCGGCTGCCGCCTCGGCGGCTGCGGGCACGGGCGCGATCGGTGGCTCGATCCAGTAGCGCTCGCGCTGGAACGGGTAGCACGGCAGCCCGGTCAGCCGGCCGTTGCTGCGCCGCAGCGCGTTCCAGTCCAGGGCGACGCCGAGTTCCCAGAGCCGGCCGCAGGTCTGCAGCAGGGCTGCGCGCTCGTCCGCCGGGATGCCCGGCAGCGTCCCGAGCATGAGCGGTTGCCCGCCTGCGGTGTCCCGGCGCTGCAGGTCCGACGGCTGGCGGCCGGCGCCCAGCACGACGCAGGCGTCGGCGCCGCGGGCGCGGCTGAGCTGCGATCCGCCGGCTCCCTGGGGCGGCGCGCTGAGGCGATCCAGCCAGTACTGCGGGCTCGTTGCCTGATCAGCCGTCAGCAGCCCGGATGAGCGGCCCGCGATGACGGTGCCGACGCCCGGCTGCCACGACAGCGACGCGAGGAGCGCAGCCAGCGGCGCGGAGTCAGCGGTCTCGGCCAGCCGGGCGCGCTCCGCCGCCACCCGTAGTGCATCGGCCAGGGACAGCACGCCCGCGAGGCAGGCCGCGACGAGGTCGCCCACCCCGTCGCTGATCAGCAGGTCCGGCGTCACCCCGTAGCAGGCGAGCAGCCGGGCGAGGGCGTACTGAGAAGTGAACAGCGACAGGTGCGCGATGACCGTCTGTCCGGGCGGCACGCTGAACAGCGCCGGACGCAGGTCGAGATCACACCGCTCGCCCGCGATCGAGACGCAATCGTCCACCGCGGCGGTGAAGGCCGGCTCGCCCCTGTACAGTTCGGCGCCGCCCGGCTGCCCGTCCGCGCCGGTCAGCAGGAATGCCACCCGGGGCCGGCCCTCGGTGCGGCGCACGCCAGGCGTGTCGCTGGCCGCCGACAGCCGGGCGGCGGCCTCGCCGGCGTCGGCAGCTACCACCGCGCGCCGGTGGTCGAGCTGAGCGCGGCCTGTCTGCAGGGTGTACGCCAGATCGGCCAGTGCGGAGTCGCCGGCGCCCGCAGCCAGCCGGGCCAGGTGCGCGCGCAGCGCGGCTGCGTCGGCCGCCGACACCGGCAGCAGCTCCGCCGCCAGCTCGGTGCCGGCCGGGCTGCTCTCGACGGCAGGCGCGGATTCCAGCACGAGGTGCGCGTTGGTGCCGGACCAGCCGAATGAGCTGACCCCGGCCATCCAGGCGCGGCCGCCGTCCGGTAGTGCGATGGTCCCGGCAGCCGGGCGGACGGTGTCGCTGGCCAGGCTCGCCTCGGCCGGCGTGGTCATGTTCAGGTTGGGCGGCACCACGCCTTTCTCCAGGACGAGGATCGTCTTGATCAGGCCAGCGGCACCGGCTGCCGCCTGGGTGTGGCCGATATTGGTCTTCACCGCACCGACGTGCAGCGGCTGCTCGGGCGAGCGGGCGCCGAACACCTCGTGCAGGGCGCTGAGCTCGATCTGGTCGCCCAGCGGAGTGGCCGAACCGTGTGCTTCCAGGTAATCGACCTGCTCCGGAGAGATCCTGGCCGCCGACAGCGCTCGCCGGATCACGTCCACCTGGGCGGATCGGTTCGGTGCGGTCAGGCCGTTGGTGCGCCCGTCCTGGTTGACCGCCGAGCCGCGGATCACCGCGCGGATCCGGTGCCCCGCGCGCACGGCGTCAGACAACAGCGCCAGCACCACCAGGCCACCGCCCTCACCGAGCACATAGCCGTCTGCGGAGGCGTCGAACGTCCTGCATTCCCCCGACCGCGACAGCATCGAGGTCGCGCAGCCGTGGACGTAAAGGTCGGGCAGCATCGCCAGGAAACCGCCGCCGGCGAGCGCCAGGTCGCACTCGCCGCGGCGCAGCGCGTCCGCGGCCAGGTGCACGGCGACCAGGCTGGACGAGCAGGCGGTGTCCACGGCCATCGCCGGGCCGCGCAGATCGAAGTGGTAGGCGATACGCCCGGCTACGACGCTCGCCGAGCTGCCCTGACCGATGTACGGGTCGGTCAGGACCGCGGCGCCCTGTCGGTGCATTTCGAGCTGCACGTACTGGGTAATGTCGGAGAAGCCGACCAGCACCCCGGTTCGGCTGCCCGCGAGACTGGTCGGCGGGGTGCCGGCATCCTCCATGGCCTCCCAGGCCAGCTCCATCAGCAGCCGCTGCTGAGGATCCATCCGCACCGCTTCGCGCGGCGATGATCCGAAGAACTTGGCGTCCCAGCCGGTGATATCGGGCAGGAAAGCTCCGCGCCGGGTGTAGACGGACTCGTCGGCGACCCAGGGATCCAGGTCGAACCGGTGGTCCGGCACTTCGTCCAGGACGCCGGACCGGCCGTCGCTGAGCAGCTGCCAGTAGGAGTCCACGTTCTCCGCGCCGGGAAACCGGCACGCCATGCCGATGACCGCGATCGGCTCGGGCCCGCGGTCCTCGGCCTCGGCCTGCGCCAGGCGCCGGCGGGCGTCGGTCAGCTCGACCGTCACACGCTTGAGATATTCGCGGAGCTTGTCCTCGCCTGCCATGGGGAACCCCTGTCGGGTGGAAGATCGAGCGGCTGTGGTCGAAGCCGCGTGGCCTAGAGCTGTGCGTCGATGAGAGCGAAGATCTCCTCGTCCGAAGCGGTCTCCAGCTCCGGTTGGGCAGCGTCTGCGTTCGTCACCGAGCCGATTCGGTTCAGCAGTGCCCGCAGGGTCATCGCGATCCGGTCGCGCTCATCGGCGTCCGCGGCTTCCAGCTGCGGCGCGACCCTGGTGAGGGTCTCCCGCAACACGTCCTCGACAGTCGGCGGCGACGGCACCAGCTCGGTGAGCAGATGGTCGGCCAGCTGCACTGTCGTCGGATGGTCGAAGATCAGCGTCGCCGGCAGCTTCAGGCCGGTTTCCCTGTTCAGCCGGTTGCGTAGCTCCACCCCGGCGAGCGAGTCGAATCCCAGCTCGTTGAACAGCCGGTGAACGTCGATGGTTGCTGCTGTGCCGTGCGCCAGCACGCCAGCAACATGCGACTGGACAAACTCCACAAGCAGCGGCCGAAGCTCGGCCGCGGAGAGTCCCGCCAGCCGCTCGAGGAACCCGGCCNNCCGGCCAGGCCGCGCAGGACGACGGGGATGTCGCCGCCGTCCGCGGCCGCGGCGCGCAGTCCGCTCAGGTCCCAGCATGAGGCCACCAGCAGCGCATCGCCGCCGGGCCCTTCGCGGACCGCGGTGTCGAACAGCGCCAGGCCCTGTTCGGGCGACAGCGCCGAGACACCGGACCTCGAGATGCGGGCCTCGTCGGCGGCCGACAAACCCGCGCCCATTCCGGCTGTCGCCGACCACAGTCCCCAGCTGACCGAGATCGCCGGCAACCCGAGCTCGGCCCGGTGCGCGGCCAGCGCGTCCAGGAACGCATTCGCCGCGGCGTAGTTGCCCTGCCCCGGGTTGCCCAGCAGGCCGGCGATGGAGGAGAACAGCACGAACGTGCGCAGCGGCAGGTCGGCGGTCAGCTTGTGCAGCAGCCAGGCGGCGTCCACCTTCGGCCGGAACACCGAGTCCAGCTGCTGCGGCGACAGGCCTGTGACGGTGGCGTCGTCCAGTACACCGGCCGCGTGCACCACACCGACCAGCGGCCGGTCCGCGGGCACCGACGCCAGCAGTTCGGTCAGGCTCAGGCGGTCCGCGACATCGCAGGCTGTGATCTGGACGGACGCTCCCAGCGCAGTCAGATGGGTGACGAGCTCCGGCGCACCGGCCGCGGCCAGTCCCTGTCGCGAGGCCAGCAGCAGGTCACGGACTCCGAAGCGCTCCACCAGCCTGGCCGCGACCAGAGCCCCGAGGCCGCCGGTGCCACCGGTGACCAGGACGGTCCCGGCGCTGAGGTCGAGTCCCGGGTCGGACGCCGGCGCGCGGCGGACGATCCGTGGCACCAGCAAGCGGTCACCGCGGATCAGGAACTGCGACTCGCCTGCGGTCACCGCCGCGGCCAGCGTCGCCCACGCCCCGGTGGTACCTGGCTCGACGTCGGCCAGCACGAACCGGCCCGGGTGCTCGGCCTGCGCCGAACGCACCAGGCCCCAGACCGCGGCGGTGCCCAGCGACCCCGGATCGGCCAGCAGCACCAGCCGTGACTCGGCGCATCGCTCGTCGGCGATCCACTGCTGCACGATCCGAAGCGCCCGGCCGGTCACCGCGCGGACCCGGGTCGGCATGTCGGGCTCGGCGCTGGCGCAGGCGAAGGCCACGAAGTCCGGTAGGTCGCCGGCTTGCGCCAGCTCGTCAAGCGTGGCGTAGCTGGCAAGCCCCGGCACGTCGTCGCCGACCGCTGCCCAGCGCGCCGCGGTGTCCGGGCCGGCCACCGCTGGGGTGACCCATTCGAGCCCGTGCGACCCGGCCACTCCGGCCGCGGCGCCGCCCAGCGCGGACACCAGTGAAGCGATCGAGGCCGGCCGTACGCGTAGCTCCTCGATCGACAGCACCGGCCTGCCGGACGGATCGGCGATGTCAACGGCGAGCCCGTCGGATCCTTGCGGAGTCAGCCGCGCGCGCACAGTCGATGCGCCCGCCGCGCCGCGCCGGACGCCGCGGAAGACGAACGGCAGCCGCAGCTCGTCGGAATCACCGTCGATGATGGAGGGGTGAAACGCCGCATCCAGCAGGGCCGGGTGCAGGCCGAAGCCGTCGGCATCGGCGCCCGGCGGCACCGCGACCTCGACATACAGGTCGTCGCCGCTGCGCCAGGCCCCCTGCACGCCGCGGAATGCCGGGCCGTAGTGATAGCCCAGATCGGCGAGCTTGTCGTACGCGCCGTCGAAGTCGATGGGCACCCCGTCGGCCGGCGGCCACGCGACTGCCCAGTCGCAGCCGGCGTCCAGTGCCCCGGCGGAAGACAACGACCCCGAGGCGTGCCGGGTCCAGGCCTCCTCGCCGTCCGCCCGGGAGTGCAGGCGCACCGAGTTCTCGGCCCGGTCCACCGTCACCTGGATGAACGCCGCACCCGCGGCCGGCAGCGCCAGCGGCGCGTCGAAGGTCAGTTCGGCCACGCGGTCGTAGCCCGCCTGGCCGGCGACCTCAAGCACTACGTCGAGCAGCGCGGATCCGGGCACCACGACCGTGCCGCCGATCGCGTGGTCCGCCAGCCACGGCAGGTCGGCCAGCGCCACCCGGCCGGTGGCCAGCACACCGCGGTCGTCGGCGAGGTCGACCGTTGCCCGCAGCAGCGGATGCCCGGCCTCGAGCAGACCGGCAGAGGTCACGTCGGCGTGGGACAGCGGGCTGGGCAGCCAGTAGCGCTTCCGGTCGAAGGCGTAGGTCGGCAGGTCGATCAGCGCGCCGCCCTGCGTCAGCGCGTCCCAATGGACGTCGACGCCTCGGGCGAACACCTCGGCGAGGCAGCTCAGCAGGGCTTCTGGCTCGGTGCGCCCGCGGCGGTACATCGCGGCTACCGCGGCCTGCGGATCGCTGAGGCATTCGCCCGCCATGGCGGCCAGCACCGGCTGCGGACCGACCTCGACGAAATGCCGCAGGCCGGCGGCTTCCATGCGCTCGATCATCGGCGCGAACAGCACCGGCTGCCGGATCTGGTCCACCCAGTACGCCGGATCGGTCCAGGTACCTCGGGTGCCGCAGGTGGTCTCGTAGGCCAGCCGTGGCCCCCGGAACACGAGCGTCTTCAGCTCTGCGGCGAAGTCGTCGAGCACGGGGGTCATCAGCGGTGAGTGGAACGCGTGGCTGACCGTCAGCCGCCGGGTCCGCCGGCCGAGTTCGCGCCACCGCTGCGCCACGGCCAGGCAGGCATCCTCGGCCCCGGACAGCACGACGCTGCTCGGGCCGTTGACCGCCGCGACGGATATCAGGTGCTCCTGTCCGGCCAGGTCCGGCAGGATCTCGGCGAGCGTCGCGGCCACCGCGATCATCGCTCCGGCGGCCGGCAGTTGCTGCATCAACCGGGCGCGCGTGGTGACCATCCGCGCCGCGTCGGCGAGATCCCACACCCCTGCGACGTGCGCGGCGGCGATCTCGCCCACCGAGTGCCCGGCCACCCGATCAGGCGTGACGCCGAGTGAGGCGAGCAGCCGGAAGGCCGCGATCTCGTAGGCGAACAGCGCCGGCTGGGTGTAGCGCGTCTCGTCCAGAGCCGGACGTCCTGCGCTGCCCGGCTCTGCGCTGCCCGGCTCGGCCCACATCACATCGCGCAGCGGGCGGTCCAGGTGCTCGTCGAGCGCGGCACATACCTCGTCCAAGGCGGCGGCGAAGACCGGATGAGCCTGGTACAGCTCGCGGCCCATGCCCGCCCGCTGGCCGCCTTGGCCGGTGAACAGAAACGCAGCCCTGGCACGGCCCCGGGCCTGCCCGGCCGGCACCGACGCGTCCGGCCGGCCGGCGAGATAGCCAGCCAGCGTGGCCACCATCTGGTCGCGGCCCTGGCCGACGATGACCGCCCGGTGGTCGAACCGTGCCCTGGCGGTCGCGAGAGTGTGCGCCACGTCCACCGGGCGGATGTCCTCATCGGCAGCGACCCGGTCGTGCAGCCGCCGGACCTGCTGGTCCAGTGACGCAGCCGACTGGGCGCTCAGCACCCACGCCGACGGGCCGGCCACGATGTCAGCCGGCTCAACTGCGTCGCCGGGATCTGGTTCTTCCAAGATGACGTGCGCGTTCGTGCCGCTGATGCCGAAGGACGACACCCCGGCCCGGCGTGGCTTCTCGGCTCGGCGCGGCCATGGCAGGTCCTCGGTGAGCAGTCGCACCGCGCCCGCCGTCCAGTCCACCTTGTGCGTCGGCTCGGAAACGCTCAGCGTGCGCGGCATCTGCTCGTGCTGCATCGACTCGATAAGCTTGATGACGCCGGCGACACCGGCTGCGGCCTGGGTATGGCCGATGTTCGACTTCACCGAACCCAGGCGCAGTGGGCGCTCCGCGGGCCGGTTCTGCCCGTACGTCGCCAGAATCGCGTGCGCCTCGATCGGATCGCCCAGCGGTGTGCCGGTGCCGTGCGCCTCGACCACGTCGATGTCGGCCGCTTCCAGCCGCGCGTCGGCCAGCGCGAGCGTGATCACCCTCTCCTGCGACGGGCCGTTGGGCGCGGTCAGGCCGTTGCTCGCGCCGTCCTGATTCACCGCGGTGCCCCGGACGAGGCCGAGGACCGGCCGGCCGTTGCGGCGGGCGTCGGACAGCCGCTCCAGCAGCACTGTTCCCGCGCCCTCGGACCACACCGTGCCGTCGGCGTCGTCGGAGAACGCCTTGCACTTGCCCTCCGGGGACAGCCCGCGCTGCCGCGAGAACTCCACGAACATATCCGGTACGGCCATCACCGACACGCCGCCGGCCAGCGCCATCGTGCACTCACCGCGGCGCAGTGACTGCACGGCAAGATGGATCGCGACAAGCGACGACGAGCACGCGGTATCCAGCGACACCGCCGGGCCCTCAAGGCCGAGCGTGTAGGCGACCCGGCCCGACAGCACGCTGGGCGAACTGGACACCAGCAGCGTTCCGTCCGCCTCGGCCGGTATGTCGGACAGGAACCGAGTCGCGTAGTGGTCGTACATGATCCCGGCGTAGACGCCGGTCCGGCTGCCGTGCAGGGACGTCGGGTCGATACCGGCTCGCTCGAACGCCTCCCACGCGGTCTCAAGGAACAGCCGGTGCTGGGGGTCGGTCGCCAGCGCGTTGCGCGGGCTCATCTGGAAGAACGGCGCGTCGAACTCACCCGCGTCGTGCAGGAAGCCGCCGCTGAGCGTGTACGTCGTTCCGGGGACATCGGGGTCCGGGTTGTACAGCCGCTCGTTGTCCCAGCCCCGGTCGGTCGGGAAGGCGCTGATCGCATCCGTTCCTGACGCGATCAGTTCCCACAGTTCGCCCGGGCTGGTGACCCCGCCCGGGTAGCGGCAGGCCATGCCGACGATCGCGATCGGCTCGTGACTCCTGGCGTCGATGTCGGCCAACTTCGCCCGAGCGTCGGCGAGGTCCAGCGTCACCCGCTTGAGATACTCGCGGAGCTTGTCTTCGCCTGCCATCGCTGATCCCTTCTCAATCCCGTTGTTTGTCGATGTAGCTGAAGATCTCTTCATCAGAGGCCGCGCCGAGGTGGGCCAGCGACTCGCCGTCATCGGCCGCCGCCTCCGACGGCGCGTGCAGGCGGAGCAGGGCGGCTTGCAGCACCGCGATGACCTGGGCCTGATCGTCGTCGGCGACATCGGGTCGCTCGAGCTGGGCGGAGACCCGGTCGACGGCGTCGCGCAGCACCTGGTGCGGGGCGGGCGGGGCCGGCGCCAGCTCGCTGAGAAGGTGGCGGGCCAGCAGAGTCACCGTCGGCTGGTTGAATACCAGCGTGGTCGGCAGCCGCAGACCGGTCTCGGATCCGAGACGGTTGCGGAGTTCCACCGAGGTCAGCGAGTCGAATCCCAGCTCGGTAAACGGCCGGTCGAGTTCTATCTCGTCCGCGCGGGAGTGGCCGAGCGCCGCCGCGACCTGCGCCCGGACGAGATCCAGCACCATCGTCTGCGCCTCGCCGCGGTCGAGGGCAGCCAGCCGGTCCGGCAACCCGCCGGCCGGGGTGGCACCAGCGACCTGGGCATTGCCCGGCGCCCCGGCGGGTGCGGACGCCGCGGCGCGGGGTGCCCGGACCAGGCCGCGGAGCACCGCCGGAGTCTCACCGCCCGAAGCGCTCAGCCCGGCCAGGTCCAGGTCTGCGGCGATCAGCGCGCCGGTCTCGCGCAGCGCCGCGTCGAACAGGTCCAGGCCCCGTTCCGGGGTGAGCGCGGCCAGACCGCCGCCGGACAGCCGGGCGGAGTCCGTGCTGGACAGCGCCGCGGTCATCGACGTGGGCAGCGACCACAGTCCCCAGGCGATCGACACCGCGGGCAGACCGAGATCCCGGCGGTGCACAGCGAGCGCGTCCAGGAATGCGTTGGCCGCGGCGTAGTTGGCCTGGCCGGCGTTGCCGAGCACCCCCGCGATCGAGGAGAACAGCACGAACGCGCTGAGCGGCATCCCGGCGGTCAGCTCGTGCAACAGCAAGCCTGCGTCGACCTTGGGGTGCAGTGCCGCGTCCAGCTGATCGGGGGACAGCCCCTCGACAGTGGCGTCGTCGAGCACGCCGGCCGCGTGCACGACCCCGGTCAGCTGCACCGACTTGAGCAGCCTCGTCAGCGCCCGCCGGTCCGACACGTCGCACGCCGCGATCCGCACCGATGCGCCGAGCGCCTCCAGGCGCTCGGCCAGTTCACCGGCGCCCGGCGCGGCCGATCCCCGGCGCGAGGTCAGCAGCAGGTCACGGACGCCATGGCGGGCGACCAGGTGAGCTGCCACCACGGCGCCGAGGCCGCTGGTGCCGCCGGTGACCAGCACAGTGCCCGATCCCAGCTCAGCGGCGTGCCCGGCGGCCTCGGACGTGCGGCGGGCCAGCCGCGGCACCAGCACCTGGCCGTCGCGCACCGCGCACTGCGGCTCCCCGGCCGCTATGGCGGCAGCGAGCAGTCCCCACGAGCCGGCCGCTTCCCCGACGTCGGCCAGCACGAACCGGCCCGGATGCTCTGTGGCCGCTGAGCGCACGAGGCCCCACATCGGCGCGCCGGCCAGCGTGTCCCTGTCGGCGACGAGCACCAGCCGGGAGTCGGCAAACCGCTCGTCGCTGACCCACTGCTGCACCACGTCAAGTAGCTGGCGCAGGCCCTCGTGCACGGCGTACCCGGGATCGTCGGCCTCGTCCTGCACATCCGGCAGGTAGGGCAGCACGACGACGGCGGGCACCGCACCGGCCACCTGGTCGGCCACCGAGGCGAGTTCGTAGTAGAGCGGCGCGTTGATGCCGTCGGACTGCAGCGCATCACAGACGTCCTTGGCCCGTGGATCGGTCCCGACGACGGCCCACTGGCGGTCGGCGAGCTGCGCTGCGGACAGGGCGGGGACCGGTGCTGCGATCCAGTTGAGGTCGTACAGGCCCGCGGACGAGCCGGCCGGAGCCGCCAGGGAGCCGCCGCCCGGCGCCCGGCGCATCGTCAGCGAGTCGACCCGGGCCACCGGTCGTCCGGTGCCGTCGTAGATGGCCAGTGCGACACCGCCATCGGCCGATTCGCTCAGCCGGACGCGAATCCGATCAGCGCCAGCCGCGCTCACCCGGATGCCGGACCAGGAGAACGGCAACAGCAGCCCGCCGTCCGCATCGGCTGCCGCGTCCAGCACCAGAATATGCAGCGCCGCGTCCAGCAGCGCAGGGTGCATCGCGAAGGAACGAGCGCCGGCGGTGACCGGTTCGGGCAGCCGCACCTCGGCGTAGGAGTCGGTGCCGCTCCGCCATGCGGCGAGCAGGCCCTGGAAGGCGGGACCGTATTCGTAGCCGGCCTCGGCAAGCCGGTCGTACGCGTCGGTCAGGTGGATCGGCGTGGCGCCGGCCGGCGGCCAGGCGGCCAGGCTGTCGCGGTTGGCGGGCTCGTCCCCGGCGGCCAGCGTCCCGCTGGCGTGCCGGATCCAGTCGGCGTCGACTGCCCCGGCTGCCCGCGAGTGGATCGCCAGGGTGCGGAATCCGGCTGCATCCGGGCCGCCGGCCGTGACCTGCACGTCCACCGCGCCGATCTCGGGCAGCACCAGCGGTGCCTGCACGGTCAGCTCGTGCACGGCGCCGGCGCCGGACGCGGCAGCCGCCTGCAGGGCAAGTTCGACGAAGGCGGTGCCGGGCAGCAGCACCGCGCCGCCGACGGTGTGGTCGGCCAGCCAGGGCACCGCGCTGCGTGAGATCCGGCCGGTGAGCAGGAAGCCGTCGCTGTCGGCCATCGGCTGGACGGCGGCAAGCAGCGGGTGCCCCAGCGCGCCGGCCGCGGGCCCGCGGTCGGCGCCGGTCAGCCAGTAGCGCTGCCGGTCGAAGGCGTAGGCCGGCAGGTCGAGATTCCGGTCCGGGCCGACATCGCGACCGCGCGCGCCGAGGATCGCCGGCCAGCTGACGGCCGCCCCCTGGACCCAGGCTTTCGCCACCGAGGCGAGGAAGTCGGTCCTGGCACCCGCACCGCGGTGCAGCGTACCGATGGCCGCGCCGTCAATGCCCGCGTCGGAGAGAATCTCGGCGATTGCGGCCGCGAGCACCGGGTGCGGGCTCACTTCGATGAACAAGGGTTTGTCGTAGTCCTGGAAAGCGCGGATGGCGGTGTCGAAACGCACCTGCTCGGCCAGGTTGAAGTACCAGTACTCGGTCCCCAGCGCGCTGCCCGGAATGAAGTCGCCGATGCTGGAGGAGCAGATCGCGGTCGGGGTGTCCCGGGGCGCCAGCTCGCCAATGCGCGCCAGCAAGTCGTCGTGCACCTTCTCGACATGGGGGCAGTGCGAGGCGTAGTCGAGGGCTATCCGGCGCAGCTGCACGGTGTCCTGCCAGCTGCTGGTGAACTGCGCCAGCGCGTCCGGGTCGCCGGCGACCACCGTGCTGGACGGGCCGTTGTCCGCCGCCACCCACAGCTGGTCCGGCCACGGGGCGATCTTGCCCAGCACGTCGGCCACGGGCAGGGACACCGAGATCATGCCGCCGGTGCCGTCCAGCGTGGCGAGCACCTGGCTGCGCAGCGCGGCTACCTTCGCGGCATCGGCCAGGCTGAGCGCGCCGGACACGCACGCGGCGGCGATCTCGCCCTGGGAGTGGCCGACCACCGCGGCCGGCTCGATGCCCGCCGACCGCCACATCTCGGCGAGGGAGACCATCACCGCGAACAGCACCGGCTGGATGACTCCGGAGCCCTCCAGTGCCGGCGCGCCGCCGGCGCCGGTGAGGACGTCGTGCACGGACCAGCCGGTGTGCGGTCGCAGCGCCTCGTCACATCGGCGCAGTTGAGCTGCGAACGTCTCGTCGGCCGCCAGCAGATCGCGGGCCATGCCCGCCCACTGCCCGCCCTGGCCGGGAAAGACGAACACCGGCTGCAGGTCTCCGGCGCCGTGGCCCGTCGATGCTCTCGGATGGGTCCCGCCGTCGGCGAGCGCGGCCAGCGCGGCGCACAGCTCGTCCCGGTCGGCTGCCACCACCGCAGCGCGGTGGGCGAAGGACGGCCGGCCAGCCAGCCGGGGGCCGGCCGCCGCCAGATCGAGCTCGGGCGCGGATGCGGCGTAGCAGCGCAGCCGTCCGGCCTGTGCCCGCAGGGAGCCGGCCGTGCGCGCGGACAGCATCCACACCAGCGGCCGGAGTTCGGCCGGCGGTGCGCCGGCCAGCTCGCCTGCGTCGGTCGGCTCGCCTGCGCCGGCCGGCTCGTCGGCGCCCGGGGCGGGCGCCGCCTGCAGGATGAGATGCGCGTTGGTGCCGCTGATGCCGAAGCCCGACACCGCGGCACGGCGCGGCCGGTCCGGACAGACCCAGTCCTGCTGCTGTGTCAGCAGCCGGACCTGGCCGCCAGCCCAGTCCACCGCGGCCGTCGGCTCGTCGGCGTGCAATGTCCGCGGCAGCACCCCGTGCCGCATCGCGAGCACCATCTTGATGACGCCGGCGACGCCGGCGGCGGCCTGGGTGTGGCCGATGTTGGACTTGACCGAGCCGAGCCACAGCGGCTGCCCGGCCGGCCGGTTCCGGCCGTAGGTCGCCACGATCGCGTTGGCCTCGATCGGGTCGCCGAGCGCGGTACCCGTGCCGTGTGCCTCGACCGCATCCACTTGCGCCGGGTCAAGTCCCGCGCTGGCGAGGGCCTGCCGGATCACCTGCTGCTGCGCCTGGCCGTTCGGGGCGGTCAGGCCATTACTCGCGCCGTCGGAGTTGACCGCGCCGCCAGCGATGAGCGCCAGCACCGGGTGCCCGTTCTCGCGAGCGTCGCAGAGCCGTTCCAGCAGCAGCATCCCGGCGCCCTCGGCGAACGAAGTGCCGTCGGCTGCGGCACTGAACGCCTTCGCGCGACCGTCCACCGCCAGCCCGTTCTGGCGGGTGAACTCGACGAGGTTGCCGGGATTGGACATCACCGTCACGCCGCCGGCCAGTGCCAGCGAGCACTCGCCGCGGCGCAGCGCCGAGCTGGCGAGCTGGATGGCGACCAGCGACGACGAGCAGGCCGTGTCCACGGTGAGCGCCGGACCCTGCAGCCCGAACGTGTACGCGATGCGCCCGGACGCGACGCTGAGCGCCGTGCCGGTGAGCAGGTGGCCGTCGGCTGCGCCGGTGGGCTGGTGCAAACGGGGACCATAGTCGGTGGCCATGGCGCCGACGAATACGCCGGTCGGCGTCCCGGCCAGGTCGGCGGGATCGATGCCGGCGCGCTCGATCGTCTCCCAGGAGGTCTCCAGCAGCAGTCGCTGCTGCGGGTCCATGCCCAGCGCCTCGCGTGGGCTCAGGCCGAAGAAAGCTGCGTCGAAGGTGTCGGCGTCGTGCAGGAACCCGCCGTACCGGGTGGCGCAGGTGCCCGGCTGTTCCGGTCCGCCGAAGAGGGCGTCCAGGTCCCAGCCGCGATTCACCGGCAGCTTGGATATGGCGTCACCGCCGGCGGACACCAGCCGCCAGAGATCCTCGGGCGAGGCGACGTCACCCGGAAAGCGGCAGCCCATCGCGACGATCGCGATCGGATCGCCCGCCGGTGCCGGCGGCGATCCGCCGGGCGATTCGCCGGCCGCGGTCCCGGTCCCGGTCAGCTCGGCGTGCACGTGCCCGGCCAGGCGGGCCGGGGTGGGGAAGTCGAAGGTCAGGGTGCTCGGCAGCCTAAGTCCGGTGAGCGACCGCAGCCGGGCGCACACCTCTACCGCGCCGGCCGAGTCCAGCCCGAGGTCCTTGAACGTGCGGGACGGGTCCACGGCCCGGTTGCCCGCGTAGCCCAGCACAGCGGCGGCAGCGCCGGTCACCAGGTCCTGCACCGCATGGCGGGACATGCCGGCGGGCACGGGCACGGGCTCGGCAACGGCCGGCCGGGCAACGTCTTGCTGGCCCGCGCGGCGGCGCGACGGGGCGTCCAGCCAGTGCCGCTCGCGCTGGAACGCGTAGGTGGGCAGGTCGGTCAGGCGTGCGCCAGGGACGTCGCAGCGAGTGTTCCAGTCGATGTCCGCGCCGCCGACGAACGCCTCGGCCACGCTGCGCCGGAACTCGTCCGGGCCGTCGGCGTCGCGGTGCAGCGTGCCGATGACGGTAGCCTCCCGGCCACTGTCGTCCACGGTCTCGGACATGCTGCCCACGAGTACCGGGTGCGGGCTGCACTCGATGAACAGGCCGCAGTCCAGGGCCAGCGCCTGCCGGGTCGCCTCGGCGAACCTGATCGGCTGGCGCAGGCTCTGGAACCAGTACTCGGGGTCGAGCCCGGTGGTGTCCATCGGTTGGCCGGTAAGGGTGGAGATGAAGAGCGTGTCCGTGGCTCTCGGCGTGACCGGGGCCAGCTGGGTCAGCAGCTCCGCGCGTAGCCCGTCCACCGCGGCGGAGTGTGAGGCGTACTGGACCGGGAGGATCTTGCTACGGCAGCCCGCGGCCTGCAGCTCCTGGTGCAGATCCGCCAGCGCGGCGGCTGCACCCGACACGACGACGGATCGGGGGCCGTTCACTGCCGCGATGGTGAGGCCCGGCATTCCGGCAAGCCGCTTGACAACGTCGTCGACCGAGGCCCCGATCGACATCATGCCGCCGCCTGCGATCCGGCGAATCGCCCGGCTGCGCAGGGCCACGACGCGCGCCGCGTCAGTGACCGAGAGCGCGCCAACGACGGTCGCCGCGGCGATCTCACCCTGCGAGTGGCCGATCACCATATCCGCCCGCAGGCCCTCGCTGCGCCACAGCTCGGCGAGGGACACCATGACCGCCCAGAGCGCGGGCTGCACGACGTCAACCCGGCTGAGATCCGGTACGCCGGGCGCGGACCGCAGGACGTCCAGGAGCGAGTAGTCGATAAACGGCGCCAGTGCCTCGGCGCACTCGCTCAGCCGCTCGCGGAAGACAGGTGACTCTGCCAGCAGGTCCCGTGCCATGCCCTGCCACTGCGATCCCTGTCCGGGGAAGACCAGCGCGCAGGCGCCCGGCACCGCTCGACCGAGCAGCACCGACCGCCCGGGCTGGCCTGCGGCCAGGGCATCGAGACCGGCCAGCAGTTCATCGCGCCCGGTGCCGAGCAGTACGGCCCGATGCTCGAATCGTGCTCGGGTTCGCGCCAGCGAGAAGGCGACATCGGCCGCCTCGAACGAGTCCAGCCCGCCGAGGTGCTCCGACAGTCGGCCCGCCTGCGCCCGCAGCGCCGGTGCGGACCGAGCCGTCAGGATCCACGGCGCGCCCTGCCCGGGATCGGCGGCGCGCTCGGCGGCCACCTGCCGCGGCGGTTCAGCCAGCACCAGGTGGCAGTTGGTGCCGCCGAGGCCGAACGAGCTGACCCCGGCCACCAGCCGGTGATCGGGCCTGGGCCACTCGCGTGCGGCAGTCACCACCTCTAGGCGCAATCCCGCCATGTCGATGGCCGGGTTGGGTACCTTGAAGTTCAGGCTGGGCGTCAGGCCGCGGTGCACGATGTTCAGGATGACCTTGAGCAGTCCGGCCACCCCGGCAGCGCCCTCGAGGTGCCCGATGTTCGTCTTCACCGAGCCCACCAGCAACGGCGCGTCGACGCGCCGGTTCCCGGCGAGCGCCCCGCTGAGCGCGGCCGCCTCGATCGGGTCGCCGACCCTGGTCCCGGTGCCGTGCAGCTCGACGTACTGCACCTCCGTGGCCTCGACACCGGCCCGCCGGCAGGCCAGCCGGATGACTTCCTGCTGCGCGCGCCCGCTGGGAACCGTCAGGCCATCGCCGCCGCCGTCGTTGTTGACCGCGCCGCCGAGGATCACGCAGTGGACCGGGTCACCGTCGGCCAGGGCGGCGGCGAGCGGCTTGAGCACGACAAGGGCGCCGCCTTCGCCGCGGACGTAGCCGTTGGCCCGGCTGTCGAAGGTGTAGCAGCGGCCGTCCGGTGACAGCGCGCCGAACCCGGCGATGGCCGCGCTGGTCTCGGGCAGCAGGTTAAGGTTCACGCCCCCGGCGAGCGCCAGTTCGACGTCACCGCGTCGCAGGCCTTCGCAGGCGAGCTGCACGGCCAGCAGCGACGAGGATTGCCCGGCGTCGATGGTCATGCTCGGCCCCTGCAGGCCGAACAGGTAGGAAATCCGGTTGGCGGTCAGGCTGCGCTGCGTGCCGGTGAAGGCATAGGAGCTGGGCGCCTCGGCGTCGAGCCGGTCGTGCAGGGCGGCGTAGTCGTCGTTGATGGCACCGATGAAGACCCCCGTCGCCGTCCCGCGCAGCTCGCTAGTGGCGATCCGGGCGTGCTCGAAAGCCTCCCATGACAGTTCGAGCGCAAGCCGCTGCTGGGGGTCCATCGCGTCGGCTTCGTTGGGTGAGATCCCGAAGCAGTCCGCGTCGAACAGGTCCACGTCAGCGATGAATCCACCGCGGTGATACTCGTCGCGGGAGGTTGGCGGCCAGCGGCTGCCCGGCGCCTCGGTGATCGCGTCAACTCCCGCGTTCAGGAGCTGCCAGAGCTGGTCGGGCGTGCTTGCCAGCGGGAGCCGACAGGACATGCCGATCGCCGCAATCGGTTGCTGCTCGGCCGAACCGTTAGCCATGGAAGACATTTCCCACCCGCCATCATCGTGCATTCTGATAAGGCAATTCTTCGAGGTTCCGCCGGCGGATTCGGGTCGAGGAGTTCATCGTGCGTCGAATCGAATTCATGTGCTCTGGCGAAAATATGCATCGCTGGATTGGCGCAACCCAGTCGACATTAAGATGGTGTGTCGCTGGCAGTTCGTGCGTCAAGGCTGTGGACGGCAATCCCGGTGGCAGGCAGGCGTCGGTAACAAGTTGCCAGCGCGCCTACGTTGCCGGGCCAGTTATCTGCCGAAATCACCGGGTGGGCGCGGGCTAAGTGCCTAGTTTCTTCCAGGAAGAGGTCATAGCCGAGCATGTCGCGCCTTTCTGATCAATGCACCCGGTTGGCGACACAGGCGTAGGGGGTTATCAATATCGCGATGCGGCAGGGCTCCAGCGAGTCCAGTATGCGAAAGCTGACCACGGCCGTCGGCATGAACGGGGCGATGCCCAGGCTGGCAAAGTAGCCGTCAAGATCGAGTTCGACCCGGTAGATGCGTCGCTCGATCTCGGGCTCGGGATCCCACTGGGTGATCTGGCCGCTGTCATCCGTGCGGGCCTGCGACAGCGGGCACCAGCCGTGCTCATCCTTGCGCTCGAGCTGGGCAAGAACGCCCGCAGCGGGACGGCCGTGCAGGCAGTCGATCGCGGCGATCGTGATGCTCACTCCTCTGCACTCCCTTCCGGCCGCACTCCCTTCCGGCCGCTGGGCAGGCCCAGCTCGTTGAGGAACGTGATGGTCCGGAGGCCAGGAACAGGGT
The DNA here is from genome assembly GCA_003168215.1 of Actinomycetota bacterium. Classification (GTDB taxonomy): domain Bacteria; phylum Actinomycetota; class Actinomycetes; order Streptosporangiales; family Streptosporangiaceae; genus Palsa-506. The sequence goes on from PMSW01000044.1 coordinate 31,199, forward strand.
CGTAGCCGTGCGCGGACAGGCCTCGTCGGCTCCGTCCGGACCGGTCCAGCGGAGCACAGCCTGGGCAACGCCAGCGGCCCCGGAGAGATCGATGCATCGGTGACTCCTTTCTCGCGGTCACTGTCAGTAGGCCTGAGCGCCTTATCCGCCTGCTATCAGCGAGCTATGGCGGCGACGGGGCGGCCGTGCGAGGGGGGCGCGCTGCACCCGTCGTGCCTGCTGACCGCCGGCCCGTCCGCCGCGGGCCGAGACCGGGGCGAAGGCCTCGCGACATGCAATGATGGGCGCAAGGGCAGAACCGAGTGCGTTAGGGGCAGAATGCAGTTTCGGCTGCTGGGATCGCTTGAGGTGAGCGTCGCTGGCCATCCGGTCGATCTGGAAGCTGCTCGTCTGCAGGTCATCGTGGCCGTGCTTCTCCTGGAGGCCAACAACGTCGTCTCGGTGAGCAGGCTGATCGACGCCATCTGGGATGACGATCCGCCGGCCACGGCCAGGAGCCAGGTGCAGATCTGCATCTCGACGCTGCGACGCCTGCTGGCTGACGGCGCTGAGGCGGATGTCATCGTGACGCGCTCGCCCGGATACATGCTGGTGGTTCCCGACGAGGCGCGGGACATCAGCCAGTTCGAGCTGCTTGTCGCGCGCGGCAGGGCCGCCGCGGCCGAGCAGCGCCCCGTCGATGCCGTCGCCGACCTTCGGGCTGGCCTCGGCCTGTGGCGGGGCCCGGCTGCCGCTGGCATTGAGAGCCGGATCGTCAGGATGGCCGTGACCAGGCTGGATGAGAACCGGCTGGCCGTGCTCGGGGACTGCCTGAAGCTCGAGCTCGAGCTCGGCCATCACCGCGAGGTCATCGGCGAATTGCGTGGTCTCGTGGCTGAGTACCCGCTGCGTGAGCGGCTGCGGATGCTGTTGATGCTGGCCCTCTACCGGGCCGGACGCCAGGCAGACGCGCTGGAGTCGTTCCGGGAGGTCCGCGAGCTCCTCCTGGACGAGCTCGGCCTGGATCCGGGCGAGGAGCTTCGCGACATGGAACGGGCTATCCTCGCCAATGACCACTCGCTGGACGTTCAGCCGGTCCCGGTACGAGCCGGCGGCCTCCAGCCCGTCCCACGGCAGCTGCCCGCCACGCTGGCCGACTTCACTGGCCGGGATGACATCCTGGAACGGATCTGCGCGCTGCTCGCTCCGGCAGACGGGACCGTGCCGCAGTACTTACCAGTGGTGACGCTGACCGGCAAGGGCGGGATCGGCAAGACGACGCTCGCCCTGCATGCGGCGCATCAGATCAGCGAGGCGTTTCCGGACGGCCAGCTTTACGCGCAGCTGCACGGCACCAGCAGCGAGCCGCGCCCCCCCGCCAGCCTGCTGGAGGGCTTCCTGCGTTCCTTCGGAGTCCCGCCGGCCACCGTGCCCGACAGCGTGGATGAGCGCATGGCCATGTACCGCAGCTGGCTGAGCGGTCGCCGCGTGCTGGTGGTGCTGGACGACGCAGGCAGCCTCAGCCAGGTGCTGCCAGTTCTGCCAGGCAGCGCGACCTGCGCGGTGATCATCACAACCCGGAACCGGCTAGGCGGGCCGGACGGCGCGCAGCAATTCGAGGTCGAGGCGTTCGACGACCCCTCCGGCGTGCGCCTACTGGCTAGCGTGATCGGCGCAGACCGGGTGCGCTCGGACGAGGCGGCGGCTGGGCAGCTGGTACGGCTGTGCGACCGGCTGCCGATCGCGCTGCGGATCGTCGCGGCCAAGCTCGCTGCTCGGCCGCACTGGCCGATCAGCCAGATGGTGCGACGGCTGGAGGACGGGAAGCGCCGCCTGGACGAGCTCAACCTGGATGGCGTGAGCGTCCGGGCGACGATCTCGTTCTCCTACGAGAGCCTCGGCAAGGAGGAGAGGAGGCTGCTCGCCCTGCTGAGCCTGCTCGGCCCTGGGGATTTCTCTCCGTGGGTCGGCTCACCGCTGCTGGGCGTAGATGTCGGAACGGCCGCGGACCTGCTTGAGGAACTAGTGGCATCCCGGCTAGTGGAGGCATGGGTGTCGACTGGCGGTTCCGTCCGCTACCAGCTGCACGACCTTGTCCGGCTCTTCGCGGTCGAGCGGCTCGTTCAACTTGAGGCAGCATCAGCGCGAACAGAGGCACTGGGCCGCCTGCTCGGCTGCTGGCTGTTCTTGGCCGGTGAGGCGCACCGGCGCGAATGCGGCGGCGATTTTAGCCTGCTGCACGGCCACGCCGACTTGTGGCGGCTGCCCGAGGCCACTGTTGACGAGCTGCTGGCCGACCCGCTCGGCTGGCTTCATCACGAGCGACCCGCGCTGGTCGCGGCGATTCACCAGGCGGCACGGGCCAGCTTCGACGAGCTGTGCTGGGATCTCGCGACCACCGCCGTAACTCTCTTCGAAGCCGGGAATTACGTCGACGACTGGCGGACCACCCACGAGGCCGCGCTGGAAGTGGTGCGGCGGACCGGCAATCGCCGGGGAGAGGCTGCCGTGACCTGCTCACTGGCGACACTGTCGCTGACTAAGCAGCCGGACGAGGCGGCGCGGCTGCTGGAGACTGCCCTCGCTGCCTTTGATGAGCTCGACGATGTGCACGGCAAGGCTCTCGCGCTAGGGCAGCTGGCCTTTGTGGACCGGCTCAGCGGGCGGGAGGAGGAAGCCGTCGCCCGGTACCGGCAAGCACTCAGCTGGTTCCGTGCATCAGGCGACCTGATCGGCGAAATCGACATGCTTCGCGGGATAGCGAAGATCTACCTGGACCGGGATCAGGGCGATGCCGCGGAGACGCTGCTGGCTGAGGCTTCGCAGCTCTGCCGACGGGTGCGGTCGCGCCGCGTAAAGGCGCAGACCATGTTTCAGCTCGGCGAGTTCTATCTCAAGCGGGATGGCCTGCAGCTGGCGGAAGAGTCCTTTGACGAGGTCCTGCGGGTGACCCGCGAGGCCAACGACACGATCGGCCAGGCCTACGGCCTGCTCGGCGCGGGCACCGTCTATTCCGCGCGCGGTGACTACGCGGTAGCCAACGAGAAACTGCAGTCGGCGCTAGAGTCGGCCCGGGGTACCGGTCACTTTCTCGTCCAGGGCCAGATCCTGCTCGCGCTGGCCGAGGTGGCCGCGCTTCGCAACGACGACGCCGGAGCCATGGGCAGGCTGGAAGCGGCACGTGAGGTCCTGCACGATCTCGGGCCCGAAGCTACGGTGCGGGCGCGGCTGCTGGGCATGCACGCCCAACTGGACACGAAGATCTCATAGCCGTAGCGGCTTGTCGCTAGCGGGCTCACGCGTCGCAGCCGGTGCTAGCCACGGAAATGCTATGCGGGCGGTCGCGCGTGGGTCTGCGGGCCGCCAAATGCCTCGTCGACGATCCGGCACGCCCACCGCATCCGCGTGACTGCCATCTCCGGATGGTCGCCGAACTCCTGTGCGACCCGCTCGGCGCAGCCTAGGCGGCCGAATTGCCGGACGGCACCCGCGATGGCTTCCTGTACCTGGCTGGCGCTGGGCAGCTCAGAACACTGCGCAGCCGACATGAACAGAGCGTCGGTCCGGGCGCTGCTCATCCTAAGGTGGCTCTTCGTAGGCCGCATGGCGGCTCTCCTCGGTGGTCTGATATCCCGATTACGCCATCGTGGCGGTTACCCCCACGGCGTACCGCCGGAACTCCCCGGCGCACCAGAACCCCACAGCGAACCGGAGCCCCACGGCGTACCGCCGGAACCCCACAGCGAACCGGAGCCCCACGGCGTACCGCCGGAACCCCGCAGGGGCGCGGGGGTCACCGCTGCAGCAGCAGACTCTGCGTGGGAAGTCGGCTGTGCGGAGGCCAGGCCGACGAGTCCGGTAGTGCCAGCGGCGACAACCGTGACGGCAAGGACGCTGACGCGGCCGACAATGCGGTTCATTCGTACCTCCTGCGCGAGTAGGGAGTGCCAGATCGCTGCTTCGTGACCTAGTCCACCCTCACCGGCTCTCTTATCTCCATTGCCATGCCATCGTGGCGCCAGCGATCCCAGGTTCGGGACACTTGAGCTGAGTTTGGAGCGGCATGGCGTAGCGGCCCTGCTGGTTGCCCGGGTCAGTCGCGGCCGGGACTGTGACCAGGACCCGCCAGCCCGGTCTCGTAGGCCAGGACGACCGCCTGCACCCTGTCCCGTAGCTGGAGCTTGGCGAGGAGCGCGGGCGGTCGAGTCGGGTAGCAGGTCCAGCCGGCCGGCGAGGTGTATCTGCCAGCGGCCGGACGGCCCGGCCAGCTGATCGGGAATGACCCGCTCGGCGAGGCGCATCAGGAAATCGATCTCGGCGGGCGCGCGCCTGCTCAGGTTGTCGATCGATGCAACGAAGATCGTCACATGGGTGATTTGCGTCGGCGCACCAGCTGAGCACCTCTTCGATGTGCTCAGCGCCTCTTCGATGTGCTCAGCGCCGCGCTGGTGGCCGAGGCTGACGTCGTCCAACCCCATCTGGCGCGCCCAGCGCCGGTTGCCGTCGATGATGATGGCGAGATGCCGCGGGACCGGCCCGCTGGCCAGCTGGGCGCGCAGCCTGCTGGCGTAGAGCCCGTAGATCGCCTGACCCAGGACCGTGCGGACAACCCACGCCACCTGCTCACTGGCCGCCGCCGCTCACGGCCGCCCCTGCACGGCCGCGGTCGGCTTCGGCAGCCGCCGTGCGTGGTGAATCCGGGGGCCGATCACCCTGCGATGTGGTCGATCCCCGGATTCACCACGCATCGCGCGGGATTCACCATGCCGGGCACGGCGCGGCGCGCCACGTCGTGCCATGCGCTCACACGCCGGCCGGCAGGCCCCGCAGGGCCTCGTCGATGGCGCGTTCAGCCAGCTCGTAGTCGCGCAGCTGGCCGGACATGTAGTCGGCGTAGGCCGCGAGGTCAAGCAGCCCGTGACCGCACAGCGCCGTCAGGATTACCTTCTCCTCGCCGGTCTCCTTGCAGCGCAGGGCCTCCTCGATGCACGCGGCCACCGCGTGGGTCGGCTCGGGCGCGGGCACGATTCCCTCGGTCCTGGCGAATCGCAGCCCCGCCTCGAAGCACTCCGACTGCGGCTTGGCCACGGCCTCGATCAGGCCGAGCTCGTAGATGTGCGACAGCAGCGGGGACATCCCGTGATACCGCAGCCCGCCGGCGTGGATCGGGTCCGGGATGAACTCATGGCCGAGCGTGTGCATCTTGAGCAGCGGGGTGAAGCCAGCGGTATCGCCGAAGTCGTAGGCGTAGACGCCGCGGGTGAAGGACGGGCAGGCGGCTGGCTCGACAGCGCGGATCACCGGGTTGATCTTTCCGGCCAGCTTCTCCCTGAGGAAGGGAAAGGCCAGGCCGCCGAAGTTGGACCCGCCGCCGGTACAGCCGATGATCACGTCGGGCGTGTCGCCGGCCTGGGCAAGCTGCTTGATCGCCTCCTCGCCGATGACCGTCTGGTGCATGAGCACGTGGTTGAGCACGCTGCCGAGCGAGTAACGGGCCGCCGGATCCCCGGCGGCGACCTCCACGGCCTCGCTGATCGCGATGCCCAGGCTGCCGGTCGAGTCGGGGTGCTCGGCGAGTACCGCGCGCCCGGCGGATGTCAGGTCGGACGGGCTCGGGTGCACCGTCGCCCCGTAGGTCTCCATCAGCATCTTGCGATAGGGCTTCTGGTCATAGGACGCGCGGACCATCCATACCTCGAGGTCCAGGCCGAAGATCGAGGAGGCGAACGCCAGCGCGCTGCCCCACTGGCCGGCCCCGGTCTCGGTGGTCAGCTTGCGCACGCCCTCGGCGGCGTTGTAGTACGCCTGCGGTACCGCGGTGTTGGGCTTGTGCGAGCCTGCCGGGCTGCCGCCCTCGTACTTGTAGTAGATGCGGGCCGGCGTGCCGAGATCCTTCTCCAGCCGCCTGGCCCGGTACAGCGGGGTCGGCCGCCATAGCCGGTAGACGTCCAGGACGTCCTCGGGGATCGTGATGTGGCGCTCGCCCGAGACCTCCTGGGCGATGAGCGCGGCCGGGAAAAGCGGGGCGAGGTCGTCCGGGCCGACCGGCTGCCGGGTGCCGGGATGCAGCGGGGGCGGCGGCGGTGAGGGAAGGTCGGCGATGATGTTGTACCACTGCCGCGGCAGCTCAGATTCCTGCAGAACGTACTTGAGCTGACGATCCATGGCTGCCTCCGGCGCTGCCGAGCTGAAATGCGGTGATCGTCCACGCTAGTGGAGAAGCACGCGCACGAGAAGAGCCGCGCGGCGTGCTAGCCCGGGGAGCGCGTTGTTGAATTCCCACCAGTCGGCCGGCCTGCACAACTCCTCGTCCCGCAACGGCGGGCGGGGCAGCCCGAGATTCAGGCAGACCCAGGCGCCGAGCGATGAGCAGACCACATGGGCGGGCCGCTCCTTCGGGTCCGCCGGGTCTTGCCAGCCCCACCAGTGATCGACCAGGTCGGCCAGGCCCGCCAGGCGCAACGCGCCAAGGGCCAGCGGGGAATCGACGTAATTGGCCATTTCCACGTAGCCGACTCCGCCAGGCCGTCCCTCAATGCCCCACCAGGTGCCGCGCTTGTCCTGATGGCGAACCACGACCACGTGATTCGCCAGGTTGGGCTTGCCCTCGAGCCCCTCGCCGAACCGGATCAGTTCGGAGGGGCGGTTCCGGCATTGACGGCGAGCACGTCGCCGACACCCATCGCGTCTATCACGGCCTGAATTTACCCAGGTAACCTGCAGTTGACCCGGAGGTAAATCATGCGTGTTGACATCTGGAGTGACCTCGTCTGCCCGTGGTGCTACATCGGGAAGCGCCGTTTCGAGCGGGGGCTCGCCGCCTTCGAGCACTCAGGTGAGGTCGAGGTGGTCTACCACTCCTTCGAGCTTGACCCGGGGATCGAGCCGGGCCAGCCCATCCGGGTCCTGGACATGCTGTCCGCCAAGTACGGCATGCCGCCGGCACAGGCAGCGGCGGCCGAGGAGCGGGTGGCCGCGATGGCGGCGGCCGACGGACTCGGCTACGCCGTGGACAGGCCCGTCGGCAATACCTTCGACGCGCACCGGCTGATGCACCTGGCCGGGGATCTTGGCCGGGCTGAGCCGTTGCTGCAGCGCCTTTACCAGGCGTATTTCGCCGAGGGGCGATCGGTGTTCGATGCGGCGTCGCTGACCGTCCTGGCCGGGGATGCCGGGCTCGATTCGGATGAGGCGAGGCGGGCGCTCGATGACGGCAGCTACGCCGACGAGGTCCGCGCCGACGAGGACCAGGCCAGGGAGCTCGGGATCTCCAGCGTGCCGTTCTTCGTCATCGACTGGAAGTATGGCTTCTCCGGCGCACGGTCCGCTGAGCTGCTGACCGACGCACTGCAGGAAGCCTGGGACGCCGGGCCGACTAGTGGCGAGCCGGCTGGCACTGAGCCGAGCCCGGCTCCGTAGCGGGCTGGCACGGTGACGGTGGGGCACGGCGGCAGTGGGCGGCTCCGTGACGGAGGCCGGCTCCGTGACGGAGGGCGGCGCGGTGGCGGAAAGCGCGCGGCGGCAGAGAGCGGCGCGGTGACGGAAAAGGAGGCTGCCGGGCAGCGGGAGGCAAGAGCGCTCGCCCTGCTGCTGGCCGGCGCCGGCGCCACCCATTTCGCCAGGCCCATGACCTATGACGCGATCGTGCCCCGATGGCTGCCCGGCTCCGCGCGGGGCTGGACCTATGTCAGCGGCGCGGCCGAGCTAGTGGTCGCCGCAGCGATCGCCTGCCCCCGGACCCGGCGGGCAGGAGGGCTGGCAGCGGCGGGGCTGTTCGCGGCGGTCTTTCCCGCCAACGTCCAGATGGCATCGGACTGGCGGCGTCGCGCGGCACCGCTGCGCGCTGTCGCCATCGGCAGGCTGCCGCTGCAGGTGCCGCTGATCTGGTGGGCGCTGCGGATCGGCGGTTACCGCGGCGCCACGCCGCAACTGGCCCTGCAGCGCATCAGGCAGAGTCCGGAACCGGCCGCCGCCAGTCGTGAGGAGTGACGTGATGGCACAGATCATGCTCGATCACGTGGACAAGAGCTACGCGGGCGGGGTGAAGGCCGTCAACGACCTGAGCCTGCACATCAGGGACGGTGAGTTCATGGTGCTGGTCGGGCCGTCCGGCTGCGGCAAGTCGACCGTGCTGCGGATGATCGCCGGGCTGGAGGAAATCAGCTCCGGCTCCATCCGGATCGGCGAGCTTCTGGTGAACGATCTGCCGCCGAAGGACCGGGACCTCGCGATGGTGTTCCAGAACTATGCCCTGTACCCGCACATGACCGTCGGGGACAACATGGCGTTCGGTCTCAAGATGCGGCAGATGCCGAAGGAGGAAGTCGACCGGCGGGTGGCCGACGCGGCCAGGATTCTCGGCCTGGAGCAGTACCTGGACCGCAAGCCGGCTGCGCTTTCCGGCGGCCAGCGGCAGCGAGTGGCCATGGGCCGGGCGATCGTCCGGGAACCGCAGGCGTTCCTGATGGACGAGCCGCTGTCGAACCTGGACGCCAAGCTCCGGGTCGGCATGCGATCGTCCCTGGCCCAGCTGCACGAACAGCTGAAGGTCACGACCGTCTACGCTACGCACGACCAGGTCGAGGCTATGACGCTGGGCGATCGGGTGTGCGTGCTCCGGGACGGTCTCCGGCAGCAGGTCGGCACCCCGGGAAACCTGCTGGACCATCCGGTCAACCTGTTCGTGGCCGGATTCATTGGCTCGCCCTCCATGAACCTGGTCACCGCCCGGCTGGGCACCGACGGCGGGCAGGTGACGGCCTCGTTCGGCGCGCACCTGCTGACCATCCCCGGATCGGTGCTGGCAGCACGCCCCGGACTGGACGGCTACGCCGGCCGTGAGGTCATCCTCGGCATCCGGCCATCCGATTTCGAGGACGCACGGCTGGCCGAGCCGTCGTGGGTTCGGATGCCGGCCACCGTCGACGTCACCGAGGAACTTAGCAGCGAGATCCGCGTAATCTTCGTCATCAATGCGCCGCCTGTCGATCATCAGGACACCGCGGCCCTTGCCGCCGACCAGGACGAGGACGAGGCAGTCATCCCCATCGCGGAAGGCAAGTCCCCGTGGACCGCGCGGGTAAGCTCCCGCAGCCGGGTCCGTCCCGGCGATAGCATCGAGTTCGGCGTGGACACCAGCAACCTGCACTTCTTCGACCCGGGCAGCGGGCACGCGATCGGGCAGACGTCGTCGGCCAGCTCAAGCTAGCCGGGGCGGCCTCGAGCTAGCGGGGTGAGGCGGCCCGGTTCCGGCCCGGCAGCCGGCCCGCGGCCCGGCGGGCGGGATCGGGCTCCTGGGGGGCGGAACGCGAGGAGGCGGAGCGGTTTCGTGATGTTCGTCTTCAGCCCGCCCGCCGACGAGGCCGCGGGCCTGCTGACGCTGCCGTTCAGCGAGCCGCTGGAAGAGTGGCAGGATGAGCGGCTTGTCGAGGTCCGCCAGCGGGGCATCTCGCGGCACGTGGTCCGCTTTATCGCCGACAGCGGCGAGCTGTACGCGCTGAAGTCCATCAGCGAGCGGCTGGCCCGGCGGGAGTACCGGCTGCTGCGCGCTCTTGCCGAGCTGAACGTGCCAGCCGTCGAGGTGGTCGGGATCGTGGTCGACCGCTGGACGGAGGCTGACGCGATCCTGGTCACCCGATTCCTCGATTACTCGACTACCTACCGGGCACTGTTCTCTACCCCCCGCGGCGGCCAGCCCACCGACAGTCTGCTCGACGCCCTGGTGGAGTTGCTCGTCCGGCTGCACCTGTCCGGCTTCTTCTGGGGCGACTGCTCGCTGTCCAACACGCTGTTCCGGCAGGACGCGGGCACGCTGGAGGCCTACCTGGTCGATGCGGAGACCAGCGAGCAGCACCCGGCTCTGTCGGCGGGCCAGCGGGCATGGGACGTCGAGCTGGCCACCGAACGGATCTGCGGTGAGCTGTTCGACCTGGAGGCAGGCGGCTTGCTGCCGGCCGGGGTGGACCCAGTGGCGACCGCGGACGCGCTGCAGCCCCGGTACGAGGGTCTCTGGGAGGAGCTGAACAGGGAGGAGACGCTGCGGCCTGAAGAGCAGCGTTACCGCATCGCTGAGCGGCTGCGCCGTCTCAACGAGCTTGGCTTCGACGCTGATGAGGTGGAGCTGATCAGCGCGCCGGACGGCACCAGGCTGCATGTCAGGACCAAGGTGGCAGAGTCGGGCCAGCACAGCAGGCAGCTGTTCCAGCAGGCCGGGATCAGCGCCGATGAGAACCAGGCCCGGCGGCTGCTCAACGACATCGCGAGCTTCCGCGGCTACCTGGAGCTGCGGGACGGCGCGGGAGTTTCCGAGACCGTGGCCGCCCACCGCTGGGTTCAGGAGGTCTACGAGCCTGCCCTGGCCGCGGTCCCGGCCGGCCTGCGCGACCGGCTCGCGCCGCCGGAGATTTTCCACGAGATCCTGGAGCACCGCTGGTATCTGTCCGAGCAGGCAGGCCGGGACGTGGGTACTACGATGGCTGCGCAGTCCTACGTCGACACCGTCCTGCCCGAGGTTCCCCGCCCGCTCACCACGACGATCGAGGGTCTCACCGGGCCGCGGGGCCAGCAGGAACTGGTGGATGAGGGCGCGGCCGAGGAGGCGTGACATGCCGGATTCCGGTCGGTGGGTAGTGGTCGGGCTGGACAACGGCGGCACGACCAACAACGCGACGGTGCTCGACGCAGCGGGCCGGTTCCTCGTCGACAAGCTCGCCGAGGGCCCCAGCTGCGTGCGGGACGGCCCGGAGCGGGCCATCGAAGCGCTCGCGGACTCGCTGGCCCAGGTGCTCGCGCTGACCGGCACGGACCGGTCCCAGGTGCGAGCGGTGGGGCTGGATACGCCGGGCCCGGTCAGCGCCGACGGCGTCATCTCATCCAAAGGCGCGACGAACTTCCTGCACCCGGCCTGGCGCGGCTTCGATGTCCGCGGGGCGCTGGAGGCTCGCCTCGGCATCCCCGTGCTCTACAGCAATGACGCGAACGCGGCCGCGCTTTACGCCCACTACGTGCATTTCGGGCCGGAACTGGCGCCGCAGCGATCCTCGGTGTCGGTGATCGTTGGCACCGGGCTCGGCGGCGGCGTGATCGAGCGAGGCCATGTGGTGCACGGGGCCGCCGGGATGGCCGGGGAACTCGGGCACATCTGGATTCCGATGGAGGGGCTGCTCGCCGAGGGCCAGCCGGTCCCCGAATGCAACTGCGGCCTCGCTGGCGACGCTGAGAGCATCGCCTCGCTGACGGGCATCGGGAAGAACCTGCTGCCCTTCTGGCTGACCCGGTACCCGGACCATGAGCTCGGCCGGCCCGGCCTGGCTAGCTCGGCCGCCAAGCTGGTGCGGGGGCATGGCGAGGCTGGCGACCCGCTGGCGCTCGCCATCTTCGGCCAGCAGGCCATCGCGGTCGGCAGGCTGTTCACGATCGCAGCCAACTTCACCGACCCGGACGTGTACTTCCTCGGCGGGGGAGTCGTCGAGGCGGCGCCCCATTTCCGCGAGTGGTTCCTGGACCGGGTGCGCGAGCACACGTTGCTGCGCAAGGAGCAGGCAGGTGCAGCGTCCATAGCGCTGGTCCCTGACCGGGACATGGCCGGCGCGAGGGGCTCGGCGATCGCGGCCCGCAACGCGGTCCGCTAGCCTGCCGTTCGNNGCAGCCGCGGACCAGCAGCTGCGGAGCCGCAGAAAGGTGCGACATGCTCGTTGCGGGCGTGGATTCCTCGACCCAGTCGACCAAGGTCCTGCTATGCGACGCGGACGACGGCACCGTGGTCGGCCGCGGCAGCGCGCCGCATCCGGGCGGGACTGAGTGCGATCCGGCTGCCTGGTGGGCGGCCCTGCTGGAGGCGGGCGCCGGCCTGCTTGATCGCGCGGCCGCGATCGGAGTGGCCGGCCAGCAGCACGGCATGATCGTCCTGGACGAGAACGGCCGGGTGATCAGGCCTGCCCTGCTCTGGAACGACCTGCGGTCCGCCGCAGCCGCGGCCGAGCTGATCACCGAGTTTGGCGGCGTCTCATGGTGGGCGGACACGACGGGGAGCGTCCCGACTGCCTCGTTCACGGTGACCAAACTGCGCTGGCTGGCCGAGCATGAGCCGGCCAACGCGGAGCGCACGGCGAGCGTGCTGCTGCCGCATGACTGGCTGACCTGGCGGCTCGGCGGCGGCGGCTCGGCGTCCGGCGGCGGCTCGNNTCGTCCGGCGGCGGGGCTGGCGGCGGATTGCTCAATGTCGGGGCGGCCGGCGGCGGATCGTCCGGCGGGGGCGGGCCGGTGACGGACCGCGGTGACGCGTCGGGCACCGGCTACTTCTCGCCCGCCACGGGGGAGTGGCTGCCCGACGTCGCGGCAGCCGCGCTCGGCCATCCGGTGCGGCTGCCGAGGGTGGCCCGCCCAGGCGAGGCCGTCGGCGCATCGGCGGCCAGCCCGGCCGGCCCGGTGACCCTCGTCGCCTCGATCGTCCCGGCTATCTCAGCGGTCCCGGGCACTCCGGTGCTCTCGGAAGGCACTCTCCTCTCGGCGGGCACGGGAGACAACATGGGCGCTGCGCTCGGCCTCGGCCTGGAGTCCGGGGACGTAGTCATCTCGATCGGGACCTCCGGCACGGCGTTCGCGGTCAGCGCGGTGCCGTCCGCCGACCCGTCCGGCGCGGTCGCCGGGTTCGCCGACGCCACCGGCCGGTTCCTGCCGCTGGTGTGCACGATCAACGCCGCCCTGGTGCTGTCCGCGACGGCGGCGATGCTCGGCACCGACAACGACGGGCTGGCCGGGCTGGCACTGGCAGCGGAGCCCGGCGCGGGCGGCCTTACCCTGCTGCCGTACCTGGACGGCGAGCGCACCCCGGACCGGCCCGGCGCCACCGGCGTGCTCCGCGGCCTGACCACCCGGAACGCGACCAGCCAGAACCTCGCCAGGGCCGCGGTGGAGGCCGTGCTCGCCTCGCTCGACAGCGCTGCCGGATACCTCGCCACCTGCGGCGTCGAGCAGCGCCGGGTGCTGCTGATCGGCGGCGGAGCACGCTCCGAGGCCATCTGCCGTCTGGCCCCCGGCATCTTCGGCACGCCGGTCCTGGTGCCCGAGCCCGAGGAGTATGTCGCGCTCGGCGCAGCGCGGCAGGCCGCATGGGCACTGGCCGGGACGGCCGGGCCGCCCAGCTGGCCAAGGCGTGGCGCAGCCGAGTATTCGGGTCCCCCGGAGCCGCAGGTACGCGAGCGCCATGCGGCGCTGCGCGAGGACACGGCGGGCTGGTCGTAGACGGCGTTCGTCACTACCGGGAGACTGGCGGTGCGAAGTGGAAAGAAAGGATCGCCCGTGAGCACTGAGGCTTATATCCCGAGCATCGGCGACCGATTCTCGTTCGGCATATGGACAGTCGGATGGCAGGGAGTGGATGTCTTCGGCGCTGCCGTGCGGGCGCCGATGCCGGCCGAGCGTGCCGTGCGCAAGCTCGCCGAGCTCGGCGCTTACGGCGTGAACTTCCACGACAACGACGTGTTCGACTTCGACTCCACGGAAACGCAGCGGGAGGAGCGCATCGCCGCGTTCCGGGCGGCGCTGGACGAGACTGGGCTCGTCGTCACGACCGCGACGACGAACCTGTTCTCGCACCCGATGTTCCGGGATGGCGGGTTCACCGCCAACGACAGGGACGTGCGCAGGTTCGCGATCTCCAAGGTCATGCGCAATCTCGACCTCGCAGCCGAGCTGGGCGCGAAGATCTACGTGTGCTGGGGCGGCCGGGACGGGGCGGAGTCGGGCGCCGCCAAGGACGTGCGCGCGGCGCTCGACCGCTGCAAGGAGGCGTTCGATATCCTCTGCGGTTACGTCCTTGACCAGGGCTACGACCTCAGGTTTGCGATCGAGCCCAAGCCGAACGAGCCACGCGGCGACATTCTGCTGCCGACCGCCGGGCACGCGCTGGCATTCATTAACTCCCTGGAGCACTCCGAGCTCGTCGGGCTCAACCCGGAGGTCGGGCACGAGGAGATGTCCGGCCTTAACTACGCCCACGCCATCACGCAGGCGCTCTGGCACGGCAAGCTGTTCCACATCGACCTGAACGGGCAGCACGGTCCGCGCTACGACCAGGACCTGCGGTTCGGGGCGGGCAATGCGCGGGGCGCGTTCTGGGTGGTGGACGCCCTGGAGGCCGGCGGCTACGCCGGGCCGGTGCACTTCGACTACAAGCCGCCGCGGACCGAGGACGACGATGGTGTCTGGGCGTCGGCTGCCGCCTGCATGCGCAACTACCTGATCCTGCGGGATAAGGTCCGCGCCTTCCGCGCCGATCCGGAGGTTGCCGAGGCGCTGCGCGCTGCCCGGGTCGGGGAGCTCGCGCTGCCCACCCTGGCGGACGGCGAGAGCTGGCGGGACCTCCGCGGCATCGTCCCTGATGCCGCGGCCATGGGGGAGCGGGGGATGGGTTTCGAGCGTCTCGACCAGCTGGCCCTGGAGTATCTGTACGGCGTGCGGTGACCCTGCGGGCGCCTCGGGCCGGCGTCCTGCCAGGCCGGCCCGGCGTCCTGCCAGGCCGATAAGCGAGCCTGCCTGCTGTCGTGTTTCGCACCTTCCGTTCCCATTGCGGGAGTTCCGGGAGCGATAGACCTGTTGCGGGTGTGATGCCTGCGTGCGATCGTTTAGCGGTGGGTTCTGGCTCGGTAACGCCGGGGAGGCCGCGCGGCCACGGCAGACTGACCGTCGTTAGCGTGCGTCTACTCGTGTTGGGCCTTACCACAGGACTTGTCGGCGAAGCCCTGCACCTGGACGCCGTGGGCGGAGGCAGGCTCCTTATTCTTGCTGGCGCGAGCATGGCGGCGGGCGGCCTGGTCTGCGGGGGCGCGCTGGTTGTCGCGCGTGCTCGGCGCAGGACAGACCTGAGCGATGAGGAGCGGGAGTGGGGGCAAGGCTCGGACGATTGGCGGAGCCCTGCGCGGCACGGCTGGCGTCGGTCAGCTCGCGGTCCGGCCCGCCCGTCCCCTGAACACTCGTCCTCGGACCGAGAGTTCCGGGAGTGGGGAGAGCCGGAGGATTCGTGGCCGGAGCGAGTGCAGCCGGAGCGAGTGCAGTCGGAGGATTCGTGGCCGGAGGATTCGTGGCCGGAGCGAGTGCAGCCGGAGCGAGTGCAGTTTCCGGGGGTGCAACTGGCGCCCGGGCGGAGTGACGCGGAGCCCTCCTACCTGCCGAGATCGCAGGACCCATGTCCGCCCAGTCCGCAGCAGCCTTACCCGCCGACAGATCGCCCAGCTGACCAGCGGCCCGTCCCGCCGGGGCATCCGTCCGGCCCGCGGCCTGCCCGCCTGGCTGCCCCGCAGGCCGACGAAGTAAGGCGGATAGTGCCGCGATATGCCGCCGCTCCTCGGATGAACGCTGTGCCGGGCGCGCAGCCAGCCCGCGGGCCGGATTCCCCGCCCGAGCATGTCCGCTCACGGTCTTGGTTCGAAGCTACCCCGCGGCCCCAGGGCGCGACCGGCTTGCCATCTGACGTCTCGACTGGCCGGTCACCACCATCGGGCCCCGCGGCAGGTCCGCCGCCGTTGCCGCCACCGCCGTCGGCTGAGGCGCGGCAGCGCCCGGCGCCTGCCGCGCCGAGTCTGCCCCAGCCCTCGCCTGCCCTGGCCCGCCCGCCCGCCCCGCCTGCTACGGGCCAGCTAGCGGGCAACGGATCCAGCCCGCGGCAGGTCGATCCGCCAGACCCTCGGCCCATGAACCCGACGCGTCCGCAACCCGCATACTGGCAAGAACCCGGGCCGCACTCCCAGCCGGAGACCTTTCGACAGGGCTCTTTTGATCGGCCGCGGTCTGTCACGACGGGGCAGGACGCATTGGATGACACCTGCCCGCTGCCGGTCATCCTGCCTGATCGGCCAGCCCCCCGGCCGTCGGCTTGGGTGCCTGATCGGCCTGCGTTCAGCCCTGCTCGCCCCACTTCTGCCGAAACCCCTCAATCAGCCGCTCCGCCTCCGCCTC
>PMSW01000043.1 GCA_003168215.1 Actinomycetota bacterium
GTTCGTCGCCCGCCATGCCACCAGCAGCCCCGCAGCGGCGGCGGCCGCCGCCCCGGCCCGCGCGAGCTCGTGCCACGGGAGGCTCGTCATGACCACGTGTGCCGGGAACCCGGCGATGGGAGGTGCGCCCCCCTGCGCGCCGCCGGACGCGGCGGAGCCCCCGCTGACTGAGCCTCCGGTGACCGAGCCCGCGCCGCCCGCCGAGCCAGCGCCGCCCGCCGACCCGGCACTGCCGGCCACTGCGGCGATCGCGTCCGCCGCGGTGACGCCCGCGCTGACGGCCGCGGCGATGCCAATGCCGAAGCCGGCCAGCAGCAGCCCGACTAGCCTGCGGACCAGGCCGCGGGTCGCCAGCACGGCCGCCAGGCTGGCCAGTGCCGCTACCGCCAGCGCACCAGCGGCCGGCACGAGATCCTGGCCGGTGACGGCGACATCGCTACCCGGGAGCGGCCGCGGGGCGGCCGTCCGCACCTGTGCCCAGCCCTGCCGGACGGCCAGGAACACCAGGCCGGCGCCGGCCAGGCCAAGCAAGAGCACGAGCATCATCTCGCCGCGCGGGGAAAGGCGGCGGAGCTGACTCGCGCCCATCGTGCCTCCCTATGCGGTGCCGCTGTCACGCCGCGGAGCCGTTCGCCTCTGCTGCCATTGGCCCNNCGCGACGGCGGCGGCCGCCGCCAGGATAGGCCGGTGGCGCACCGATCAGGCCTGACGGGCCGGCCCTGCTCGCCCTGGGCACTGTGCGCCGTTCCCGCGCGCCGGAGGGTGACCTACGATCACCGGATGAGGTATGCCCGGGATGAGCGCGCAGCCCTGTGCGCGCTGCTGGATGAGACAGGCCCTGCCGCGCCGACCCTGTGCGAGGGCTGGACCACCCTCGACCTCGCCTCCCACCTGGTGCTCAGGGAGCACCGGCCGGACGCGGGCGCGGGCATGCTTGGCGGGCCGCTGGCTGGCCACACACGGCGGGCGCAGCGCAAGCTGACGAGCCGGACCCCCTACCCGCGCCTGGTCGAGACCATCAGGAACGGTCCGCCCCGGTTGTCGCTGTTCGGGCTGCCCGGCATGGACGAGCGGGCCAACGTGGTGGAATTCTTCGTGCATCACGAGGATGTCCGCCGGGCACAGCCGGGCTGGCAGCCACGGGAGATTGATCCTGGCCTGCCTGAGGCGCTCTGGCAGCGCCTCAGGATGGCCAGGCTGATTCTGCGCAAGGCACCGGTCGGAGTCGAGTTCGTCAGGTCCGATGAGCCGACGGCGACCCGGTCGGGCACGCCGAGCATCCGGCTGACTGCCAACGCCCGCACGCCGGTCGTCACCGTCACGGGCCCCCCGGCGGAGCTGACGCTGTGGGCACTCGGCCGGACGGCCGTGGCGCAGGTCAGGCTCGACGGCAGCGAGGCCGACGTCGGCGCGCTCAGCGCGGCACGCAGGCATTTCTGAGCTACGCCGCCGCCCCGGGCAGGCGGTCACGACCGGCTAACCCGGCGGCGGCGCGTTCCAGCGGGAACGGCGGCACCATCCGGAGTTCCACGTTGCGATCGGCAGTCATACCGGACAGCTCCGATTCGGCGCCGCGGAAGGGGACATTGGCAGCGAGTTCCCGGTGCAGCGAGGCGAGGCCGTCGATGGACTCCAGCGACCGGGGTGCGACCGGCGTGTCGTGGTCAACCATGGTGCACACAATGGACAGGCAGCCGCCATTGTCGATGAGCTCGACCAGCCGCGCCTGGCACGGCCAGTCGATGATGGCGCACGTGGTGACCTCCCAGAACCCGCGCGCCGGGTTGCCCGGGTCGCAGCGCGGCCGGACGGCGTTGGTGTGGGTGTGGCCGTTCAGCCACAGCACGACGTTGCGGAAGCGGTGCAGCTGCGCGAGCAGTTCACCCGAGCCGAGCGCCGCCCCGCCGCCCGCCCCGNNGCCCCGTTGCCCGCCGCGCCGGTCGGGTAACGGGTATTGGTGAGCGTGTCTATCCCGTGGTGGGAGAAGATGATGACCAGGCGATCATCGTGGCCGGTGCGCACCTCGCCCCCGTCTGCCGCCCGGTAGGACGAGTGCACCTCAGCCAGCCGCGCCTCCAGCCACCGCGCCTGATCACGGTCAATGCATCCGGCGGCGCCGCCGGTGAGGCAGTTGGTGTCCAGCGCGATGAGCCGGGCGGCCGGCGTGTCATGGACGTAGTACGCCGTGCCGTCGAGCCGGTTCTGCTCGCTGAAGCCGTGCCCGAACGGGCGCGAGCCCGGCTGGAAGTGCGCCTCGACGAAGTCCCGCCTGGTGATAGGCCTGCGGCCGGGATCAGCGCTGACTGCCCTGGCAGGGCCGGCCATGAAGGTCTCTGGCCGCTCGGTGAACAGCTCCAGCGCGCGGTCATGGTCGAAGCCGGCAGGCAGCGCCAGCGGCTTCTTGCCGCCGACGAGCGCGTCGGCGAGGGCCGGGGTTACCGCCCCGACGCCCTGGTGGAGTGCCTCGTGATTGCCGAAGCAGGAAAGCCAGGGGACGCTCAGCCCAGTTGCGGAGAACTCGCGCAGCGCGCGGCTCAGCAGCCCCGGGTAATGCGGGAAGCCGAACTCGCGCCGGAAAATGTCGTAGCCATCCGGGCCGGCGCCATCCGGCTTCCAGAAGATATCGTCCGGCCAGTCCAGCGACTGGACCCCCGTATAGCCCGGAGCGCCGGAATCCGGCTTCACGAGCCCGCCGTCGAACAGCGCGAGGAAGTTCTGCATCTCGTTCCACTGCGCGTTGTCGATCGCGTCACCCGTGGTCACCGCCAGCTGTGGCGGCACCCCGGTGGCCGGGCCGCGCACGGCGTTGAGCGTACGCAGCGTGGCGTCGACCGCGTGCGCGGTCAGTGCCTCCTGCGGGCGCTGCACCGGCACGATGTTGGCGTACCTCGGATCGGCGAAGTACCGGTTGAGGAACTCGAACCGCGTCGGCGACTGCACGTCAGCGAGCTGCAGGTCGGTGACGTGAACCAGGCTGAGCAGCGGCCGCGGGCCGCGCCGCGGCTGCCCGGGATCGGGCGCGCTGAGTTCTTCGCGGACGATGTGCGGCTCGCCCGGGATGATCCCGACGGCCCGGTAGGGCGCGCTGGTCCCGCGGCGCAGCACCGCGCCGGGCCCGAGACGGCGGTCGGTGGTCAGCGGCGGGTGCGGTCCGCTCATGCCTCGCTCAGGGCCGGTGAATCAGCGGACACGAGCACCGGATCCGGGCGGATCGTCAGCGCGACGCGGCTGCCGGCTGGCAGCTCGGCAGCATCCGCGGTCGTGAGCTGGGCCAGGATCGTGGTGTCGCCCAGGTCGACGGTGACCCGGCTGGTCGCGCCGAGGAACGTTACGGCGATGACCGTGCCGACCAGCGGCCCGGAGTCGCCGGTACTGTCCGATGCCAGCGTGACCGCCTCGGGCCGCACCAGCGCGGTGGCCGGCCCGGCCGGGGTCGAGGGGTCCACCAGCGGCAGGTCGCGTCCGCGCACTGTCACCGTCTGCCCGCTGACCGTGCCCGCCAGCCGGTTGGTGAGGCCGACGAACTCCGCGACGAACGAGGTCGCCGGGCGCGAGTACACATCGGTGGGCGGCGCGAGCTGCTCCAGCCGGCCGTCCTTCATCACGCCGACCCGGTCCGCGATGGCCAGCGCCTCCTCCTGGTCATGGGTGACGAACAGCGTGGTGGTGCCCACCTCCAGCTGGATCCGGCGGATCTCGTCGCGCAACTGCGCCCGGACCTTGGCATCCAGTGCGGAGAGCGGCTCGTCAAGCAGCAGCACCTGCGGCTCGATAGCCAGCGCGCGGGCCAGCGCGACCCGCTGCTGCTGCCCGCCGGAGAGCTGGTGCGGATACCGGTCGGCCTGGGTGGAGAGGCCCACCAGCTCGAGCATCTCGATCGCCCGCTTGTCCCGCGTGGCCGCGGCGATCCGGCGCAGGCGCAGCCCGAAGGCCACGTTCTGCCGCGCGGTCATGTGCGGGAACAGCGAGTAGGCCTGGAATACCATCCCCATGTCGCGCTTGCTGGCCGACAGGTGAGTGATGTCCTTGCCGCCGACGGTGATACGGCCGGCGTCGGCGTCCTCCAGCCCCGCGACCAGGCGGAGCGTGGTGGTCTTGCCGCAGCCGGACGGGCCGAGCAGCGCGATGAGCTCGCCCGCCTGGACGGTCAGGTCGAGCTTATCCAGCGCGACGACCGGGCCGTAGTGGCGGCTCAGCCCGTCCATCCGCACCTCGACCCCGGCCCGTGCCGTGCCGTCCTGCGTTCTGGTCATTGGCGATGTCATGTGCGCTACCTCATCCCCGGCCGCGCTGGCGGCGGCGCCCGGCAAAGGACAGGATCAACAGCAGAGCGAAGGCGAACATCAGCGAGGCAACCGAGGTGGAGAAGATCACCGAGGCGTTCGGCGTGTTGCGGCTGATGGAAAACAGCTCCACCTGCAGGTTGGTGTACAGCAGCAGGTAGGCGATGGTGAACTCGCCGAGTACCAGGGCCGAGGTCAGCACCGTGGCGTTCAGGATCGACTGCCACATGTTCGGCACGATCACCCGGGTGATCACGGTGAACCAGCTGGCCCCGAGGCTGCGGGCGGCCTCGGAAAGGGTCGGCACGTCGATCGCGTTCAGCCCGGCCGACAGCGCCCGGTAGGCATAGGGCAGCGCCAGGATCACGTAGGCCCAGAACAGCATGAGCGCGGATAGCTCGTAGTGCCTGATGAAGTTGTAGATCGGGGCGAGGCCGACCACCAGGATGATCGCGGGGATGGTGAGCGGCAGCAGGCAGAGGAACTCAAATATCCGGCTGAGCCACTGCACCCGCAGCCGGATCCAGACCATGGTCGGCACCAGCAGCACCAGCACGATGACGCAGGAGATGACGGCCAGCTCCAGCGTGATCTCGATGGCGGGCAGCAGCGGGGGCAGGTCCGGGAAGGAATAGGAGACGATCTGCTTCCAGGCCGTCAGCGACCACGTGCCGAGCGTGCGGCCCTCCAGCGAGAACCGGGTCATCGCCAGTAGCGGCAAGATAAAGAACAGCCCGAATACCGTGAAGACCAGGTAGCGGAACAAGTTCAGCCGCCGGCGCCGGCGGGCCTGCATGCCGCGCGGGCGCTCGGCCGGCCTGTCAAGGGACGACTCGCCCAGCGACGTTACCGCAGCCATCGTGATGCCCTCCGCTGCAGCAAGGCGTATCCCGTCATGATGATGGCCACCATGACCATCATGCCCAGGGCGAGCACGTCGGCATAATTGATATTGGACAGCCCGACCTCGCTGCTGAGCGAAATGCTGATCTGCTGCGGCACGATATACGCGATCTGACTCTCCCATGCCTCGATCGTCGCGAAGGCGGACAGGGCGTTGGCGAACAGCAGCAGCGTCGAGCCGATGAAGGCCGGTGCCAGCAGCGGGCCGCCGACGTGCCGCCAGTACTGCCATGCCGACGCGCCCAGGTTCTCCGACGCCTCGCGCCACTGGACCTTGAGCCCGTCGATCGCGGGCATGAAGACCAGCACCATCAGCGGGATCTCGAAGTATGCGTAGATCAGCGCGATGCCCCAGGGGAAGTCGTAGAACCAGCTGGCGTGCGCCAGCAGGCCGACGGGGCCAAGCAGCGTGAGGAACGCGAACGCCAGCGTGATGCCGCCGAACTGGGCGAGGACGCCCGAGGCCGCCAGGTACAGCCGGCGCACCACGCCGTCCGGGTTCCCGGACGCCACGGCGTACGCCAGGATCGCGCCGAACACCGCCCCGATCACGGAGGAGATCAGGCACAGCTTGAGCGAGCCGATGAAGTAGGTGCGCACCAGCGGGTTGCCGAGCTCGGTGACGCTGGAGAACTGCCACGCGCCGCTGGGATTCTTCAGCGCGTCGACTATCACGATCCCGGTAGGCAGCAGCAGGAAGACACCGACGTAGGCGAGGAACGGCACAGTGCCGACCCAGCCGGGGATAGAAGCCCGGCGCCCGGCCCTCGCGGGCCGGGCGCCGGGCTCAGTCGTTGCTACGACGGCCACATTCCCTCGCTAGCTGATGGCCTTGGCCCAGTTCGCCGCCAGGTAATTGGCGGCGCTGGTGTTCTGGCCCAGGGTCAGGAACACCGGCGTTCCCGAGACCGGCGGCAGCTTCGCGGCCGCCGCTGCATCAATGCTCTTGCCCGAGGTCATCGCTGCTTCCTCGACCGGCCGGGCACCGCCCTGCAGCCAGAGGTTCTGGCCACCAGTGGCGGCCTGGGAGTAGAGGAACTCCTCCCACAGCCTGGCCGCGGCCGGGTGCGGCGCGTTCTTGTTGATGGCCTGCGCGTAGTAGCCGCCCAGCACGGCGTTCGACGGCACGAACACCTTCCAGTTCGACACTCCCACGTAGCTCGGCAGGTTGAGGTAGTCCCAGTTGAACACGACCGGGGTGGTGCCCGCCTTGATCGAGGCGCCGGTCGCCGATACCGGCGAGAAGTTGCCGGCCTCCTTGAGGCTGTGGAAGAAGGCCACGCCCTTGGCGATGTTGCTGGCCGTTCCGCCCTCGGCGAGGTTCGCCATCATCACGCCGTTCAGCGCGGCGTTGGCCGAGGTCGGGTTGCCGTTCAGCGCGACCGCGTTCTTGAACTTCGAGCCGAGCAGCTGGTTCAGCGAGGTGATCGTGCCGAACTTAGACGAGTAGCCGACCGCCATGTAGCCGCCGTAGTCCTCGTACCAGAGGCCGTTTGCCTGCTTCTGGGTAGCCGGGATGGAACTCCAGGTGCTGACCTTGTACGGCGCGAACAGGCTGGTGTTCACCAGCGCGACGGCCTGTCCGACGTCGACGACGTCAGGCGCGGCGGCGGTGCCGTTCTCCTGCTTGATCGCGTTGACTTCTTGCTGGCTGGTGCCGTCCGGGTTGGCCGAATTGACCTTGATCCCGTACTTCGCGGTGAAGTCCTTGATGATGGTGCCGTAGTTCGCCCAGGTCGGGGGCAGCGCGATGACGTTGAGCGTGCCCTCCTTCTTGGCCGCGGCGATCAGCTTGGCCATGCCGCCCCCGGCCGAGACGGAAGTGACCGTGGACCAGTTGGTCCCGCCACTGGCTGTCGAAGAACCCGACGAACACCCAGCGGCCAGCAGTGCAAGGGCACTAAGTCCTACGAGCCCCAATCGATATGGTGATCTCACGCGAATGCCTCCTGTCAACTTCCCCATCCCCGTCGCGTCCGTCCAAAGGCCATGGCGCCGCAATGCCTGCAGGCTGGCTGACCATCCCGCCAAACACCATTCAGGCCAAATGCCTAAAACGTTTAGCATCGGTATGCTGACGCAGCCGGCGAGGGGGTGTCAAGGGAAGTTACCGAGATGACGCCGACGGCAACCTGATGTTCATCGAGGCAGGTCAGCAAGGCTTTGAACGGGGCATATCGGGCGGCTGCAGCGAGGCGCGCTGGACCAGCTCGACGTCGGCGATGTAGTCGTCCGGCGGCCCCGGTTCGAGTAGCCGCATCATCAGCGCGCGGCCCATGGCCTGCTGATCCATCCGGATGGTCGCCAGCGGCGGGTCGAGCAGCTCGGACGTGGGGAGATCGTCATGCCCGACGACCGACAATCCCCGCCCGACCGGCAGCGAGAGCTGGCGGGCGGCCTTGTAGATCGCGTGCGCTGTGTAGTCGGAGTTGGTGATGATCGCGGTCGGGGCGTCCCGGCAGGACAGTAACGTCAGCGCAGCCCGCTGCACGTCGGCCATCGTGAGCAGGGAGTACATGACACGGGGCCGCACGTCGAGCTGACGGGCGAGGCGCCGGAAGTGCCGCAGCCGGTCGGGGTCGGCCATCAGGTCGCGCGGCGCCGACAGGAACGCGACGCAGGCGTGGCCGAGCTCAGCCAGGCGGCGCATGGGCAGCTCGACGGCCGCGGTAGCGTCCGGGCGGACCCGTGAGACGCCCGTGATGCCGTCCGCCGACCCGTTCAGCGCAACCACTGGCGCCCCGGGGCGCAAATCCTGCCAGAGCCGT
The DNA here is from genome assembly GCA_003168215.1 of Actinomycetota bacterium. GTDB lineage: Bacteria > Actinomycetota > Actinomycetes > Streptosporangiales > Streptosporangiaceae > Palsa-506. Next base: position 7,955 of record PMSW01000043.1, read on the forward strand.
ATCGACTCACCGCTCCCGACCGGGGCGATCGCCAGCCCGGCCACGCGCTGCGCGGCCAGCTCCTTGACGTGCCGGCGCTCGCGCTCCAGCGAGTAGCGCGAGTCCAGGACGAGCAGGGTCGCTCCCGACTCGGCCGCAACCTGCTGGGCGCCGCTCAGCACTTCGAGGAAGAACGGGTTGGCGAAGTTACGCACCACGAAGCCATAGGTGGTGGTGCGTCCCCGCCGGAGCGCCTGCGCCTGCGGGTTGGCGCGGTAGCCGAGCTGCTCGGCCGCGGCCAGGGTGCGCCGCCGCGTCTCGTCCGCAACGCCCGGCTGCCCGTTGAGCGCCAGGCTCGCCGTCGCGACGGAGACTCCGGCAATCCTGGCGACATCGCGAATGCCGGCCGGCCCGGGCGGGCTAGCGGCCGCCATCGGCTCTCCTGCCCGTCAGCGGCAGGTCCGCGATCGGGTGCACGATAACGGGCGCCAAGGCCTGCTCAAGCTCCTCGCGGCTGGCCGCCCCGGCCGGCACCGCGACGAAACGGTCCATGGCAGCGACGGTAGCGTGCCGCCGCCGCCGCTAGCCAGCGAGACCGTCGCCGCACTCGGCGACCGCCCACCGCCTACGCTGTCCCTGCGCGTACCTAGGGCTACGACTAAGGCGAGGGAGGCCCGCAGTGCACATACTTGGCGTCGATATTGGCGGCACCGGCATCAAGGTGGCGCCGGTGGATGTGACGACAGGAAAGCTGGTGGCCGAGCGCGTCAAGGTGGCCACGCCGCATCCTGCCGAGCCCGACGCGATCGCCGCCGCCGTGCGCGAGCTCGTGACCGGCTTCGGCTGGAGCGGCCCGGCCGGAATCGCGTTTCCCGGCGTGATCACCGACGGGACTACCAGGACCGCCGCCAACCTTGACCCGGCCTGGATCGGGATGGACGCGCGCGGGCTCTTCGGCAAGGCCACCGGCCTGCAGGTCGTCATGATCAACGACGCCGACGCGGCCGGCCTTGCCGAGATGAAGTTCGGGGCCGGCGCGGGGCATCAGGGCACCGTGCTGATGCTGACTCTCGGGACCGGGATCGGCAGTGCGCTGTTCAACGGCGGGGTCCTGGTGCCGAACACCGAGTTCGGCCATATCGAGATCCGCGGCAAGGACGCCGAGAAGCGCGCCTCCGAGCACGCCAAGGAGGAGCACGACCTGAGCTGGGAAAAGTGGGCCGGGCAGGTAGACGAGTACCTGCAGCGCATGGAGGCGCTGCTGTCACCCGGGCTTTTCATCATCGGCGGCGGGATCAGCAGGAAGTCGGATAAGTTTCTGCCGCTGCTGACCGGGCTCACCGCCCCGGTCGTGCCGGCCGCCTTGCACAATGACGCTGGCATCGTCGGCGCCGCCATGGCGGGCAGCTGACGCGCCAGGCGGCGTTACCACCCGTCAGCGCCATCAGGCACGGCGGGCTCGGCCGGCCCGATGGCCGGCCCTGCCGCGACGGCTGCGCCGAGGCGCCGGCCGCGCAGCAGCCCGGCTGCCTCGACGCCGCCGACCACGAGCCCGGCGGCCAGCGGCCAGAACGCGATGGCACCATGCGCGCCCAGCGACAGCGGTGCCCGTAGGACCGTGTCCGGCCTGCTGACGGCAAGCAGGTGGTTGAAGGCGGCCTGGCCGGAGCGCTGGCCGATCCACCGCGCGGCCAGCGCGGCGGCTACCCCGCCGCCTAGCAGGCCCAGCACGGCCGGCACGCCATGCCTGCGTACCGCGAGCGCCCACCCGGCCAGCCCGCAGGCCGCGCCGCCGAGGGCGCACAGCGCAGCGAACCAGCCGTCGGCGGCGATGAACGCGCTCGTTTCCGGGTTCACCACGTCGGCTGCCCCGCCGCCGGTGGTGACCACCAGCGCGTGCGGCGCCACCGCGGTCCAGATGTATCCGGCGAGGAGGCCGACGAGCGCGCTGCCCGCGACGAGCACCGCGAACACGGCCGCGGCCGTGAGCAGCAGCCTGCTCGTGCTCCCTGCGGTGGCGGCAGCGGCGTGATCGCCGCCTGGCCGGGAGGAGTCGGGCCGGGCGGAAAAAGGGATCTCGCCGGTATCCGCCATTCTCCGCAGAAGGCTACGTCACCGGGCGCGGCGCTTCGCGGCAGGGCTACTCTCGCCAGGCCGGAACCGCGATGACCAGCCCGCCGTCTCGTCCAGGCCAGCCGCGACGCCTAGCCCACGCAGCCAGGGCCGAGCAGCTGCTTGAGATCGGCGAGCAGCGAGGGGGATGGCTTCACCCGCAGCTTGTCATCCAGCCGTATCTTCTTCATGCGGTCGCCGCTGAGCAGGCGCAGGTGAACCTCCACGTGGCCGGGGTGGGTCCGCAGCACCTCCTTGAGGCGCTCGACGACCGGCGGAACGCACCGGGCTTCCATGATCGACACCACGAAAGGGCCGTCCTCCCCGGTGGGCAGCTCGGGGACGCTCACCTCCATCGCGACCAGCTTGGGCTGGTCTTCCCGCCGGTCCAGCCGCCCCTTCACCACGACGATCGCATCCTCGATGATCATGGTCAGCGCGGCCTGGTAGGTCGAGGGGAAGAACAGCACCTCGATCGCGCCCTCCAGGTCCTCGAGCGTCGCCGCTGCCCAGGCATTGCCCTGCTTCGTTACCTTCCGCTGCACGCCGGACAGGATGCCCCCGACGGTGACCAGCTGGCCGTCTCCGCGCTCGCCCCTTGAACTGCGTTCTGGCTCCTCTGCGGCTGACCCGACGAGCTGGGCTACCGAGCAGTCGGTAGCCGACGAGAGGATATGTTCCAGGCCAAGCAGCGGATGGTCGGAAACGTAGAGCCCGAGCATTTCCCGCTCGAAGGCGAGCAGCGAGGGCTTCTCCCACTCACCGGCCGGCACCGGCACGTCGAAGGTTGCCGCGGTCTCGGTGTCCTCGCCGAAGAGCGAATCCTGGCCGATGGCCTCGTTGCGCTTGACGTCGATCACGGTGTCGATGGCCTGCTCATGGATGAGCACCAGGCCCTTGCGCGGGCTGCCGAAGGAGTCGAAGGCGCCCGCCTTGACCAGTGACTCGATCACGCGCTTGTTGCAGACGTTCACCGGAACCTTGCGCAGGAATTCGGCGAAGCTGGTGAACGCCCCCTTGGACGTGCGTGCCGCCACGATCGCGTCCACCACGGCCGTGCCCACGTTGCGCACGGCGGCCATGCCGAACCTGATGTCGGTGCCGACCGGGGTGAACATCGCGGTGGAGGCGTTCACGTCCGGCGGCAGCACCTTGATGCCCATCCGGCGGCACTCGTTCAGGTACAGGGCCGACTTGTCCTTGTCGCCGGCCACGGAGGTCAGCAGGCCGGCCATGTACTCGGCAGGGAAGTTGGCCTTCAGGTAGGCGGTCCAGTACGAGATCAGCGCGTACCCGGCCGCGTGCGCCTTGTTGAACGCGTAGCCGGAGAAGGGGACCAGGGTGTCCCAGATGGTCTTGATCGCGTCCTTGGAGTAGCCGTTGTCCCGCATGCCGGCCGAGAACGACTCGTACTCCTTGTCCAGGATCTCCTTCTTCTTCTTGCCCATCGCCCAGCGGAGCAGGTCCGCCTTGCCGGGCGTGTAGCCGGCCAGGACGATCGCGGCGGACATGACGTCCTCCTGGTAGACCATCAGCCCGTAGGACTCGCCGAGGATTTCCTGCAGCGGCTCGGCCAGCTCCGGGTGGATCGGGATAACGGGCTTGCGCCCGGTCTTGCGGTCCGCGTACACGGGCGCGCTCGCCATCGGCCCGGGCCGGTACAGCGCGATGACCGCGGCGATGTCACCGAACTTATCGGCCCGCATCGCCCGCAGCAGCGCCCGCATCGGGCCGCCGTCGAGCTGGAACACGCCGAGGGTGTCGCCGCGGGCCAGCAGCTCGTAGGTGGGCTTGTCGTCCAGCGCTAGCGTGTCCAGGTCGATCTTTATGCCGCGGTTGGCGGCGATCCCGGCGATCGCGTCCTCCAGCACCGTGAGGTTACGCAGGCCGAGGAAGTCCATCTTCAGGAGCCCGATGTCCTCGCAGGCCGGGTAGTCGAACTGGGTGATGATCGCGCCGTCGGCCTCGCGCTTCCAGACCGGGATGTGGTCCATCAGCGGCTCGCTGCTCATGATCACCCCGGCGGCATGCACGCCGGGCTGCCGGATCAGGCCCTCCAGCCCGCGGGCGGTGTCGATCACCTGGCGGACCTCTGCCTCGGCCTCATACAGCGCGCGGAGCTCGCCCGCCTCGCCGTGCCGCTGGTGATCGGGGTCGAAGATCCCGGACAGCGGGATGTCCTTGCCCATCACGGCCGGCGGGAAGGCCTTGGTGATCCGGTCACCGAGCGCGTACGGGAAGCCGAGCACCCGGGCCGAGTCCTTGACCGCGGCCTTGGCCTTGATCGTGCCGTAGGTGATGATCTGCGCGACCCGGTCGTCGCCATAGCGCTCGGTGACGTACCGGATGACGTCACCGCGCCGGCGCTCGTCGAAGTCGATGTCGAAGTCCGGCATCGTCACGCGGTCGAGGTTGAGGAAGCGCTCGAAGACCAGGCCGTGATAGATGGGATCGAGGTCGGTGATGCCGAGCGAGTACGCCACGATCGACCCGGCGCCGGAGCCGCGGCCCGGCCCCACCCTGATGCCGTTCCGCTTGGCCCACATGATGAAGTCGGCGACGACCAGGAAGTACGCGCAGAAGCCCATCTGCTCGATGACGCCGATCTCGTACTCGGCCTGCTGGCGGCGCTGCTCGTCATAGCCGTCGGGGTACCGGCGGTCCATCCCGGCCCAGACTTCCTTGCGCAGCCAGCTCTGCTCGGTCTCGCCGTCCGGCAGCGGGAAGCGGGGCATCAGGTTGGACTTGGTGAAGGTGACGTCCGCCCGCTCCGCGATGAGCAGGGTGGAGTCGCAGCCGGCCTGCCACTCCTCCGCCGTGCTGATGGCCCGCATTTCGGCCGGGCTCTTCACGTAGTAGCCGTCGCCCTCGAGCTTGAACCGGTTCGGGTCGGCCATGTTCGTACCGGTCTGCACGCAGAGCAGGACCCCGTGCGCGCGGGCGTCCTCGGGCCTGGTGTAGTGCGAGTCGTTGGTCACCACGTAGGGCAGCGACAGGTCGGTCGCTACCCGCTTCAGGCCTTCCCTGGTGCGCTGCTCCAGGCCCAGCCCGTGGTCCATGATCTCGACGAAGAAGTTGCCCGGCCCGAAGATGTCCCGGTAGTCGGCCGCGGCCCGGACGGCCTGGTCGTACTGGCCGAGCCGGATCCTGGTCTGCACCTCGCCGCTGGGGCAGCCGGTGGTCGCGATGATCCCGTTGGAGTACCTGGCGAGCAGTTCGCGGTCCATCCGCGGCCTGCGGAAGAACCCCTCCAGGGACGCCAGCGAGGAGAGCCGGAAAATGTTGTGCATGCCCTCGGTCGTCTCCGCGAGCAGCGTCATGTGGGTGTAGGCGCCGGCACCCGAAATGTCGTCGTCCTTCTGGCTCGGGTCGCCCCACTTGACCGGCTTCTTGAGCGCGCGGCTCTCGGGGGCCACGTACGCCTCGATGCCGATGATCGGCTTGACCCCGGCCTTGCTGGCCTTCGACCAGAAGTCGTAGGCGCCGTACACGTTGCCGTGATCGGTCATCGCGATGGCGGGCATCCCGGTGCGCTGGCACTCGGCGAAGAGCTCCTTCAGCCGGGCGGCGCCGTCCAGCATCGAGTACTCGGTATGCACGTGCAGATGCACAAAATTGCCGTCTGCCTGGTTCCCGGACGGGGCTGCCGCCATGAAGTACCGCCTCCCGGCCTTGCCGCCGGCAGCCACGCCGGTCCGGTGCCTTCGACCATATCGGCCGGAGACGTCCGTTGCCGGTGTGGCGCGCCGATCCGTCTCGGTAGCGCACTGCCCCCTCCCGGCAGAGGCGCATCGCCGTGCCTGGCGCACGCTGGTCTCAGTGCGCGAGCTGGATGACTATCGGCACATCGTCGGGCTCACCGGCGCGCAACCGCTCCAGCGCGGCGTCGACGAAACCGCGGTGAATTTCCAGTCCGCCGGCCCGCCGGCCCAGACGGCGGGCAACGACCGCGGTAGTTCCTGATCCTGCGAAGGGATCAAGCACCACGCCGCCTCCGGGCGAGCATGCCTGCACGAAAAACCCGGCCAGGGCCTCGGGCATCGCGGCGGTGTGGCCGCCGGCTCCGTTGTGCTGGTTGTAGGTCTGCGGCACGGACACGACATTGCCAGGGTCAGCGCCGCCACGCAGGTATGTCGTCGTCCGGTCGCGCCCGAAGCCCGCGTCGGTGTTGCGCCGGCCGAGCTTGTCGAGCTTGCGCCGGGCGATCTCGGCCGGCGCCGTCCGGTAGGGCACGCGAATGGCGTCGAGGTCGAAGTACGGCTTTGGCCCCTTGGCGAATGCATAGACGTACTCGAAGCTGTCCTTGGTCCGGGGCCCGAACCGGCCGGGGACGGCGTTGGGCTTCGACCAGATGTACGTCTCCAGCCAGCGCCAGCCCTGGCGCTGCAGCTCGATGACGAGCTCGTAGACGTAGGGGTGCCGCTGGCCCCGGAACGGGCCGCTCGCGGCTACCCGGTTCTTGATGTTGAGCACCAGCCAGCCGGTGTCCTTGGTCGCCGCCAGCATCGACGCGGCGTAGGGGCGGAACCAGTCGACGTAGCGATCAGGGTGAATCCGGCTGTAAGCGCGGGCGTCGGCGTACGGCGGACTGGTAAACCACAGGTCCACCGACCCCGACGGCAGTGCCGGCAGCCACGCCTCGCTGTCTCCCCAGGTGACCCCTTCGCGGAGCAATTCCCCGAGCGCCTGGTCAGGCTGGGTCCGCGGCGCTGGCGGGGACGCCGGGACGGAAGGGGCCGCCATAAGCCGAGATCCTAACCAGTCGGGAAGCAGCCGGGCCGGATCGGCTGCCTGCCGCCTTCGCCGAGTTCCACCGGGTGCTCGGCCCCGGCGGCGTCACGGCGCTGGCGGGGCTGTTCGATTAACACGGAAATTCCGGCGGCCTCCAGCACGCCGGAATTTCCGTGTTAATGCAGCCCGGCGGTCTCGCACTGGCGGCACCGCCGCCGCCGCGTCAGCTCTCCGCGCTGAGCACCTCGAGGGCGCTGGCGAGATCGGCCGAGTACTCGCTGGAGAACTCCACCTTGCGGCCGTCGGCCGGGTGGGCGAAGCCCAGCCGCACCGCGTGCAGCCACTGCCTGGTCAGGCCGAGCCGCGCGGCGAGCACCGGGTCCGCACCGTACAGCCGGTCACCGGCGCAGGGATGCCTGATGGCGGTCATGTGCACCCGGATCTGGTGGGTGCGCCCGGTTTCCAGGATGACCTCGACGAGGCTGGCCGCCCGGAACGCCTCAAGGGTGTCGTAGTGCGTCACCGAGGGCCGCCCTCCGGCGATGACGGCGAACCTGCCGTCACCGGACGGGTGCCTGCCGATCGGGGCATCCACGGTGCCGCGCAGCGGATCAGGGTGTCCCTGCACCAGCGCGTGGTAGCGCTTATCCACCTCACGGTCCCTGAACGCCTGCTTCAGCGCGCTGTAGGCCGGCTCGCTCTTGGCCAGCACCATCAGCCCCGACGTGTTCGCGTCCAGCCGGTGCACGATGCCCTGCCGCTCGGCAGCGCCGCTGGTCGCCAGCGTGTGACCGGCCGCGAGCAGGCCCTGCAGCACCGTTGGCCCGGTCCAGCCCGGGGTGGGGTGCGCCGCGACTCCGCGGGGTTTGTCCACCACCAGGATGTCGGCGTCCTCGTGCACCACCCTGAGGCCGGGAACGGGCTCGGGCCTCGGCTGGACTGCCACCGGCGGGGGCAGCGTCACATCCAGCCAGTCACCTGCGGCGACGCGGTCCGATTTGGTGGCCGCGGCCCCGCCGAGGAGGACAGCGCCGGTGGCGATCAGCTCCGCGGCCCTGGCCCTGGACAGGCCGAACATGCGCGCCAGGGCAGCATCCAGCCGCTCGCCGTCCAGCCCGTCGGGAACCGGCACCTGGCGCTGGCCCTGCTGCGTCATGCGCTGCCGCCGCCCGCCGCATTCCCGGCGATGCCGTCCGGACCAGAACTGCCGGGGTCAGCGGAACCTGCGTCGCCGCCCGGTCCGCTGGCGGCACGAACCGGCCCGGCCCCTTCGATCGGAAGTCCGCGCGCGGCCAGCAGCACAGCGAGGATGCCGCCGCAGACGATGGCCGAATCAGCCACGTTGAACACCGGCCAGTGCGGTAGCTGGATCCAGTCGACGACGTAGCCGCGCAGCGGCCCGGGTGAGCGCAGCAGCCGGTCCGTCAGGTTGCCGGTGGCACCGCCGAGCAGCAAGCCCAGCGTGACGGCCCACGGCACGCTGCGGATCCGGCGCGACGTTCGCAGGATGAAGACGATCACGCCGAGGGCGATGGCGGTGAACACGATGGTCATGGACGTGCCGATGCTGAATGCGGCGCCCGGGTTGCGGTCAACCCGCAGCGTCAGCAGCCCGCCAAGAAGCCGGACAGGCGGACGGCTGGACAGCGTGGCGACGACGATCACCTTCGAGATGATGTCGGCGGCCAGCACGGTGACGGCAACGGCGAGCAGCACCCCCATCCGGCGCCGTGGCACGGCGCCGGCCGCCGCCCCGGTCAGCGGCGCTCCTCGCGCTGCTTGCACGCTACGCACAGGGTCGCGCGCGGAAAGGCCTGCAGCCGCGCCTTCCCGATCGGCTCGCCGCAGGACTCGCAGGTACCATAGGTTCCCTCATTGATCCTGGCCAGCGCTCGCTCGCTTTGCTCCAGCAGCTCACGGGCGTTGTGGGTAACGGCAAGCTCCTGTTCCCGCTCGAATGTCTTCGCGCCGGCGTCCGCCTGGTCATCCCCGGCGTCAGCGATCGCGTCCCTGAGCCTGTCGGCGATGCCCGATTCTGCCTTGTCGATCTCGACGCGCAGCTCAGCGGCCTCGGATGACAGCTCGTCGCGCACCTCGGCTAGCTCAGCCTCGGTCCAGCGCCGCTCCCCCTGCCGCACAGGGAGAGCAGCGGCACCCGACCGCGCATCAGCCGCCATCTCCGCCTCCTCAGCCCGCTATTTAACGATCTTGATTTGCGGGCAGTCACCGGAGGATAAGTGGTGACCGGGGGAGACCGCAAACACGCGCGCCAGCGCAGCCGGAGAAGTGCGGGCGACCTATCGGTTATCCTGTGATCCTGCACGGCGCTGATGGGGACAGCTGCCGCTGCGGCGGCTAGGAGCGACCCGGGATCGGTGCGAGCCCGGGAGCAGCGCGCAGCGGACCAGATCACCCCGGAGCCGCCGGAAGAACGGCACCCCGCCACGCGGGGACGGTACCGGCGGCGGCGAGCCGCCCGCCATGACCAGGCCAAGTAGAACCGGCAGCAGAAGCTCAACCGAGAGGGTCGCAGGAACCGGGCTGGCGCCCGCGGGACCGCGGCCAAGGAGGGTGGTACCGCGGGGCCGCCGCCGGCGTGCCTCGTCCCTCCGCGAAACGCCGTGCTTGCGGACCCGATACGCCGCTCGCGCGCCGATCCGCGGGAGGCCGCCGCCCATGACGAGCACAGACAGCCCTCAGGAGCCAGGCTCCGGCGCCGCCAGTCCCCCGGCCGCCANNCCCCGGCCGCCAGTCCCCCGGCGGCCGGCTTTCGACGCCGGCATTTCCCTGATCTGCCCGCGGTCATCGACCTGCCGGCCATCGAGCACGAGGTACTGGCCAGGTGGCGGGACGGGAACGTGTTCCAGCGCTCCCTCGACCAGAGCGCGGCCGGCCCGCTCTGGACCTTCTATGAGGGCCCGCCGACCGCGAACGGCATGCCCGGCGTGCACCACGTCGAGGCAAGGGTGTTCAAGGACGCGTTCCCGCGCTTCAAGACCATGCAGGGGTTCCACGTGCCGCGCCGGGCAGGCTGGGACTGCCACGGACTGCCGGTGGAGGTAGCGGTCGAGAAAGAACTCGGCCTGGCCAGCAAGAAGGGCATCGAGGCCTACGGCATCAGGGAGTTCAACGAGCGGTGCCGCGAGTCGGTGCTGCGGCACGTCGACGCGTTCGAGGCGATGACCGAGCGGATGGGCTACTGGGTCGACACGGCCAGCGCCTACCGGACGATGGACGCTTCCTACATCGAGTCCGTCTGGTGGTCGCTCAAGGTCATCTTCGACAAGGGCCTGCTGGTCAAGGACTTCCGGATCAGCCCGTACTGCCCGAGATGCGGAACCCCGCTGTCCGATCATGAGCTCGGCCAGCCAGATGTCTACCAGGTGGTCACCGACCCGTCCGTGACGGTCCGCTTTCCGCTGCTGACCCTGCCGGACGGCGCCGATCCGCAGCTCAGCGGCGCGGACCTGCTGGTCTGGACAACGACGCCATGGACCCTGGTCTCCAACACCGCGGTCGCCGTGCACCCGGACGAGACCTACGTGGTTGCCAGGAACTCAGGCGACGGTGACCGCGTGGTGGTCGCGGAGGCGCTGTTCGACCGGGTGCTGGGCGAGGGCTGGCACATCACCGCCCGGATCACGGGAGGCAAGCTGGCGGGAGCAACATACCAACCTCCGTTCAGCCTGGTAGAGATCCCGGGCGCGCATCGGGTCGTGACCGGATCCTTCGTCACCACGGAGGACGGAACCGGCCTGGTCCACCTGGCGCCTGCGTTCGGCGCGGACGACATGGAGACGGGCAGGGCGCACGGCCTGCCGGTGGTCAATCCGGTCCGGCCGGACGGCACGTTCGAGGAGCAGGTGCCGCTCGTCGGCGGGATGTTCTTCAAGGACGCCGACGAGCCACTGGCCAGCGACCTGGCCGACCGGGGCCTGCTGTTCCGCTCCCATCCGCACGAGCACAGCTACCCGCATTGCTGGCGCTGCGGCACTCCGCTGCTCTACTACGCGCTGCCGTCCTGGTACATCCGCACCACGGCCATCAAGGACGAGTTGCTCGCGGAGAACGAGAAGACCAACTGGCAGCCGCCGACCATCAAGCACGGCCGCTATGGCGAGTGGCTCCGCAATAACGTCGACTGGGCGATGTCACGGAGCCGGTTCTGGGGAACCCCGCTGCCGCTGTGGATCTGCGCCGACGAGCACGTCACCTGCGCCGGATCGCTGGCCGAGCTTTCCGAGCTGGCCGGCCGTGACCTGACCGGGCTCGACCCGCACCGGCCGTTCGTGGACGACGTCGTGATCACGTGCCCGAAATGCGGCGGCGAGGGCCGCCGGGTGCCGGAGGTCATCGACGGCTGGTACGACTCGGGAGCCATGCCGTTCGCGCAGCTCGGCGCCCCGCTGCACAACCAGGCCGAGTTCGAGCGCGCCTACCCGGCGCAGTTCATCGCCGAGGCGATCGACCAGACCAGGGGCTGGTTCTACTCGCTGATGGCGGTCGGCACGCTGGTCTTCGGCCGGTCGGCGTATGAGAACGTGCTCTGCCTGGGCCTGCTCACCGATGACCGCGGGCGCAAGATGAGCAAGCATCTCGGCAACGTGCTCGAGCCGATTCCGCTGATGGACTCCCGCGGGGCAGACGCGCTGCGCTGGTTCTTCGCGGCGAGCGGATCACCATGGGCGGCCAGGAGGATCAGCCAGGGCGTGCTCGAGGAGATCGTCCGCAAGGTCCTGCTGACCTACTGGAACACCACGTCGTTCCTGGTGCTGTACGCGAATGCCGCTGCCGCCCAGGGCAATGCATGGGGTCCGGAACGGAGCAGCGAGGCGCCGTCTGCCGCTGCCCGGCCAGTGCTCGACCGGTGGGTGCTGAGCGAGTTGCACGCGCTGGTGCGTGACGTCACCACGGCCATGGAGGCGTTCGACTCCGCGGCGGCCGGGCGGCGGATCGCCGCCTTCATCGACGACGTGTCCAACTGGTACGTGCGCCGGTCCAGGCGCCGATTCTGGGAGGGACCAGGAACTCCCGGCGGGGCGGCGGCCTTCGCCACGCTGCATGACTGCCTGGAAACGCTGACCCGGCTGATGGCGCCGCTGGTCCCGTTCCTTACCGACTACGTGTGGGATGTGCTGCGTGGCGGCACCGGGCCGGACTCCGTGCACCTCGCTGCGTGGCCGGTGCCTGATGCAAGGCTCATCGACCAGCAGCTGTCCGCGCAGATGGCGCTGACCAGGCGACTGGTCGACCTTGGCCGTTCGGCACGCTCGTCGGCGGTCGTCCGGATCCGGCAGCCGCTGGCACGCGCGCTCGTCAGCGCTGCCGGTTTCGGCGGCCTGCCCGATGAGCTGCGCAGGCAGGTCGCCGATGAGCTTAACGTGCACGTGCTCGACACGCTGGCCAGCGTCGGCGAGGACCTGGTGGACGTCACGGTGAAGCCGAATTTCCGCGCGCTCGGGCGGCGTTTCGGGAAGGCAACCCCGGCGGTCGCCGCAGCGATCGAGGCGGCGGACGCGGCAGGGCTGGCGGCCGAGCTTGGCTCGGCCGGAGCTGCGTCGGTCCTGGCGGGCGGCTCGCCCGTGACCCTTGAGCCGGACGACATCATCGTCACCCAGACGCCCAGGTCCGGCTGGGCCGTTGCCTCGGACGGCGGTGAGACGGTCGCGCTTGAGGTGAGCATCACGCCGGAGCTGCGCCGTGAGGGGCTCGCCCGAGAGGTGGTGCGGCTCGTGCAGGACGCGCGCAAGCGTGACGGGCTGGACGTCAGCGACCGGATCTCGCTGCGCTGGACCGCGACGGACCCCGAACTCGCCGCCGCGCTCACCGAGTACGGGCCGATGATCAGCGGCGAGGTGCTGGCAGCCGAGTACGCTGAGCGCCCCGGTGAGTGGGCTGGGGCCGGCCAGCGGGCGGCCGGCGCCGGCGCTGGTGAGCACGCCGATCCCGATCTGGGCCTGGCGTTCTCGATCAGCCGCGTGCAGCCGGCCCAGGCTGGATAGCAGAGCCACCCATCGGTTATCAGTCCGGATTTTCCACGCGGGGGGCAATGTTGCGCTAAATCCGGACTGATAACCCCTGCTATGCCCCGGCGGGCGTCTTATCGGGCTGGCAGGCCTTGCAGGGCACGCAGTCTGCCGCTACAGCCGCCGCCCTCGTCATGCGCTCAAGATCTTCCTCGCCGAGGAAGCGGATGAGGATGCAGTCGCCGCGATGGTACCTGGTGATGCCGGGAACCACGGTGACGTCGCTGCTCGGCTGTTCCTCGCTGCCGCGGCCGGCGGCACTCTCCTGGTTATCGTCTCCGCCGGCCACCGGAACCTGCTTGCTGGCTGCGGGGCGAACAGGATCGGCCACATCATCGGCTGGCCTGGCCTCAGCGGCCTCGGTGCTGGCTGTGGCGGGAACGGCGGCGGCCGGACCGGGAGCGGCCG
>PMSW01000040.1 GCA_003168215.1 Actinomycetota bacterium
AATGGCTGGACCAGCCGCACATTCGCGACCTGCTGATGGCCCTGGCAGCTGGCAAGCTGGCATGCGGCCGGCGCTGCGCCGGCACTGGCTGGCGGCTGCGCTGCTGCTGGCCGGCCTGGTACTGCGGATCATCACCCAGCTCGCCTACCGGCCCGCGCTGCTCTACATCGACACCGTCAAATACCTTTACAGCGCATGGCCGGGCACGGACCCGGTCGGCTACAAGCTGCCGCTCAGATTCATCCTGATCTTCGGAAACCTGAACGCGGTAACAGTGGTGCAGCACCTGCTCGGCCTGGCCATGGCCGTGACGCTGTACCTGGTCCTGCTGCGCCGCGGCTGCCCCCGCTGGCTGGCCGCACTGGCCATTGCCCCGGTCCTGCTGGACGCCTACCAGCTCCAGATGGAGCAGACGATCATGCCGGACGTGTGGTTCGAGGCGCTGATCGTCACCGGGCTCGCCGCGCTGCTCTGGCGGCCGAGACCAGGACTGCGCCTGGTCATCGCGGCCGGGCTGATCCTCGGCTTCTCGGCGACGTTCCGGCAGGTCGGCGAGATACTCGTGCTGCCAGCAGCCGTCTACGCGGCGATCACGGCCGGCGGCTGGCGGCGACGGGCCGGCCACGCCGCCGCCCTGTGCGCCGCCTTCGCGCTGCCGATCCTCCTCTACTGCGGCATCTCGTTCGCGGAGAACGGGCATTTCCAGCTCTCTCACTCCGGCACCAGCGAGCTCTACGGACGGCTGGCGGCAGACGCCGACTGCGCAACGCTGAAGCTTCCCGCCTACCAGCGGCCGCTGTGCCCGACGCCCAGCCAGCGGGCACTTGGCCCGGATGGTCTTGAGCACAGCCCGGCCTCGCCGCTCAGGGACTTCGCCCCCCCGGCCGGGCGGCGGCGGAGCAAGGTCATCTCCAGCTTCAATCACCAGGTGCTCCGGCAGCAGCCGCTGCGGGTCGTCCGCGGGATCAGCCGGGATGCGCTGAAGCTGTTCGCGCTGACCCGGGTCACCAGCCCGGGAGACACCCCGATCTCCCGCTGGCAGTTCCAGGACAGGTATCCGACCTACGGATCCACCATCGCGGTCAACAGCCAGCACGTCATCGTGCTTGGCGTGCAGCTCACCGCCAACGGCGGGATTAACTACCTGAAGCCGCTGCCCGCATCGGTCGGCGGCAAGGCAGCAGTTGTCCGGCCGCTGGCGGTCTTCCTGCGGTCCTACCAGCTACGCGGCGGCTACACCCCAGGACCGCTGCTCGCGATCGCCGCCATCGCCGGGCTCATCGGCTCGGTCAGCCTGGCGCGCCGCCGGCGCGGCACCGCCCCCGCGCAGCCCCGGGCCGGCCTCGGTCAGTACCAGGCAGCCCTCGCCTGCTTTCTCATCTTCACCACAGCCGTCGCGGTGCTGCTGGCCTCTGACCTCTTCGAGTTCTCCTGGCGCTACCAGCTTCCCGCGCTGATCACCCTTCCGCCAGCCGGTGCGCTCGGCATCACCGTCATTCTCGCCGCGGTCAGGACCAGCCGCGCCGGCGGAACAGCGTGAAGAGCCCGGCTGCCGCGAGTATCTCGGTGCCCATCCCGAGCAAGAGGAAGGTCGGCAGGCTGCCGAGCCGGTTGACCATCCAGCCGAAGTTCTGGCCGAAGAATCCGGTGAGGAACGAGAGCGGCAGGAAGATAGTGGCGATGACGGTGAGCTGCTTCATCACCTCGTTAAGCCGGTTGGACACGATCGACAGGTACGCGTCCATCGCGTTGCTCAGCAGGTCACGGTAGCTGTCGACAAGGTCGCTGATCCGGATCAGGTGGTCATAGAGGTCCCGGAGGTAGGGCTCGCCCTCGGGTGTCATTCCCGGCAGGCTCGTCACCCCCGCGACCAGCGACGCCATCGAGTCACGCTGCGGCGTCACCAGCTTGCGCAGCCCGACCAGCCACTTCTGCATGGCGAACAGCTGGGACAGCTGCTCGTCGCCTGGCTTGGCGAAGATCTGCTGCTGAAGGTCGTCAATCCGGTCATCGAAGTCCGACAGCGCCGGGAAGAAACTGTCGACCAGGCTGTCCATGACGTGGTGCAGCAGGATCAGCCGGATCGGCCGCGGCCTCCGGGAGGCCGACTGCACGGACAGCGCGCCGCCTGGCTGGCCGAAAGTTTTCCTGAGCTCGTCCAGGACCGCGCAGGGCTCCTGCCGGACCGTGATCACGTAGTGCTCCGAGTAGAAGCAGTGCACCTCGACCAGCTCTTCGGTCGCACCCTTCGCCCCGTAGGCAACCAGGTACGAGACGTCACCGAAGTCCTCGATCTTCGGGCGCTGCCCGAACTCCTCGACGTCCTCAAGCGCCAGCGGGTGGAGATCGAACACATCGCGCAGCAGAGCCGCGCCCTCCGCGCCCTTGCCTTCCAGGTCGAGCCAGAGCAGCTTGTCATCCTTCAGCAGGCGCTCGATCGACGGGCGGTCGGCACTGGCGACCGCGCCGTCAGTGGCGAGCAGGTAGAGGTTCACCTGGCCCATCGTGCCAAACCCGGCCGCCCGCGTGCGCACAGCACCCGGATGGCCGACGGTGACCCGGCCGGCCCGGGCCGATCCCCGGTCCCGGGTAATCCGCAACCGGCCGGCTGCGGACGGTCCGCATCAGGCTGCGCGCTGTCCCTGGCGGCTGGCTGCCCGGCTCGCGATCAGGTCCGTCACGCCGCTCACCGTCCCGCTGAGGCCGCCGCTGGCGGCCCGCCGGACAGTGGCCTCGGCCATGACTGCCGCCTCGCCTGCCAGCCTGCGCACCTCCGGCGAGGTCCTGATGGCGTGCCATGATGTGCGGAGCCGCTCAAGGCCCGCTCGCCCGTCCCGGCTGCCGGCCAGGTAACCAGCCACGAATCCAATGATCGCTTCCATTTTCCTGCCTCGCCTCGTCGGTCCGGATGAGTGAATGCCGCGTCCCAGCGCCTACATCTCGCGGAGTTCGAGGTAGCGCTTGACGTCAGGCAGCGACTGGATGACCGCCGCGAGCACGACCGCGACTACTACTGCCTTGATCAGTCTCGAGATCATCTCGTTTTTCCTCCTCTGATGACTGGTGGTGATGGCTCGGATGACTGGTGGGTGATGGGCCGGCCGTTCAGCCGGGCGCCCCGGCGGACCCGGCGGGCTCGATGGGCTCGATCTCGTCGGGCGAAAAATAAAGGAACCTGCCGTGATTGCGCTGCAGCTCGGCGGCGGGGTCATTGTCCGGGCTGACGGCCAGGTGCACCTGGCCGTCGACGTCATGCAGCACCGCCTGCACCGTGGCCTCGCGCCCGACGAGGAAAAGATCCTGGGCGTCGGCACGCCGGATGCCTGGCCGCATCACGACCCGGCTGCCGCTGGCGATCCGGACACCGGCGACCACGACGTGGTCGGTGTCCGGCGAGACGGAGGCATCCGCGCCCGGATCCCACCATGGCACTGACGGGCGGTCCGTGATCACGGCAGTCGGCTCCGGCACGGGCAGCTCGGTCATGGCCCCCGGCGGCCAGGTAGGAATGCCGTCAGCCGCCGCCGGCCACCCGGACACGCCGTCAGCCCCCGGCCATGCGGGCTCGCCGTCAGCCGCCGGCCATCCGGGCATGCTGTCAGCCGCAGGCTGCGCGGGCGCCGGGCCGCCGACGGGCCGCAGATACCGGATGGCGCCGTGCATGCGTTCCAGCATTTCCGGCGGAATGTGGTCCATCCGGTCCATCAGCTCAGCGGCAAGCGGATCCGTGGCGCGGGCCTCGCGTTTTTCCGCGTCGGTCAGCGCCATCGTGCGCAGGGTAAGGATCTCGTCGATCTCGGTGGCGTCGAAGAGGTCGCCGGCGCTCTCCGCGGCAACCTCGGGGTGGTCGTAGAGGATCACGGGAGAGGCCAGCATGAGGTCCTTGCAGTCTTCCGGGCCGGCCAGCACTGGCCAGGTCCCGACGTTGACGCAGGACGCGATCTCCGCGACCGCCCATTCGGGCGGGCCGGTCATGGACAGGAAGGTCCCGCCCGGCACGGCGATCAGCGAATGCGCCGCGATCAGGGACTGCCGGAGCCCGTCCTCCCTGCTGCGAAGCGGCGCGGCGGGCGCTGAGTGGTTCTCTATCCTGACCCGCAGCCGCAGCGCATGGTAGGGCCCGGCGACCCGCTCGGCGTGCAGCCTGATCATCCCGTCGATCCCGTCCCACTGGCGGACCAGGCGGCCGGCCGTCTCGCCGCCGGAGTCAGTGAGGTCCTCAACAGCCTCGCCGGGCCCGGCATGGAACTCAAGGTTGCTGTCCTCGCCGAGCAGCGCGGCGACGGAGACAGCCACCTGCTGTTCCCGTTCGGCGGCCTCATCCCATGCGGTGAAATCGGATCCGTCCACCTGCAGGCTGGCGACCTTGCGCATCTCGCCGGTTCCCGGTGCGACCCCGTAGACGATCCGCCGCTGCAACTGCAGGAAGCGGACCAGGATGCGCACCTCGGCGTCATCAGGGCACTCGATCAGGCATTCGGTCTGGCTGGCAGACGGCTCGCAGTCGTCGATAGCGCGGTAGGCAGGCGGCATCAGCACGCCGAACTGGAACCGGATCTGGTTCTTCTGCGACGAGCGCCGGTAGGGATAGAGCAGGTAACCCTCGTAGAGGATGGCGTCAGCCACCTTGCGGGCGTGGTCGAGATGAGCGGAATCGAGCCTCATGGCTGCCCCTCCGCGGCCTCCGCGGCCTGCACGGGCTCCGCCACCCCTGCCAGCAGCGCCAGCAGCGTGGCGTCCCATGTCGGCAGCGCGCTCCGCGTCTTGAATTGCTGCAGTTCGTCCAATGTCTGCCGGCTCATCTTGATCCACGCGCTGTTCGGGAAATGAGCGTCGATGGCCTCGCGCCAGACCGGGATCGGGAGGCGGTAGGACGCCTCCTTGCTCCACGGCACCTGCTGTGCCTGGATTTTGCCGCCTGCCATGGTGAACACGGTGCCACTGAAGAGCATCAGCAGCGGCACCTCGCCGCCGTCCAGGCCGGCGAAGTACCTGGTCGATCCGATCTCGAGGTCGTAGCTGAGCATCACCGGCAGGTCGAGCTCGATGCTGCCGGTGAAGCGGGGCACCATGATCGCAACGTTGGTGAACTGCAGCGGCCGGAGCGTCTCGGCCCAGCGCTGGGTCTCGCCGAAGAGGTCGTTCAGGCGCTCGGCCTCGGCTTCGGAGTAACGCCGCCGGGCTGGCTCGATCCTGATCTGGCAGCGCAGCGCGATTGCCTCAACGCTCTGCCCGCTAGTGTCGCTGATGCGCAGCGAGAAGGACATGGAAGGAGATACGGCATAGCGGTCAGCGTGCGCGCCGACGCAGTCGAAGACGAGCTCGGCCATCTCAGGGCTCCTCGCGGAAGGCCCTGGCACGGCTCCGGACACCGGAGAGGAACTCGGCAATGCTCTGCCGTGCCTCTGACCCGCCGTCAAATCCCCGCCAGTGCAGGCGCATCCGGCCAGCGAGCTCATAACAGGCGTCGATCGGCACCAGGAAGTACTCGACGCCGGAGTCCGTGCGGCAGATCAGTACGGCTTCGGTGTCCGCATCCGCGGCTCCCAGCAGCGGATGCGCCGCGGTGAGCCGGTCCCAGGCCTGCAAGTTGAGCGTGCTTTCGGTGGCGCCAGCCGGGCTCGGATAGAACGCGCTGACTTCCTCGCGCTGCGAGCTGCGCAGGAAGAACGCCAGCCCGACCGGGATCTCGAACTGATCCCACTCCGCTACGGACAGCTGCCGGGCCGGGTCATGCAGGTACCGGTCGGGGACCGCCCGGTACCTGCCCCGGCCCGCCTGAGCGTGCGTGAAGAGCAGGTAGCACGCCCGGCAGGCGCAGATAAGCGTCGACTGCTCAAGATCCGCGACGTGGCCGTGCTCGGCGGGGACCTCCGTCGCGCACAGCTCGCACTTTTCCTGTGCCGGGGCACCCCCGGGCGGCGGCCCGGGAGTGCCCCGCCCGGGGGCGCCATCAGGCTGCCCGGGCCCCTGCTGGGACGCTGCCGCGTCCCGGCCCGGTATGCCCAGCTCGCCCGGTGCGTCCGGCGCCGCAGCAGGAGCGGGATGCGCGACCGCGGCACCGGGGACGAAACGGCGGAGTCCGACGTTGCCGGTCACGTGCGGACCGCCTGCGGCAACGCCACCCGGACGCCGCGGCTGTCGGCCAGCAGCGGCAGCGGGTCAAGATGCACGGCCGGATCGTCGAGGCATTTCCCTGCCAGCCGCACGTCGTAGCGCACGGCGCAGCCCGGGCAGGTCAGCAGTTCCCGCTGCAGCGCCCCGTCGGCGAGTGACGAGCCGCAGGCCGCGCAGGCGTCGCGATAGGCGTACAGCGTTCCGCGGACCGAGCAGACCAGCACGGACGTGCCGTCGGCCGAGGCGGTGACCGGCCGGGAACTCGGCGGCCCGATGTCCGGCAGGGTCACCCAGCCGACCTCGCTGCCTCCGTCGCTCCCGCCGCTCCCCTCCCCCGCGGCGGGATCGAAGCCAGGGCCAGCCGCATCCGCCGGCGGGCGGCCGATCTGCAGCAGCTTGGGACCAGGCGGTTCGGTCACCCCCTCCACCACAACCTGCGTCACCTCGGGCGCGGCGTCCTCGACCGCGCCCTGGATCGCCAGCTGGACAGTCACCGTCGAGGACGGGCAGCCGTTGCAGCTGCCCTCCAGCCGCAGCTTCGCCACGCCATCGAACACGCCCAGGTACTCCACCCCGCCCGCATGCGAGCCGAGGTAGGGCCTGACATTGTCCAGGGCACGCTGAATCCGGGCGTCGACGTCCAGCGGATGCAGCCCGTGCAGCAGCAGGAGGCTCTCTACCAGCGGATCCTCGGCCAGTGCGGCCATCGTCGCAGCGCCAGCCTCGCCACGGTCCTGCAGCACTGCCGCGATCGCGGCGAGCCCGTCGCCGTACAGGCCGACCAGCAGGCCCACCAGTTCCTCGGCAGCCGCGGCCGTCGTCCCGCTCCCGCTGGTCCGCAGGGCGGCCAGCAGTTCCTCCACCCGTGTGCCGACTTGCCGAACGCCGGTCATCCGTTTCGCCTCCGTCTGCCAGCGATCATCGGAACCCGCCCTGCGCCAGCTGGCCGGCGGGGTGGTCCTTTGGCCCGGCCGGCCCGGTCCCCGGGTGGGGACCGGGGGCCGGGCCGGCCGTCAGGTCGCCAGGATGACTGACATCGGCGTATGCACCTTGTCCAGCACCTTGCCCTTGCCGAGGGACATGTGCACACCGCAGGGCAGGCACGGGTCGAAGCTCCGGACGGCCCGCATGATGTCGATGCCCTTGAACCTGTCCGGCGGGTTCTCCTCGAAAATCGGCGTGTTCTGCACCGCGTCCTCGTAGGGCCCCGGCGTCCCGAAGCTGTCACGCACGCTGGCGTTCCAGGGGGTCGGCGGATACGGGTGGTAGTTCGCGATCTTCCCGCCCCTGATCACCATGTGGTGGGACAGCACGCCGCGGACCGCCTCGGTGAACCCGACGCTGAACGCCTCGTCTGGCACATCGAACGGCTCCCAGGTCTTCGTGTGCCCGGCCCTGATCTCAGCGAGCGCCTTCTCCACGAAGTACAGCGCCGCGGCGGCGGCGTACGCCTGGAAGTAGGTGCGCGCCCGGTCGCGCTCGATGGCGTTGGACAGCGGCCGCCCCTCCTTGTCGCGCGGGATCGTCCACTCGAAGCTGACCGCGGGCTTGCTCATGGTGCGGGGCAGGTTGATCTGCACGCTGTGCCCGGTGGACTTGATGTAGCCGATGTCGACCAGGCCGCCCAGGGCGGTGGCCCAGAGCCGGGGCAGCGGCCCGCCGCCAGTGTCCGCGGCCAGGTGGTCCGTGCCATCGAACCAGCGCGGCGACATGACCCAGCTGTACTTGTCCTCGAAGTTGCGCTTGCCCGGGCGCGGGATCGTGTGCTGGTTCCAGGGGTGGCGCCGGTCGACGGGGTTGCCGAGGGCGTCCCTGGTGACGAACATCTCCTGGTCTTCCCAGTCTTCGTAGAACGAGCTCCCGAGCAGGATTCGGATGCCCAGGTTGATCTCCACCAGGTCGTTGGTGAGCAGCTCGCCGTCCCGGATGACGCCAGGGCTGACAAACATCTTCCTGCCCCAGTTGGTCATGTTCTCGTACTTGAAGTCGCAGTGATCCGGGTCGTTCAGGGCGCCCCAGCAGACCATGTCCGCGCGGCGCCTGCCGACTTCTTCATACCCCGGCAGGGCCTCGTAGAAGAAGTCGAAGAGGTCGTCGTGCATCGGCACGACGCGCTTCATGAACTCGACGTAGCGCATCAGCCGGGTGAGGTAGTCGGTGAACAGCTGCACTGTCGCCGTGGTGCCCACGCCGCCCGGGTACAGCGTGGAGGGATGCACATGGCGCCCCTCCATGAGGCAGAACATCTCCCGGGTGGAGCGGCTGACCTGCAGCGCCTCCCGGTAGAACTCCCCTTCCAGCGGGTTCAGCGAGCGCATGATGTCGCCGATGTAGCGGTAGCCGTGCTCGGCGGCGTGCGCGCACTCGGTGCGGTTGGCCAGCTCGAGCACGCTCGGGTTGGTCTCGCCCACCATCTTGGCGCAGAAGTCCACTCCGACCAGGTTCTCCTGGAAGATGTTGTGGTCGAACATGTACTCGGCGGACTCGCCCAGGTTAATGATCCACTCAGCGAGGTGCGGCGGGCGCACCCCGTAGGCCATGTTCTGGGCGTAGACCGAGCAGGTCGCGTGGTTGTCACCGCAGATGCCGCAGATGCGGCTGGTGATGAAGTGCGCGTCCCGCGGGTCCTTGCCTTTCATGAAGATGCTGTAGCCGCGGAAGATCGACGATGTGCTGTGGCACTCGACGACCTTCTTCTGCTTAAAGTCGATCTTGGTGTAGATGCCCAGGCTGCCCACGATCCTCGTGATCGGGTCCCAGTTCATCTCCACTACGCCGGCGTCATCGACCGTCGTCATCGCTCATCCCTCTCCCTGTTCCTGGGCGCGGCCGCTTCCGCTAAGCCGACGCCGGCCGATGTCACCAGGTCTTGATGTCACCAGGTCTTCTTGTAGCCAGTCAGCAGTTCGTCGCCCTTCACGCGCCACTTGGGCTCGTCGTCGAGGGTCTTCGCGGTGAAGCCGCGGAGGGTGCGGATCACCGTCCCGTACAGGCTGCTCGCGGTCGTGGAGACCTTCGAGCCCGGCGGCTCGTCCATGAAGGGCATGAACTTGTCGGGGAAGCCAGGCATCGTGCAGGCGATGCAGATCCCGCCGACGTTCGGGCAGCCGCCGACGCCGTTGATCCAGCCGCGCTTGGGCACGTTGCACTTGACCACCGGTCCCCAGCAGCCAAGCTTGACCAGGCACTTGGGAGAGCCGTACTCGACGGCGAAGTCACCCTGCTCGTAGTAGCCCGCCCGGTCGCATCCCTCGTGCACGGTGGCCCCGAACAGCCAGGTCGGCCGCAGCGCCTCGTCCAGCGGGATCATCGGCGCCTGGCCGGCCACCTGGTAGAGCAGGTAAAGAATGGTCTCCGACAGGTTGTCCGGGTGGGTGGGGCAGCCGGGCACGCAGACGATGGGCAGGCCCGCCTTCGACCGCCAGTCCCAGCCGAGATAGTCAGGGACGCCCATCGCGCCGGTCGGGTTCCCGGCCATCGCGTGGATGCCGCCGTAGGTAGCGCAGGTCCCGGCGGCCAGGATCGCGGTCGCCTTGGGCGCGAGCCGGTCAAGCCACTCGTTGGTGGTCATCGGCTGGCCGGTCGCGGGATTGTTGCCGAACCCGCACCAGTAGCCTTCCTCCTTGATCGCCTCGTTCGGGATCGATCCCTCGACCACGAGCACGAAGGGATCGAGCTCACCGCGGTCGGCCTTGTGCCACCACTCGATGAAGTTGTCGGCGCCCTGCTCCGGGCCGCACTCGAAATCGATCAGCGGCCAGTGCACGGCCACCTTGGGCAGCCCCGGCAGCGCACCGAGCGCGATCTCCTCGATGCTGGGCTGGGTGGCCGCGGTCAGGGCCACGGAGTCTCCGTCGCAGCCCAGCCCGCCGTTCATCCAGAGAATGTGGACCACGGGCTCCGCGGCGGTCTCAGCCTGCGATGTTTCGGTTGTCTCTGTGCCAGTGGCCATGCGGAGGCCACCTCCTCGCTTCTGGATCGGCTGGATACCGGATGCGCCCGGTCCGCTGGCGACGGCGCGCGGCGCTGATGGCTGGAGCACTGCTGGCAGTTAACCTGCCAGCGGCGATCCGTACCCGCGGACGGGCGGCGTCAGCCTCCCGGCGGCCCGCGGCCTCAGTGGATCGCGCGACTGTGGATCGCGCAGCTGCTGCAGAGATGATGGGCACGCACCTCGCCTCGTTGATGCGTAGACGTGGTCATGCTAAACCGACATGCTCCTGGCTTCAAGACACATCAGACACTTCGTAGGACACAAATGTCTGCCCAGCAGGATTTGTCCGACTCAAGTGTCCGCGGCAGGACCGCTACGCGAGCCGGCCGGCGGCTTACTCACCCGTTGAGGTTTCATGACTCACCTCGTTACACGTACCCTGGCTTATGCCTAGTTCCTGCTGAGCTGAGGCTTGCCTGAGGGAGAGACCGGTGACTGAACCTTTGCCCGGTCCCGGCCGGGATTCGATCGAGGTCGTACCGGTCGTGGTGCTTTCCCAGAGCTTTCCCGCCCGCCCGTCGTCGATTCCCGACATCAGGGACTTCGTCCGCCGCTGCCTGGCCGAGTCCCCGCTGACCGATGAGGGCACCCGCGAGGTCGGCGAGACGGTCTTCCGCGCCCTGCTCGATGCCGCGGGGCCCACCGGGCGCATTCAGGTGGCGTTCCGCATCTTTCCCGAGCACGTCGAGGTCGACGTGCTCCATTCGGAGATGCCGGTCGCTGAGCCCGTCCAGCTGACGCCGCAGAGCGCGCTGGCCATGCCGCCGGCATTGCCCGCGCTGCCCGGCGACCCCGCTGCCGCCTGGGTCCAGGACGCCGACGCTGCCGGCGCCCCGGTCTGGCCGGGCGCCTCCCCGGCGCAGGCAGCTCCCGCGGGGGACGCGGCCCCGGCGGGGGCGACCGGCCCGGAGACAGCGCAGCGGCGCGAGCCCGGGCAGCCGGGCACCTTCGCGGAGTGGATGTCGAGCGCGCTTCGCCGGGAGGGCCTGACCCAGGAGGCCGCCGCGCGGCAACTCGGCGTGTCGGTCAAGACCGTCAGTCGCTGGGTGGGCGGTGCGACCGAGCCGCGGATGCGCGACCTGCGGCGGATCCAGGAAGTGTTCGGCGAGGTCCCGCTCCCGTAGCCCGGAGGTCCGGCTTGTTACCGATGCCACCCGGATCGGCAAATAGTCAAACCTGTCTGGCCGGACCACTGGACGCCCCCCCACATGTGTCTTACGGTGCTGCCATGGCGATTCAGGCAGGGCGCCACCCATTCGGCACGGACCGTAGCCGGATTGTGATACGCACAGCGCGCGAAGGAATGGCTGCCCAAGCTGGTCACGACCTGACGATCGAGGCAACCCGGTGGTCCGGCGAGCTAACCGTCGGTGACGACCTCACGCCGACTGCCCTTGAGGTAAAGATCGACATGGGCGCCCTGATCGTGCGCGAGGGGACCGGCGGCCTCAAGCCGCTCACCGACAGGGACCGGCGCGATATCGGCGCGACGGCGCGGAAGACCCTCGGGACCGACCGCAATCCCGAATCCGTCTTCACCGCGACCGGGTTCGAGCCCGGTGCCGGCGGCGGCGGCACCGTCAGCGGGACGCTCGCGCTGGGCGGCGTCACGCGGCCGATCAAGCTGAAGGTCAGCCAGAATGGCGAGGATCGCTACCAGGCCACCGGCTCGGTACTGCAGTCCGACTACGGGATCAAGCCGTATTCCGGGTTTCTCGGGGCGCTGAAGGTACGCGACGCGGTCAGCATCGAGGCCGACATCGACTTGTCGGACGGTGCGGAGGCACCGGCATGACAGCCGCCGACGGCCTTGCCCCGGCGGCGGCCATGGCCGCCGCCGGGCCGCCCGCTGCGGCCGGCAGCGCGGCCCCGGACGGCAGTGCGGCCGCCAGCCTGTTCGACCTCCGGGTCGCCCCGATGCAGGATTTCGCCGACCAGGCCGGCGCGGTGGCGGCCGCCTGCCACGACATGGCGATCCGCTTCCACCGGGGCGGGAAGCTCGTCGTCTTCGGCACCGGCGGGGCGAGCACCGACGCGCAGCACGTGGCGGTTGAGTTCGTCCATCCGGTCATCGTCGGAAAGCGCGCGCTTCCTGCCATCTCGCTGACATCGGACGTCGCCACCGTGACCGGGGTGGCGGCCCGCGACGGCATGGCCCCGATCTTCGCCCACCAGATCCGCTTCCTGGCCGAGCCCGCTGACATCGCGCTCGGCATCGCCGCCGACGGCAGCTGCGCCAGCGTCCTGGCCGGGCTGCTCGCCGCCCGTGCGCTCGGG
Organism: Actinomycetota bacterium; assembly: GCA_003168215.1. Taxonomy (GTDB): domain Bacteria; phylum Actinomycetota; class Actinomycetes; order Streptosporangiales; family Streptosporangiaceae; genus Palsa-506. The sequence continues at coordinate 12,389 of PMSW01000040.1, forward strand.
ATGCTGACGATCGCGCTCGTGGGGGGCGGCGGCGACGGCGAGATCGCGGCCAGCCGGGCCGCCGAGCACCTGCTGGTGGCCAGGTCAGATGATCCGAGGATCGTCAAGGAGATGCAGGTCACCGCTTACCACGTGCTCTGGGAACTCGTGCACGTGTTCTTCGAGCAGCCCGGCATCCTGGCCCCGGGGGTGGTCGCATGACCGGCCCCGTTCCCGAGTGCCACGATGACGTCTGCATCACCTGCTCGGATACGGCCGTGGCCGTCACCATCGTGCGGCTCCTCGACGATGAACTGGCCATCGTTGATACTGGCGCGGGCGAGGAGGAGGTCAGCGTCGCGCTGGTCACGGCGGGCGTCGGCGACACGATCCTGGTGCACGCCAGGGAGGCCATCGCAGTGGTGGGGAGCTGACCAGGGTGACCCGGCAGGACAGCGAGACCGGCCAGGGGACGGTCGAGTCCCTCTACCCGTTCCTGTACGCGAGCACGAGCGATCTCCCGGCCGTGCTCGAGGAGGTGCGCAGGTCCACCGTCGCCAAGGCAGCCGAGATCATGGAGCTGCGCCAGGTGATCTGCGCGCGGGACGGCGCCCGGCTGGCCGAGTGCGCGCAGCAGGCGGCCCGCCGGTTCGCCGCGGGCGGCCGCCTGTTCGCGTTCGGCAACGGCGGCAGCGCAACGGACGCCCAGCAGGTGGCCACCCTGTACCTGAACCCGGGCGGCGGCAGCACGCCGTTGGCTGCGTTCAGCCTTGCCAGTGATCCCGCTACCCTCACCGCGCTCTGCAATGACATTGGCGTGGACGTGGTTTTTTCCCGGCAGCTCGCGGCGTTCGGCCGCAAGGACGACATCGCGGTCGGCCTCTCCACGAGCGGCAACTCAGCCAACCTGGTGCGCGGCTTTGACGAGGCGAGCCGGCGCGGGATGCTGACGATCGGCTTCTCCGGTTACGAGGGCGGCAAGATGGCCGAGCTGGACAGCATCGACTACCTGTTCGTGGCGCCGTCATCGTCGGTGCACCGCATCCAGGAGGCGCAGACCACCGTCTACAACATCCTCTGGCAGCTCACGGTCGCCGCCGCGACCCGGCAGCAGGTGATCCGGTGACGAGCCGCATGCTCGTCGCCGGGGTCGGCAATATCTTCCTGGGCGACGACGGATTCGGGGTCGAGGTCGCGCGGCGGCTGGCCACCGAGGATCTCCCCGAGTGGGTCAGGGTCGCCGACTACGGGATCAGCGGCATGCACCTGGCGTACGACCTGGCCAACGGGTACGAGAGCACGATTCTCATCGACGCCACCTCGCGCGGCGACGATCCGGGCACCATCTACGTGATCGAGCTTGAGCACGGCCAGCCGGCCGCCGCGGCGGGGGCGGACGCCGGCAGCCAGCTCTTTGACGCGCACGGCATGCAGCCCGATGTGGTGTTCGGCGTGCTTGACATGCTCGGCGCAGACGCCGGCAAGGTGCTCCTCGTCGGCTGCGAGCCCGCCAGCGTCGACTACGGCATCGGACTGAGCCCGGTGGTTACCGCGGCGGTCGGCGAGGCGGTGCGGGTCGTCAAGGACCTGGTCGCCGCGGCCGGATCCAGCACCAGCGAGCAGCGCTCCGTCAGCGACGGCTCTGCATGAGCTACGAAGGGGTGGTCACATGTGCCTCGGCATACCCGGCGAGGTGATCGAGTTCGTCCCCGGTCAGCCTGACCTGGCCAAGGTGGACGTGAGCGGGGTCCGGCGCGTCATCAATATCGGGCTGCTCACCGACGATCCGCCCAAGGTCGGTGAGTGGGTACTCATCCACGTGGGCTTCGCGCTGTCGAAGATCGACGAGGACGAGGCGGCCGCGGCACTGGAGTTCCTGGAGGGAATCGGGCAGGCCTACGAGGAAGAACTCGCCGCCCTGCAGGAATCGATGATCGAGTAGGAGGGCCGGACATGAAATTCGTCGATGAGTTCCGCAACGCCGACCAGGCTCACGCGCTCTCCGCGAAGATCGCCGCCCTGTGCGAGCCGGGGCGCCATTACAAGTTCATGGAAGTCTGCGGCGGCCACACCCACACGATCTACAAGCACGGGCTCGAGGACTACCTGCCCGAGTCTGTCGAGCTCGTGCACGGCCCGGGATGCCCGGTCTGCGTCATCCCGATGGGCCGGGTCGACGACGCCATGCACCTGGCCGCGAATCCGGACGTGATCATGACATCGTTCGGCGACATGATGCGGGTTCCCGGCAGCCAGGGATCATTCTTCGACGCGAAGGCCCAGGGCACCGACATCCGGATGGTGTACTCGCCGCTGGACTCGCTGAAGATCGCCCGGCAGAACCCGGACAAGCGCGTGGTGTTCATGGCCATCGGCTTCGAGACCACCGCGCCGTCCACGGCCATGACCGTGCTGCGCGCGGCTGCCGAAGGGCTGGAGAACTTCTCCATCTTCTGCAACCACGTCACGATCGTCCCGGCCATCAAGGCGATACTCGACTCCCCCGACCTGCGGCTCGATGGTTTCATCGGCCCTGGTCACGTCTCCACGGTGATCGGCTGCCGGCCGTACGAATTCATCGCCAGGGACTACGGCAAGCCGGTGGTGGTGGCCGGCTTCGAGCCGCTGGACATCCTGCAGTCCATCTACATGCTGATGCTGCAGCTGTCCGAGGGCCGGTCGGCAGTGGAGAACCAGTACACCCGGGTGGTGCCGTGGGACGGCAACGTCGTGGCGCTCAAGGCGATCGGCGAGACCATGGAGCTGCGCCCGTACTTCGAGTGGCGCGGGCTCGGCTTCATCTCGCACTCCGCGCTGCGGATGCGCCCCGGCTACGCCCGCTTCGACGCCGAGCTGCTGTTCGACGTGCCCGGCGTGCGGGTGGCTGATCCTAAGGCCTGCCAGTGCGGCGAGGTGCTCAAGGGCGTGCTCAAGCCATGGGAGTGCAAGGTGTTCGGCACCGCCTGCACGCCGGAGACTCCGATCGGCACCTGCATGGTGTCACCGGAAGGCGCCTGCGCCGCCTACTACAACTTCGGGCGGCTCAACCGTCAGCGGGTGAAGGAAGTGAGCAGGTCATGACTGCCGGACGCACCGAGCAAGAACTGGCCCCTGGCAGCGATGCGGCAGAGACGCACAGCGCCGCCTGGGTCGCCGACGCCCTGCGCGAGCACGATGAGCAGGCCCGGCACGCCGAGCTGCAGCCGAACCCCCGGGACGAGCGCAACCCCGGCGCGCCGCAGCCGGCCGCGGGCACCGTCCGCGAGGAGCAGGTGCTTGAGCGCATCGACCGCGCGCGGCGCAGCCGCCCCCGGGTCAAGGAACAGCGGATCACGATGTCCCACGGGGCCGGCGGCAAGGCAACCAGGACGCTGGTCGAGGCAATCTTCCTTGACGCCTTCCGCAACCCGCTGCTCGAGCCGCTGGAGGACGCTGCGCAGCTGCAGATCAACGGCTCGCGGGTGGCGCTCACCACCGATTCCTACGTCGTCTCGCCGCTGTTCTTCCCCGGCGGGAACATCGGCGACCTGGCCGTCAACGGAACGGTGAACGACCTTTCCGTGGCCGGTGCGGTCCCGCTCTACCTCTCCGCTGGCTTCATACTCGAAGAAGGCTTCGAGGTCGATGACCTGCGCCGGATCGTGGCCGCCATGCGCGAGGCAGCAGCGGCGGCCGGCGTCCAGGTGGTCACCGGCGACACCAAGGTGGTGCAGAAGGGCAAGGCCGACGGCTGCTACATCAACACCGCCGGGATCGGCGTCATCACCCACGACATGACGCTGGGCGTTGCCCAGGCCAGGCCAGGCGACGTGGTGATGGTGTCGGGGCCGATCGGCGACCACGGCATCACGATCATGCTCGCCCGCGGCGAGCTCGACATCGAGGCCGACGTGATCTCGGACACGGCGCCGCTGAACGGGCTCGTCGCTGACCTGCTCGCCGCGGTGCCTGGTGTCCGTGCCATGCGCGACGCGACCCGCGGCGGGGTGGCCACCATCCTGAACGAGGTGGCCACCGACGCGGGCGTCTGCGTGGTCGTCAGCGAGGACGATATCCCGGTCCGCCACGAGGTGCGCGGGGCCTCCGAGCTGCTCGGCATCGACCCCATGTACGTGGCCTGCGAAGGCCGCCTCGTCGCCGTCGTGGCTGGCGCCGACGCGGACCGCGCGCTCGCCGCGATGCGGGCGCATCCGCTGGGCGAGCAGGCGGCGATCATCGGGCACATTGCCGACGACCCGGCCGGAATCGTGCTGCTCAAGACCGCGTTCGGCGGAACCCGCATCGTCGACCTGCTGGTCGGCGATCCGCTGCCGCGTATCTGCTGAGCCGAGGGAGAGCAGAATCGTGCATGAGCTGGCGATTACCGAGGGCGTTGTCGAAGCTGTCACCGACCGCCTCCCCGGCGCCCGGATCACCTGCGTGCGGCTGGAAATCGGCGCGCTGTCCGGGGTGGCGGCTGACTCGGTGCGGTTCTGCTTCGACCTGGTCACCGACGGGACCGACCTGCAGGGTGCCCGGCTGGAGATCACCGAGCAGGCCGGCCGCTGCAAGTGCCGGGTATGCGGCAGCGAGTTCGAGCCGGCCGGGCCGATACTGCTGTGCCCCTGCGGCAGCGCCGACATCTCGGTCCTCGCCGGGCAGGATCTCAAGATCACGTCTGTACTGGTGGCCTGAGCGTGTGCGCGACGTGCGGGTGCTCGGGCAGTGCCGTGGTGCAACTGCTCCCCGCCGGTGCTGACCGCGGCCTCGCGGCCCATGGCCACGTGCACGACCCTGGCCATGAAGACGACCACAGCCACGATCACAGCCACGGCCACGACTCTGGCCACAGCCACGGCCACGACGCTGGCCACGTCCACGTTCAGGACCAGGCTGCCGATGACCGGACGGTCGTCCTGCAGCAGAAAGTGCTGGCCAAGAACGACCAGCTGGCCCAGCGCAATCGCGAGTGGCTACGGGCGCGGGGCGTACTCGCCGTCAACCTGATGAGCTCTCCGGGCGCCGGCAAGACAACACTGCTGGAGCGCACGGCCAGGGAGCTGGCCGGGAAGCTCAGCATCTCGGTCATCGAGGGCGATCAGGAAACCGCGCTGGACGGGGAGCGCATCCAGGCGGCCGGCGCGGCCGTGGTGCAGATCAACACCGGGGCCGGCTGTCACCTCGACGCGGCCATGGTGGCCGAGGGACTGCGCGCCCTCGACCCGCCGGGCGGGTCCATCGTGGTGATCGAGAATGTCGGGAACCTGGTCTGCCCGGCCCTGTTCGACCTTGGCGAGGAAGCGAGGGTCGTCATCTCGTCGGTGACCGAGGGGGCCGACAAGCCGGTGAAGTACCCGAACATGTTCCGCCAGGCGGACCTGGTGCTGCTCAACAAGACCGACCTGCTGCCCTACGTGGACTTCGATGCCCAGCGGCATGCGTCCGACCTGCGGAAGATCAGCCCCGGCGCGATGATGGTGGCGCTGTCGGCCACGACCGGGGAAGGCATCCAGGCGTGGTACGACTGGCTGCGCCGCCGCACCCCGGCGCCGCGCGAGTAGGGGCGGCAGCAGCAGGCCACGGCCAGTTGCCGCAGCGCTGGCCGCAGCAGCGGGCGGAGCGGCACGGCCGGGTATCGTTCCGGGCCGTCGCCGATTTCTACGCCCGTCAGCAGGCTGGCGCCTGAGCCGCCCCGGCTGCCTGATTCAGCCGCGGTCCCTGGCCGCGGCCACCACGGCCTGGCCGAAGCTGATCCCGCCGTCGTTGCACGGCACCCGGGAGTGCACGAGAACGCGGAATCCGCTGCCCTCCAGCCTGCTGACCGTCCGGTGCAGCAGCAGCAGGTTCTGGAACACCCCGCCGGACAGCGCGACGGTGGCCAGCCCGTGGCGCTCGCGCAGCAGCAGGCAGCCTGCCTCGATCATCGCTGCGACGCCGTTGTGGAACCTGGCCGAGATGACGCTTATGTCAGTGCCGGCCGCCAGGTCATCGGTGACGGCGCGGATCAGGTCCGCCCCGGCCACCCGCAGCGGCGGGTCCTGGCCGGTCCCTGCGTGGCCGGGAGTGCCCTGGCCGG
>PMSW01000164.1 GCA_003168215.1 Actinomycetota bacterium
GGCACCGGCACCTGCCCTGGCACCGGCACCTGCTCTGGCACCGGCATCTGCTGTGGCCCGGGCACCTGCCCTGGCCGGGATCCCCGCCCGGGCACCGGCGAAGCAATCGCGACCAGCATGACCTCCCCGGGCTTGGCCAGCGAACCCGAGACACGCCGCCGGTGCAAGGCCGGATCAACGATTGCGTCGTCGCTGAAGGACACTTTCGCGATCTCGATCTCGAATTCCGCGATCGCGTCGAGGTCGCCCTCGGCCGCGCCCCGGATCAGGTACTGCGCCGGGCTGGCGGCAACTGGAGCCGACCTCGGCAGGAGCGGGTCGCCAACTGCGGGGTCGCCAACTGCGGGGTCGCCAACCGTCGGGTCGCCAATCGTCGGGTCGCCGGCTGCGGTGTCGCTGGCTGCCGGGTCGCCGGCTGCGGGTCCGGTGGGCGTCATCGCTGCTGCAACGCCATCGGGCGGAACACCGTGCCGCTGCATTCCGGGCAGCCCGCCGCCTGCAGGCTGGCGATATTCGTCCACTGGGCGCCGGGCCCGACAGCATGCACGGCCCCGCACCCGGCGCACCGGTACGGCCTGGTGACCGCCGCGCGCAGGTCGGCGGTGTAGAGCGGCCCGGAGTAGTCGCCGGTGATCAGCGGCGCCAGCACGCCGGTCGTGCGCAAGTGGTACAGGTGGCTGGTGCCGGCCAGGATGCCCGCGCCGATGTACTCGTTAAAGTTCGGGGTCATCGCGCGCACGGTCAGGCCCATGCCCGTGATCAGTTCCTGGGTGCGGAGCGTCTCCGCCGGCCTGCGCGCCCCGAACGAGAAGAACACGTGCTGGCCGGCGTCCCCGGTCAGGGCGGCGACAGCCCGGGACAGGAACAGCTCGGCTCCGGGCACCGTGTACGGCGGGTCGGTGCACGCCACGTCGAACGCGCCGCGCAAGGCGGCAGGCAGCGGCGCCCGGAGATCATGCTGGACGATCTCGGCGTTCACTCCGGTGCCCGCGGTCTGCGCCGCGATGCAGGCCAGCACGTCCGCGTCGGAGTCCACCACGGTCAGGCGCCTGATCTCACCCGGCATCCCGGTCAGTGCGGCGAACCTGGCGATCGCCACCGAGATCAGGTCATCGTCGCCGAGGATGATGATCCTGCTGCCGGCCAGCGCACCGGCCTCGTGCATGGCCAGGACGCGGCTGATCTTCGTGGCCACGGTGCAGTGGGTCTGATCGAGTTCCGGTTTGGCCTCCGGTGCCGCGGACGCTGCGCGATCTAGCTCGTTATTCAAGCTTTCGGTGATCTTGGCGCTGGCGACGCCGCGGCCGTGGCAGACCGGGCACCGCGCGTCCAGGGCGAGCTGGCCGCTGGCGAAGATGTCCCTGCCTTCCTGGGTCAGCCGCACCGGCCGGCTGCGATCCACCACGTCGCGCTTGCGCAGCTCGTTGCAGACCGCGGTAACGATGGGCACCGGCAGCTCGGCCATCCGGCTGATTTCCCTGGTTGCGACGGGCTCCGCCCGCGCGATGGCCCGGATCACGTCCCTGACCCCCGAGGCTCCCTCGGCTAGCCCGACCGCCGATGCGACTTCGGCGATGACAGAGTCGACATCCATGCTGACGTTCTCTGCCTCCTGGTACGTAACGGGGACTCCCGGCGCGGCTGGGCTGCCCGGCACGTAACTGGGCTGCCCGGCACGCAGCTGGCCGCGGCGGTCCTCCGCAGCTGGCCGCGGCGATCACCTCTGCCCGGACGACAGACGGTAAGGTATCCTCCCACATCATGCCGGGTGACGGGGTGGCGAGCAGGTACGCGGACCTGCGGAGGCAGGAAGCGCTGACGCCGAAAGTGCTCTATGCGGTGGACGCCACCGTGACGCCGTCCTCGCCGGTCGCCGATGTCGCGAAGCTCACCGAGGTGGCCACCACGGCCGTGCGGGCGGGGAACGGGCACGTCCTTGAGGTAAGTCACGTCGCCTTCCCCAACAATGCGGTCACCCTCGTGCTGATCCTGGCTGAGTCGCACCTGAGCATTCACACCTGGCCCGAGGAAGACCTGATCGCCATCGACCTGTTCAGCTGCGGCGCCATTGATGGCGAGGCAGTGATAGCCGACCTCGTGCGCTCGCTTGAGCTGGAGAATGTCACGGTCCGGCCCGTCCAGCGCGGCATCAGGGCGCAGTCCCGCGCGGTCCCAGAGCAGTAACGCGTTCCCAGAGCAGTAACGCGGTCGACGAACGCGTGCCATTGGGCGGGTGCCATTGGGCGGGTGCGAATATCAGGGCTGGCCCGCCCGGGTCCTTGGAGTCACGCACCGCCACTGCGCCCGGCAGGTTCCGCGCGACTTCGACGCAGGACCCGCCATTGCCGGTGCTGTCATGATCACGGAGGATTCGGCCGGCCACAGGGTGCGAATCCTCCATGTTGATGAAACAGCCCCGGGCAGATCCGGTCCGGCGATGAGCCCAGGGCAGATCCGGTCCGGATCTATCCACAGGGCATGGAATGGCGTGGCCGGATGTCGGTGCCCTGAGTCACGCTAAAGGACGTGTCCCAGCTGCCCGAAGCCCTTCAGGAACTGGCCGAATCCCAGCGCTGGGTGATCACGCGTCAGCAAGCGCTCGCGGCAGGCCTGACCAGGAGCGCGATCCACGCCCGCGTTAGCGGCGGCCGCTGGCAGCGCATCTACCCCGGCGTCCTTGCCACATTCAGCGGTGAACCTGGCCGCGCGGCGCTGCTGTGGGCTGCGGTATTACGTGCCGGGCCGGAAGCGGCGCTGAGCCACCAGACTGCGGCCGAGCTGCATGGCCTGACCCGTAAGCCACCGCAGCTCATCCACGTCACGGTGCCGTCCGGCCGCCGGGTTGAGCCGGTCCCGGGGCTCATCATTCACCGGTCGGCGCGGATCCTGGCGGCACGACATCCATGCCAGGCGCCGCCGCGCACCCGGATCGAGGAGACCGTGCTCGACCTCAGCCATGGAGCGCGGACTTTCGATGAAGCGCTTGGCTGGGTATCCGCCGCCTGCGGCGGGCGGCTGACCACGCCGCAGCGGATTGCCGAGGCAATGACCCAGCGGGCCAGGCTGCGCTACCGGAAGGCGCTCCAGTTGGCGGTGGGCGACATCGCCAGCGGGGTGCATACCGTCCTGGAATACCGCTACCTGCACGACGTCGAGCGCCCGCACGGACTGCCCCGCGCCGAACGCCAGGTCCGCGTGGTCCGCGACGGCGGACGCACCGAGTACCAGGATGTGCTTTACCGGAAATACCTGGTCGCAGTCGAGACCGACGGCCGGATAGCGCACCCGGCCGAGAGCCAGTGGCGCGACATGCACAGGGACAACGCGGCCGCGACCGACGGCATCGTCACACTGCGCTACAACTGGTCCGACGTCACGGGCCGGCCGTGCACTGTCGCCGCGGAAGTCGGCGCCGTGCTCGCCAAGCGCGGCTGGCCAGGGCCAGTGCGGCCATGCGGACCCTGCTGCACACTCCCCCGCTCATAACCCGCCCCAGTCCGGCCCAGCTACGCTGCCCGGCAGCCACGTCTGGCCTGAGTTTCTGCATTATCACGGAGGATTCGGCCGGCCAGAGGGAGTGGCCGCTGGCCAGGACGGGACTGGCAAGTCAGGGGCCAATATAAAGGGGCTGGGCTAGGACGGGACTGACAGGGACAGGCCGAACCTGGCCTTCTCGTCGGTCCACCATGACCGCATCGCCAGGCCGGCGGCGGCGAGTTCCGCCTGGACCCGCTCGCGGCGGAACTTGGCGGAGACCTCGGTGCGCATCTCCTCGCCCTCGCCGAAGGTCACGGTCAGGCCGATACCGGGCAGCTTGACCTGCTGGCGGTAGGCGGACCGCAGCCGCATCTCGATCCACTCCGCCGCCGGATCCCACAGCGCCACGTGGTCGAACGCGTCCAGATCGAAGTCGGCGCCTAGCTCGGCGTTCAGCACCGAGAGGATGTTCTTGTTGAATGCGGCCGTCACGCCCGCGGCGTCATCGTAGGCAGCAACCAGCACGGCCGGGTCCTTGACCAGGTCGGTGCCGAGCAGCAGGGCATCCCCCTCGGCGAGCCTGGCCCGGATCGAGAGCAGGAACGCGGCCCGCTGCACCGGGAGCAGGTTCCCGATCGTGCCGCCGAGAAAGGCCACCAGCCGGGGGCCGCCGCCGTCGGGCAGGCCGAGGTGCTCCTCGAAATCGGAGACGACCGCGTGCACGGCCAGGCCCGGGTAGCCGTCGAGCACCCGGCGGGAGGCAGTGATCAGCGCCGCCTCGCTCACGTCCACCGGCACGTAGCGGCTCAGTGTCCCGGCACCGCGCAGGGCGTCAAGCAGCAGGCGCGTCTTATCGGCTGACCCGGAGCCGAGCTCGACCAGGGTCCTGGCCCGGGTAGCTGCCGCGACCTCGGCGGCCGCGTCCCGCAGGATGGCCCGTTCTGCCCTGGTCGGGTAGTACTCGTCGAGGAGAGTGATCTTGTCGAACAGCTCGCTCCCCCGCTCGTCGTAGAACCACTTCGGCGGCAGCGATTTCGGCGATGCGGTAAGTCCGGCGAGCGCGTCGGCCCGAAGCGAGTCCGCCAGGAACCCGTCGGGAAGGCACCGCTCGATCCTCGGTTCCGTCACGGGCTTGTCGTCCTTCCGTTCGAGTCGCCGCCGGCCGCGGCCGTGGTGAGGACAGCAGCGCCGATCGGGCGGACGATGACCGAGCCGGCCGATGCCTCCACGAGGCTCTGATCAGGAACGTCGACCCAGCCGGGCTCGTCATCGCCAGGCTCGGAGGCGACTATCACCCCGGTCGGGCTGCTGCGGTAGCACAGGGTGTCCCCGGCCGCCGTCGCCGCGATCGTCTGGCCGTCGGTGAGCAGGAAGTTGAACCGGCCGCCGAGCCGGCGGGCAGTCAGCTCCCCGATGGTCTCGTCCAGCGCCTCGGCCAGCCCGCTGCCTGCCCGCAGCCTGCGGAGCACGACCGCCCAGATGACGGCGGAGTCGCAGCGGGCTTCGAGGGCGAGCACGTCGCCGGCCGGGAGGTCGGCCGCGAGCCTGGCCCCGGCCTCCGGCCAGCCGCTGAGCGCCCCGTTGTGGCTGAACAGCCAGCAGTCCGCCGCAAAGGGAGCGGCGGCTGCCTCGCCCGGATCGGTGTCGTCGGTAGCGTCGCGCACCGCGGCCAGCACCGCCCGGCTCGTTGTCACCCTGGCAAGATCGGTGAACGAGGGGTCGGACCAGATCGGCTTTGCCCGCCGGTACCTGGCCGGTACCGGGTCGCCGTCGGCGTACCAGCCGACGCCGAACCCGTCGGCGTTCACCGTGCCGTGCCGCTGCCGCCGCGGTGCCCATGCCTGCGCTCGCAGGCTGTGCGGGGGGTCCATCAGCACGGAACGCAGAGTCGCTGGCTCGCCCAGGTAGGCCAGGTGCCGGCACATCAGGCGGCCTCCCCTGGCGCCGCGTCGCGGGCGGTGCGCAGCCCGGCGAAGATCTGCCGCCGCACCGGGTAGTCCCAGTTGCGGAAGGTACTGCGGCACGCCACCGGCCCGACGGAGAACGCGCCGCCGCGCAGGATCTTGTAGTCGCCGCCGAAGAACACCTGCGAGTACTCCTTGTACGGCCATGCCTCGAACCCCGGGTAGGGCACGAAGTCGCTTGCCGTCCACTCCCATACGTCGCCGATCAGCTGGCGCGCGCCGCACGGGGCTGCGCCGGCCGGATACGAGCCGGCCGGGGCCGGCTGCAGGTACCGCTGGCCCAGGTTGGCCCGGTCGGGCGTCGGGTCGTCGTCCCCCCACGGGAAGCGCCTGGACCGGCCGGCCGCCGGGTCGAACCTGGCCGCCTTCTCCCACTCCGCCTCGCGCGGCAGCCTGCGGCCGGCCCACCGCGCGTACGCGTCGGCCTCGTACCAGCACACGTGCATGACCGGCTCGGCGGGCGGGACGGGCTCGCTGACGCCGAACCTGGTCCGGACCCACTCGCCGCCCTCGCGCCGCCAGAACTGGGGGGCGGACAGGCCCGCCTGCTGCCGGTGCGCCCAGCCGGCGGCCGTCCACCAAGACGGCTCGTCGTAGCCGCCGCTGGTGATGAAGTCCGCATAGGCGGCGTTGGTCACCGGTGTGGTGTCGATGTAGAAGGCCGGCACGTCGACGGTATGCGCCGGCCGCTCGTTGTCCAGCGCCCAGGGCTCGGCCGATGTACCCATAACGAACGGGCCTCCGGGCACGAGCACCTCGGCAGGCAGCCGCAGCGCGTCGGCTGGCGGCGGCCCGGGCGGCGGAGCGGACAGCACGGGCGCGCCGCGGCGGAGCTGGTGGGTGGCCAGCATCGTCTCGCCATGCTGCTGCTCATGCTGCGCGATCATGCCGAACGCGAAGCCGCCAGTCACTAGCCGCTCGCCGCTGAACCTGGTCCGCTCGACCAGGTCGAGCACGCGGCTCCTGACCTCCCTGGCGTACGCCCTCGCCTCGGCCGGCTGCAGCAGCGGCAGGGTGGGGCGCTCGGCGCGCGGATGCTCGAACGCGTCATAGAGCGGGTCGATCTCCGGGCGCATCGGCTGCCGACCGCCGATCTGCCGGAGCAGCCACAGCTCCTCCTGGTTGGCGATGTGCGCCAGATCCCATACCAGGGGTGACATGAGCGGCGAGTGCTGGCGGATCAGGTCGTCCTCGTCCACGCACTCAGTCAGGCCCCGGGTGCGCTCCCTGGCCGTTACCAGCAGGTCTGCGATCCTGTCCCTGAGCAGCTCGGATTCCGATGTCATCTGCGCTCCTCCAGCATGTCGTCGGCGGGGCAGCGGCCCCGCAGCACGTAGGTCTCGGCGAAGTCGGTTACCTGCCTGCGGATGGCCGGCGATGCGCCAGCGCGGCCGAGCGCGGCATCGGCCGCCTCGAAGCAGGCACGGCTGGCCAGGGCGAGCCCGGGATCCTCAAGGCCCCGCCTGGCCGCCCGCAGCCACGGGCCGGTCAGCCCGCTGACCGGCCCCGTGCCCGGCGGGGCCGCGGGCTGGTGCCACACGGGCTCGGCGGCGGCCATGGCAGCCTGCGCGGCAATAGGATCATCGAGCAGAGCGGAGACGACGGCGGCCGGAACGATCCAGCCTTCGCCGGGCTGGGCATCGATGACCCGGAGTTCCAGGTGCCCTTGCGGGCGCACGGGGGGAAAGAGCGTCGACAGATGGTAGGTGAGGTCATCGAGGGTCGGTGGCCGTTCGCCAGCCCCGCGGAGCCAGTCGCGGAAAGTCAGTCCGGCCGGCGCAGTCCAGCACGCCGATTCATCCCTGCGGATGCACATGAGCTGGGCATCCAGCGCATACGACGCCCAGGCAGAGCGAGGATCGGCGTCGGCCGGGCCGNNCCAGCCGGTCGGGCGGCCCGCGCGCAGCGGCGAATTGGCGAAGGTCGCCACCAGGATCGGGCCGAGCGCGTGCAGCAGCCGCCAGCGCGAGCGGTAACTCGCGACTCCGTCGGATTCCAGGCCCGCGTCCACGCAGACCTGGACCGACGCCGTACTGCACATCATGACCCGCCCCCAGGGGCCGCCGCGGTCAAAGAACTCCTCCATCGCCGCGTAACGGGGCAGATCGAGGATGCGGGCCGGGAGACGGTGCGGATCCATGCCCCATCCGACGAGGCTGAGCCCGGCGGCCTGGACCGCGCGCCGCACCACGGCAAGATCGCGGCCGGCGCTCGTCACGCAGCCGCCGATGGCGGCTGCCGGGGCGGAACTGATTTCCACCTGGCCGCCTGGCTCAGTAGTGAGCCGGCCTTGGCCAGGCAGCGCGCCGGGGGCTTCAAGCCCTGCCAGCGCGGTGGCTACCCGCTGGTGGTCGACAGGCGAGGCAACGTCATCGCCGTCGCAGACCAGCCATTCAAGCTCGACGCCAACGACGCCGGGCGGGCCTGTCTTGAAGCAGATGCCGTGCACATGCGCTTCCGCGGCGCCCTCCGACAGCGGCGGCGCCGGCGCGCGCTCTGCCCCCTCACGGATATCCATCATCTGATTTCCCCGTCCGTGTCGGTTCAGCATTTCACGCCGCTATCACCATCAACCGGCTCGCGGGCGCGGTCATTCCGCGTTCTTATACCCGCGCACAAGGTCCGAACCCTGGAGGAGGTCACGAGGATGGTGCACAAGTGAGTGAGCATGCGGTCGACGTGGTGGTCATCGGCATGGGCCCGGGCGGCGAGGATGTGGCGGAGCGGCTCGCGGAGGCCGGCCTGGCCGTCGCGGGCGTGGAGGCCAGGCTGGTCGGCGGCGAGTGCCCGTACTGGGGATGCGTCCCGTCCAAGATGATGATCCGCGCGGCTGACCTGCTCGCCGAGGGCCGCCGCATCCCCGGCATGGCCGGCAGCTCCACGGTAACGCCCGACTGGGCGCCGGTGGCGCGCCGGATCAGGGCCGAGGCGACCGACAACTGGGACGACACGGTGGCGGCTGACCGGTTCACCGGCAAGGGCGGGCAGCTGTTCCGCGGGTACGGCCGGATCACGGCGCCCGGTGAGGTCACGGTCGGCGGCGAGGTGCTCCGCGCCCGCCGCGGGATCATCATCGGGACCGGCACCGCGCCCGCCATCCCGCCGATACCGGGCCTGGCCGGCACGCCGTTCTGGACGAATCACGAGGCCATCGAGGCCGAGCAGGTGCCGCGGTCGATCGTGGTGCTCGGCGGCGGGGCCGTCGGCGCCGAGCTCGCGCAGGTCTTCGCCCGCTTCGGCGCCCGGGTGACCATCGTGGAGGCGCTCGGCCAGCTGCTGCCGCTGGAGGAGCCGGAGTCCGGGGCGCTGATCGCTGAGGTCTTCGGCCGCGACGGCATCAGCGTGCATACCGGGTCACGGGCGGAGCGGATCAGCCACGACGGCGATGACTTCACGGTGAGGCTGGCCGACGGCGACGAGCTCACCTCAGAGCGGCTGCTCGTCGCGACCGGCCGCCGCACGGATCTCGCCTCGCTCGGGGCCGGCGCGGTCGGCATCGACGAGCAGGGCCGGGCGGTCCCCGTCGATGCGCACATGCGCGCCGCACCTGGCGTCTGGGCGCTGGGCGACGTGGTCGGCAAGGGCGCGTTCACGCACATTTCCATGTATCACGCCGGCATCATCGTCGCCGACATCCTCGGCGAGGAGCATCACCCGGCCGAGTATCACGCGGTGCCCCGGGTGACCTTCACAGATCCGGAGGTCGGCTCCGTCGGGCTGACCGAGGCCAGCGCCAGGGAGCAGGGCATTGCCGTCCGGGTGGGCAGCTACCAGATCCCCCGTGCTACCCGCGGCTGGATACACAAGGCGGGCAATGACGGCTTCATCAAGCTGGTCGAGGACGCCGGGCGCGGCGTCCTGGTCGGCGCGACATCGGCCGGGCCGACCGGCGGCGAGGTGCTCAGCATGCTCACCCTGGCCGTGCATGCCGCCGTGCCCACGCAGCGGCTGCGCGAGATGATCTACGCCTATCCGACGTTCCACCGCGCGATAGAGGCCGCACTTGGCGACCTGAGCTGATCCGTACGGCGCCGGCGGGCCACCGGCGCTCCCGGCGGCGCCGAGGTCCGCCCGGTTGACAGCGATACCGCCCTCTGTAATCTTGTCGTATGACAATAGATAAAGGGATCAGCGCGGCAGGTAGCCGGACCGGCGCCTCCCCGCCCGGCGCGGACGGCGGGGCCGGCAGCACGCCGACGGACGGTGCGCGCGGACCTGCGTCACCGGTCGATTTCCGGCTGAATGCGGCTTCTGGCGTGCCGACCTACCTGCAGCTCGTCCAGCAGGTCGAGCACGGGCTGCGGCTCGGCTACCTCCAGCCCGGCGACCAGCTGCCCAAGGTCAGGGATGTGGTCGCCTCGCTCGCCATCAACCCGAACACGGTGCTCAAGGCCTACCGCGAGCTGGAGACCAAGGGCCTAGCAACTGGACGGCCCGGCCAGGGCACGTTCATCCAGGCCACCCTCAGCCAGGTCGCGCTGCCTGAGCTGACCGGGCTTCGGCATTCCCTGCTGGGCTGGCTGGCTACCGCCGACACGGCAGGGCTGGACGAGGACGGAATCGTGGCGCTGTTCACCAGCGCGCTGCGGGAATTCGGGGGGTTCCGGGGGGTTGCCCCCCCAGGTCAGCAGGGCCGTGAGCGTCGCGAGGGCTCGGACGATCGCCGTGCCGCGGCAAGCGGCGAAACTGAGGGCGTGGCATGAACGTCATCGAAGCCAGCGGTCTCGGTAAACGCTATGGCAGCACCTGGGCGCTGCGCGAGTGCACGCTGGCCATTCCCGACGGGCACGTGGTCGCGCTGGTCGGGCCGAACGGCGTCGGCAAGACCACCCTGCTGAACCTGGCGGTCGGCCTGACGGCGCCGACCGTCGGCACCGTCACCGTCCTCGGCGGCACGCTGGCCGGGTCCGCGGCCGCGCTTGACGGCATCGCCTTCGTCGCCCAGGACACGCCGCTGTACAAGTACCTGTCTGTCGCCGACATGCTGCACCTGACCGGTAACCTGAACCGGCGCTTCGACCAGGGCTACGCCAAAGCCCGGCTGGGCGAGCTGGGCATCCCGTTGACTCGCAAGGCCGGCAAACTGTCCGGCGGTCAGCAAGCGCAGCTCGCTCTGACCCTCGCGCTGGGCCGGCGACCGCGACTCCTCGTGCTGGACGAGCCGATGGCGTCGCTCGACCCGCTGGCCCGGCACGACTTCATGGCCACGGTAATGACCGCCGTAGCCGACGACGGCGTGTCGGTGGTGCTGTCCTCGCACGTCCTGGCCGAGCTCGAGCGGGTGGCCGACTACTTCGTTCTGCTGTCGCGCGGCCGCGTCCAGGTGGCCGGCGAGGTCGATGACCTGCTCGCCTCCCATCGTGTGCTGACCGGCCCGGCCGCCGAAGCCGACTCATGCGCCGAACGGCTGTGCGTGGTGCACGCCCGGCGTGGCGAGGCGCTGGCCCACCTGCTGGTCAGGACGAACGGAAGCACCGACCCGGTGCCGCCGGGCTGGGAGTCGCACCCGGTAAGCCTCGAAGAACTGACCCTGGCCTACCTGCGGGAGCCCGGCGCCGCGTCGCTGCCCGGACCGGTACGCGCCGGGGCTCTGCCGCTTGAAACTGGCGAACCGACGGAGGTGTCACAGTGACAGCACTGACCATGCCCGCGCAGCCGAGACAGGACGCGAGCCTGCGGCCGGTGCCGTGGCGGAGAATGGCCTGGGTCACCTGGCGACAGCACCGGCTCACGGTGGCCGGTCTCGTCGCAGTGCTCGGCGCGGCGAGCGTGTACCTGTACATCACGGGCGAGCAGCTACGCCACCAGGGCTTCGTCTCATACGGAGCAGGGCCGGTATTGTCGCTAACCGCGGTCCTGTTCCAGCTGATTCCGCCACTGATCGGAGCGTTCGTCGGCGCGCCGGCGCTGGCCAGGGAGCTGGAGGCCGGCACCTTCCGGTTCACCTGGACCCAGGGTTTCGGGCGGGCACGCTGGACCGTCGCCACACTGGCGCCGCTCGCGCTCGCGGTCACGGTCGCGGCCGGAGCGTTCGGTTTCCTCTTCTCCTGGTGCTACGGGCCCCAGATCGACGGGAAATACGTCCTGAGCCCGCTCGCTGCCACGACGTTCGACCTGCGCGAGGTCGCGTTCGCCGCCTGGACGCTGGTCGCCTTCGCGATTGGCGCCGTCGCCGGCGTCCTCATCCACCGGGTCGTTCCCGCCATGTTCGCCACCCTCGTTGCGTGGAGCGGGCTCGCCGTCGTGACCGGGGCGTTCCTGCGCCGGCACTACGAGGCGCCGTTGGTTACCAGTAATCCCAACCTGCCTAATGGTGCCTGGATAATGAGCCAGCGTTGGACCCGAGGCGGCAAGCCGGTCAGCCTCTCCACCGTCAACCAGGTTCTGCAGAAGATCGGCGCAACGGAGGCCGCGCCCGGCCACTTCGCCCAGAACCCCGCGTTCGGCCAATCATCCGCCCGGGCCTCCGCCTCGACCCCGGGAAACGCGAGTCCTGCGCAATATCTCCTCCACCACGGCATTACGCAGTTGGCGACATACCAGCCGGCCAGCCGGTTCTGGCCATTCCAATGGATCGAGGGCGGCTGGCTGCTCGCGCTCTCCCTGCTTCTCATCGCCGCGACCGTCTGGCTAGTCCGCCGCCGCGCGGCCTGAAGCGCCGGCTGGATCAGCGGCCCACGAGGGTCTTGACGAGCGCCTGGTCCAGATTGTCGGCGACCTGGAGTACGAGGTGTGAGTAGTTCAGCTGGATAGCGAGCGGCAGCGGGCCGGAATCGGCCGGGCATTGCCCTGGCCCCGGGCTCCCATTCCAGGTACTCGCGGGCTGGTTGTGCGGGTCAGCTGACGAAGTCGGCGACCACGGCGGCCAGCTGGGGGGCGCAGAAGATGTTGTAATGCTTGAGCCCTGGCAGGATGGCCAGACGCGCGCCCGGGAGCCAGCGATCCGTCCCAGCCGGCGTCCCTGTGCCCGCCGCCGAGCAGCGCGAAGAACTCGGCGGCGTGCGCGGGCGGGATGCTGTCGGCGTCGGCATAGGCCAGCAGGGCCGGGTTGGTGAGCCGCCTGACCTCCTCGGTCCAGTCATACGGCTGGCGCAGCAGCAGGCCGGTCTTGTCCATCAAAGCGGGGAAGGCGTCGCGGTCGGGAGCGACCTCGCACCACGCCTGGTACATCGGGGACTGCCGCATCTGGCCGAACCCCGCGCTGCTCAGCTGGTCGAACCCGGCGAGGACCTCGGGAAACCAGCCGTCGCGGCGGCAGGGCGCGGAAACCAGGGCCAGCCTGCGGACCCGGCCGGGATGCTGGATGGCGCTGCGCAGGCAGGCGCCGCCGCCGAGGGAGTACCCGAGCAGGTCAGCCTGCCCCAGGCCGAGGTGCTCGATCACTGCGGCGATGTCGTCGCCGAACCCCTCGAAGCTGAAGGGACGGCCGGCGTCCCGGGTGTGGCCGTGGGCCTGCAGCTCGATCGCGATGACCTGGCGCTGCCCGGCCAGCTGGCCGAGCAGCTCACCGAACATGCTGGCCAGGCCGAAACCACCGTGAACCACCACCAGCGGGACGCCGCCATCGCCGCGGCTTTCCCAGTAAATATCCATGCCGTCAACCGGCGCGTAGCCGGTCGCTCGCGGGCGTGGCATCAGGCGCTCCTCGCTCGGGATACAAGTGCCGTGGATACCGGCCGCCGCCGGCTGATCAGGCATAGGCCTACTCAACCCGAGCCGATGAAGAACGTAAAGCCAACCCAGGTCCGTAGGGCGTGACCCGAAGCCAGGCTCTGCTCAGGCGCCTGCCCGTGCGCTCCGGGTCATCACCCATGCGGTGATGGCAGTCATCACCATGGCGATGACCTCGACGACCAGCACCGTCGCGGCCAGGCCGGAGGTGAACCCCAGCTTGAAGTTGAACAGGCCGACCGTGCGCACCAGGATGAATCCGACGATGGTGCCTCCCATCAGCAGGAAGGCCGCGGCGACGACGATCAGCCGCCGGGTCGCCACCAGCGCGATGGCGGTCAGCAGGGTCGCGATGACCTGAACGAGGAACAGCGGGCCGAGCGTCGGGACGTGCCGGTAGGCGATATTCCAGAAATGCAGGTGGATGAGCCCCGACGTGACGAGGAGCCCGGCGTCGATGACGCAGAGCGCCAGGATGGGCAACTGCCCGCGGGCCACGCTCGGCCGCGCCTTGGTGGTGGTCATTGGTCAGACACCTCGCTGGTAGTGAAAGGTTCAGCCCATTGAGTCAGGAAAATGCGGCCAAGGCGCGGTCGCGCGGCGGACTGCTCGACCGGCACCGGCCGCCCGGCCAGCCCGGTCTTCCCGGCCGCCATGCCGGGCGCCGGGAACACGGCCCGGCGGGACATCCTGTCCCAGATCGTCAGGACGGTGCCGAGGTTGATGTCCAGCCTGCCGGTGGCCGAGTGATGTATCCGGTGATAGGCCGGGCTGATCAGCAGCGAGCCTGCCTTGCCGTAGTTCCACCGCACGTTCGCGTGCGGCAGCGCGCCCAGGCACGCGTAGACGGTCAGCACAACGGCCGGCGTCGCGTTGTTGGCGCTCAGCGCGAGCACGGGCAGCGCCGATAGCAGGAAGCTCACGTGCACCAGCGGATGCGCGCGGAACGTGGTGAGGATGCTGAGTTCCTCCTGCGAGTGATGCACGGCGTGCAGCCGCCAGAGCGAGTTAATCCGGTGATTGCCCAGGTGCGCGAGCCAGTCGACAGCGTCAATGGCGACGACAGCCGCCGCGATGAAGAGCCAGTGCGGCACCGCCGGGATACGCGGGATGACCAGCCATGGCGCGACCCGGGCCAGCGCGGCGGAGAAGCCGCTGCCGATCAGCGCGATCAGCGGCACCACGACCAGGGCGTAGGCCAGCAGGTAGGTCATGTCGAGCACATGACCCCTGGCCAGCACGGCGTGCCGCTCGGCCGGCCGGATCTGCTCGATGATGAACACCACGAGCACGAATCCCACCACCGACGGCCCGGCCAGCTCGAGCTGTGCCGAGTGGATGGAGCTGATCGGCCCGTACTGGCTGAGCACCCGCCAGCCATTCCAGGCCAGCCATGCCGCGAAGAGCGCCACGGCGAAGGTGGGCAGGTACAGCCGCCGCCTGGCGGCCCGGCGAGCCGCCAGCCGGGCCGGCTGGGTACTGGCCGGCTGGGCGCTGGCAGTAGCCGTGACGCCCTGTCCACCGCCGGGGCCGCCAGGGATCATCACCATGTTGCCCCTTCGCTGCCGGTAAGCGCGACGCCGCTGTCGCGTCTCTTTAGCTGACACGTCCCGGGGGCTGCCCCGGTTCAGCGTGATTGCGCCGGGTGACTGCGTTCGGGCAATTATGCAGCGCCTGGCTACCGGCAGCTATCCCCAGACGTCGCGCGCCACGTCCACGATCAGCCGGAGCTTCGCGAACTGCTCATCGCGGGTCAGCGCATTGCCCTCCATGGTGGAGGAGAAACCGCACTGCGGTGACAGGCAGAGCTGGTCGAGCGGCACGAACCGGGCTGCCTCGCCGATCCGGCGCTTGAGCTGGTCAGGGTCCTCGAGCTCGCCGCGCTTCGTGGTGACCAGGCCGAGCACGACCAGCTTGCCCTTCGGCACGAACCGCAGCGGCTCGAAGCCGCCGGACCGCTCGTCGTCGTACTCGAGGAAGAAACCATCCACGTCCAGCTCGCTGAACAATGCCTCGGCGACAAAGTCATAGCCGCCTGCTGCCGCCCAGGAAGAACGGAAATTCCCCCGGCACATGTGCGTCGTCACGGCCATCCCGTCCGGGCGGCCTGCCAGTGCGTCGTTGACCTGACGGATGTAGCGGATGTGCAGGTGCTCGGCGTCCTCGCCCCGCTCGGCGATCTCGGCGCGCTGCGCCGGGTCGTTCAGGTAGGCCAGGCTGGTGTCATCCAGCTGCAGGTACGTGCAGCCAAGCTCGCCGAGCCTGCGCACCTCCTCGGCGTAGGCAGCGGACAGGTCGCGCCAGAACTGGTCCATCTCCGGGTAGACATCCGGGTCGAGCGCCGCGGGCCCGCCGCGGTAGTGGACCATGTTCGGCGACGGGATGGTGAGCTTGGGCGTCCCGGTGGTCACCACGGACTGCAGGTAGCGGAAGTCCCGCTCGAAGATCGTGTGGTCCAGCCGGATCTTGCTGCCGACGTGCAGGGCCGCGGGCGTGAACTCGATCGTGCCGGACGGATTGCGGAACTTCACCGCGAGGTTACCGGGTGCCTTGCCGATGCCGCCGAGCTGGTAGATGAAGTCCATGTGCCAGGACGCGCGGCGGAATTCGCCGTCAGTGGCGCTCTGCAGGCCGGTTTCCTCCTGGAGCGCGACCACCTCGGCGATCGCGGCGTCCTCGATTTCCCTCAGCTGTGTGGCGTCGATCCGGCCGGCGGCGAGATCGGCGCGCGCGGCGAGCAGGTGCTGCGGGCGGAGCAGGCTGCCGACGTGATCGGCACGGAAAGGTGGCGTTGTGCGCATGACGGCCATCGTTGCGGCATGCGCACGCGAAGGTCAACTCCCCGCCCGAGAAGGGCGCAGCGGCGACCCGGGCGGAGCGCCGGGGCCGCGTCTTCCCGGAGCCGGAGCCGCCGGGATGCCGG
>PMSW01000017.1 GCA_003168215.1 Actinomycetota bacterium
GCTGGGCTGTTGTGCGTCCAGTTGCCGAAGATTTGCTTGACTGGTCCTGCTCGGGCTGCGTCGTTCCATCAGCTGCGTTAGATGGCGGGCATAGACTCAGCCGCGTGTCCGCCGAGCCGGTGTATCAGGACGATCCTTGCGATCCTGAGGTGATCCTCGGGCGTCTTCCTGAGCAGGAACGTGCCGAGTTCCTGTGCCAGTATCAGGAGGCTGTGGATGCCGCCCGCGACCCCGGCGGATATAAAAGGCTCCGGCAGGTGCTGCATGTGTGGAGCCTTGCCGTCATCGCGATCAGCCGGCCTGGCTACTACGAGGATCTCGCTGCGGTCAGGAGCGGCGCGGCTCGCACGATCCCGGCCGAGGCCGCTGTCCCCGGCTGGGAGCAGCGGCTGGCGGCGGCACGAGCCCGGCAGCGGTGACGTACCGAGCCGAGCAGCAGGGCACTCGGCCAGCTCGGCGGCCTTCCTGAAGCGGCACTTGATGCTCTCGTGGCCACCATGTCCGGAGTGATCGAATACCCCGACGATCCGTTATGGACCTTCCCGGCCGGTGACCCGTATGTCCGGCGTGCGGAGTTCGGCGATGCCGGGCTGGTTACCTACGTAATCAGCGATGCCTCGGCGATTGTCACGGTCATCGACGTGACCTGGACAGGCTGAACCCTGCGCATCGCGGCGGCCGTGCGACCGGCCACGTCGGCGATCTGAAAACCATCCGCGTGAGCTGGCCAGCAACCGCTTCATTGTTACCTCGCTTTCCGCAAAGTCAGTGGCTGGCTCATGTGGCTTTGAACAAGATCGAGGTCCGCAGGAGCCTGCTGTGAAGCAGGCTGGGCTGAACGGCGAACTCGCTGGCCCAGCTAGTCTCATATCCCAGAGGTCGCGGTTCACCCTGCGGGGATTAGGCCGGATTGCCGCCTGCATACGCCCAGCCCGCCCGGCACTACTGAGGTTGCTCACGCGCCGCAGCGAGCTGGCGGGCCGCAGCGAGGAGTCTTGAGACAAGCAGGCGCGGCTTACCAGTTCCGGCACATTGACCTGCAGCACCGCCAGCCGGACCGTCCGGCCTGGTCCGCAATCCTTCATCGCGGCCAGATCGAATAGGCCCTCAGCGTGAATCACCAGCCCCCCAGCGGCCGCCGCGCTAGCCGAGCATCTCGGTAGATCCTGTTTCGGACGGCTCGAAGCCGGGGATCCGCTGCTGGTGAACGGGTCGCGCCCGCTGCTCGAGCTCCCGGAGCTGCCCATCTAGGACGAGCGAAATAGTTACGCCGATGACCACGACGGCGAAACCCACCCAGGTACGTATGTCGTCAGCGGGCACTAGCGACGGCTGACCAGCTCACGCCCCGGGCACGAGGGGCGGGCGACCCGAGGGGCGCCTTGCCGCTGGGAAAAGACACAGGGACCCGCTTGTCGTTGAGGCGCGGCTGTTGCCTGCCGGCGATCGGTGCCTGATCGCGATCGGATCGCCGTAGGTCAAGACCGTGCCGTCCGTCGCGCCGGTGCGTAAGCGTCATCCGGGGCGAAGCTTCCGACAGCTTGCGCGAAGGCGGGCAGATCGAGGCATGCCAGGTACTTCATGACGTTTCTCCGGACGCTGGCCAGGGCGTGCGGGTAGGCCTGTTCCAGGCGGCGCAACCCGGCCTCGGTCAGCTGCGCCACCCGGCCGCGCCCATCGTCGGCGAACGGTTCGCGACTGACCAGTCCCTGCCGAACCAGCCGTTCGATCAAGCGCGACAGGCCACTGCGGGACAGGTCCGTCAGCGTCGCCAGCTCGTTCATGCGCATCGCCCGGCCCGGCGCCTGGGACAGCTCCACCAGCGCGACGTATTCGGCCAGGTTGAGGTCGGCGCCTTCGATCAGGTCCGCATCGAGCACCCGGGGCACCACGATGACGGCGCGGGCCAGCGCGCGCCACGCCGCCTCCTCGTCGGGGTCCAGCGGGAGAGTCGGATCGGCCGGGTCGTGTCGCCTGGTTCCCTGGGTCACGTTCTCCAAGATAGATGCTTGACGCCGCAACTTCCAGGACATAACGTTGATTGCGCGATCAACTATCTTGCCTGCCCTGACCGGCGAGCGCGAGCGCCGGACCGTCCCCAAGTAAGGAGTTCGACATGTCCGCTCAGGCCGAGCTCGAGGCGAACAAGATGCTCGCCCGCGAGTACATCCAGCGCGTCTTCAACGAGCACCGCCCCGACCTGTCCACCGAGTACGTCACCGACGACGTCGTCTGGCACGGCGGCATCCTCGGCGACATCGCCGGAGCAGGGAATGTGGGCGACCTGCTCAGCGCCTTCATTGGCGCGCAGCCGGCCTGCGCCCAGCACCGGATGTCGCGAACCCGGCCGACATCGTGGTGCGCAACGCCAGGATTTACACCGGCGACCGGGCACAGCCGACCGCTTCAGCCGTGGCCATATCCGGCGGCGTGTTCACGGCGGTCGGCGACGATGCGGCCGTAGCCGGACACGCCGGCGCGAATACCCGCATCGTCGACTGGCTCGGCCGCGGCGTAATCCCGGTTTGAACGACTCGCACATGCATATCATCCGCGGAGTGACCGGGAAGGGTGCAGTTGGTGGGGAATGAGGGCGGCGGTCCTGGGTCGGTGCGGCTGGCTTCGGCTGCCGGTCGCTGGGTACTGGCGGTGGCGGTGCTGGGTGAGGCGATGGTGCTGCTGGAGGCGACCGTCGTCAACGTGGCGTTGCCGTCGATCGGCCGTGATCTGCGCGCGGGCGTCGCGGGGCTGCAGTGGACGCTGGACGGTTACGTGCTCACGCTCGCGGCGCTCGTCCTGGCAGCCGGTTCGCTCAGCGACATCTATGGCCGGCGGCGCGTGTTCATCCTGGGGACGGCGGTCTTCGTGGCTGCCTCCGCGCTGTGCGCGGCGGCCCCGACGATTCAGCTGCTTGTTGCCGCCCGGTTCGTTCAAGGGGTTGGCGGGGCTCTTCTCACCCCTGGAAGCCTTGCCATCATCGGCGCGGTCTTTCATGCCGATGACCGCCTCCGGGCGATCGGCGCGTGGGCGGGCCTGACCGCGGTCGCGGCCGCGATCGGTCCTCCTGTCGGCGGCTACCTGACCGACGCGGTGTCGTGGCGTGCGGTTTTCCTGGTCAACCTGCCGGTGGGGGCGTTCGTCATCATCGCCGCAATTCTCCGGGTGCCAGAAACCCGGGATCCCACCCGTCCTGGTGGCCTGGATCTGCGCGGCGCCGCGCTCGCCATGCTGGCCATCGCCGGCGCGTGCTTCGCGCTGATCCAGGCCTCCGGGGGCCTGACCCCCGCGGTGATCACCGCCGCGGCGGTCAGCCTGGCCGCCGCCGGCACCTTTGCCGCCATTGAGCCGCGCAGCAGCCACCCGATGCTTCCGCTGGAGTTGTTCCGCTCCCGCCAGTTCGCCGCCGTCACCGTGCTCGCGCTGGTGGCCTATGCGGCGCTCGGCGGCGTGATCTTCCTGTTCGTCGCGTTCCTGCAGATCACACTCGGCTACACGGCACTTCAAGCGGGTGCCGCCACATTGCCAATCACCGCGCTGATGCTGATCCTGTCGCGTCCGTCGGGAGCGATCGCACAGCGCATCGGCCCTCGGATCCCGCTGGCGATCGGGGCCGTCCTGACCGGCGCGGGACTGCTGCTGATGGCACAGATCCACGTCGGCGACGGGTACCTAACTGGCGTGTTGCCCTCGCTGGTGGTGTTCGGGGTCGGGCTCGCCGCTCTGATCACTCCTATCACCGCCACCGTGCTGGCGAGCGTCGGTTCACGGCATTCCGGGATCGCGTCCGCCGTTAACAACGCTTTTTCGCGCCTTGGCCAGATGATCGCGGTCGCGGCTCTCCCCCTGGCCGCGGGGCTTTCCGGCGCCGCCTTCGAAAACCCGGCCCGAATGGCAGCCGGCTTCCCGGTCGCGATGACCATCGCCGCCGGAATGTCT
This sequence comes from Actinomycetota bacterium, assembly GCA_003168215.1. GTDB lineage: Bacteria > Actinomycetota > Actinomycetes > Streptosporangiales > Streptosporangiaceae > Palsa-506. The sequence continues at coordinate 3,937 of PMSW01000017.1, forward strand.
TTCGCGGCCGCGCTGCTCGCCTGGACCACCATCAGCGATAACGCGCTGAACCGGCCAGCTCCGGACGCTGAGCCAGTAGCCAAGGATCTCCCGCCGTCTCTTCAGCGACACTGCGCGGTAGCCGGGACCCCGCTCGCCGCGTATTCCAACCCGCGGCCCAGTTCCCGCCCGCCGCCGGCCAAGGAGTCGTGACCCTCTGGCAGCAGAACGCATCTTGCGCCGGCTGCGCCGTTTGCCTGGCCGGGAGGGGTGCGCTACCCCGCATCACCGGGCCAGTTCCAGGCGAACACCGGGAGGTTGTGGAGTGTCAGGTCGGACAACCGGGGAGCGTGGAATCTCGGCATGATGCCAGGAGCGAGTCCGGGCATCGAACGGGTAGTCCTGGCGCGGATCGGCTGGAGGTGGTCCTACTGTGGTGGTATAGTTTGACGCATGCCGCGCGGGAACCCGTCTCCGAAGCTCGCTATCACCGTGGATCCTGATGTGCATGCGCAGGTGGTGGCTGCAGCGGCGGCGGAGGGAGTGAGCGTGTCGGCGTGGATGACGGCAGCGGCGCGCCGGGTGCTGCTGGTGCGGGACGGGCTGGCGGCGGTGGCGGACTGGGAGGCCGAGCAGGGGCCGCTCACCGATCAGGAACTCGCGGCTGCCCGGCGGCGGGTGAGCGGCGGCCAGGCTGAGCGCAAGTCGGCGTGAGGCCGGCGGTTTATGACGCGGGGGTTCTGGTTGCGGCGGACCGGAATGTGCGGGCGGTGTGGGCAGAGCACCGGGTGAGGCTGGAGGCCGGGATCGTGCCGGTGGTCCCGGCGCCGGTAGTTGCCCAGGTGAGCCGGTCGGCAGCGCAGGTTCAGCTGCGCCGGCTGCTGCGCGGCTGCGAGATCACGGCACTGACCGGGGAGGCCGCGCATGCCGCGGGCCACTTGCTGGGCCGCGCGGGCGTTAGCGATGTCGTGGATGCGGTCGTGGCGGACACTGCAGCCCGGCTGCACGCCGACGTAGTGACCGGCGACCACGACGACATTGCCCGGTTGCTGGACGCCGCCGGCGCGGACGTACACATCATCGATCTCTAGCCTCGGCAATCGCGGCCGCCGCGGGACGTGACTGGCCGGCACTGAGCAGCACCAGCTGTCTCCAGGCGGCAGGCAGGATGGCCATGATCGCGACGTTCGCCTGGGCCGAATATGCACAGATCGTGCGCCGCCATATCCCTGGCCGACTGCCCGCCAGGGCTGCCGGGAACGCGGTGACGCGAAGCGAGCCCCCGGTGGCCAAGGACGCCAGCTGTCGTGACTGCCCTGGGCGTGTCACATGGTCTCTGCCTTTGCTTTCCCCCTGCCGGTCCATGACCACCGCACCAGACTGGAGAACCGGCCGGACCTGCTGGCGGCAGACCAGCTCAGCGTGTCAGCGGTCGGTCATGGGTGAAGCCTGTCCTGGTCGGCGGGGCGGGACTTGCGCGATGCCGTTGAGGGTGGTGTCGATGACGTCGCGGACGAACTGGTCGTTGAGTGGGGCATGAGCGTGCAGGAGCCGGTGGTAGATCGGGCCGTAGAGGAGGTCGAGCGCGACCTCGGTTTTGGTGTCCGCCGGGATCTCGCCGCGTTCGATCGCGCGGTGGAAGATCGCGCGGGCCTGGTCGCGGCGCGGTTCGACGAAGCGCGTGCGGTACTCGCGGGCGAAGGTGGGGTCGGTCTGGGCCTCGGTGAGCAGTGCGGCGATCGCGCGACCGTAGGGTCGCCTGCTGGCGAGCCGGGCCCAGGGGCGGAGGAGGCTGAGCAGGTCGCCGCGCAGTGATCCGGTGTCGCGGGGCGAGGGGACGGCGGCCCATTCGTGGTAGAGCGCGTCGAGGGCGAGGGTCTCTTTGGTGGGCCACCAGCGGTAGATCGTGGCCTTGCTGACTCCGGCCCTTGCGGCGACCGCGTCCATGCTGACGGCCGCAAGGCCTTTCTCCAGGAGGAGTTCTGCGGCTGCTTCGAGGATGGCGCCCCGCGCCTTCTCGCTGCGCGGCCGCCCGCGCTGCGGCGCGGTGGCGGCCACCGCGTCGCTCATGGGGAGTTCCCGCCGCTGCCCGCGGCCAGGCTGCCGGACCTGGTCGCCGCGGCTGTCGCGGCGGGTGCGCCGGCCGTCCGCGTCAGGACCTCGAAGAAGGCGGCGATGTCGCGCCGCGCGTAGCCCAGCTCTTCCGCCCTCGCCAGCAGGCCGTCGGCGGCCGCCGACGAAGGAACCGGAACGCCGAGCTGGCGGGCGGTCTCCAGGACCAGGCGGATGTCTTTGTGCATCAGCTCTACATCGAACCACGCCTGCTCGGGCAGGTCGAGCATGAGGGGAGCCCGCGCCCGCAGCATCGGCGACCCGATCGGGCTGCCGGTCATCACCTCCGCCGCCAGCGCCGGGTCGATCCCGCCGCGTTCGGCCAGCAGCACGCCCTCGCTGAACGCGAGCATCTGCGCGGCGAGGCTGATGTTGATGGCGAGTTTCAGCAGCAGCGCCTGGCCGTTCGCGCCGACGTAGGTGACGGTGCTGCCGGCCCGGCGGAGCAGCGGCTCGACGGCGCGGAAGGCATCCTGCGGGCCGCCGGCCATGATCACGAGCGTGCCGTCCTCGGCGGCAGTGACGCTGCCGGAGACCGGGGCATCGAGCATGCTGGCACCGCCGTCCTGCACGCGCTGGGCGAGCTCTCTGCTGGCCTGCGGGCTCACCGTGCTCATGTCGACATAGATTTTGCCGGGCGCAAGGCCGGCGAGGATCCCGTCCGGGCCGGAGGTGATTGTCTCCAGGGCCGCGTCGTCGGTGACCATGCTGAAGATCACCTCCGCGGGCTCGGCGACCTCGCGCGGGGTGCCGCGCCAGGCCATGCCCCGCCCGGTCAGCCCGGCGGCCTTGGCGGCTGTGCGGTTCGTCCCGTACAAGGCGTTGCCCGGGAGCAGGCGGCCGGCGATCCGGCTGCCCATCGCCCCCAGGCCGACAAAGCCGATTGCAGTCATCGTCGTCACCTCTCCTGCGCTGCTTCGATCTCGCTGATGTCCTCGTCGGTGAGCTCAAGGCCCGCCGCGGCGACGATCGGGTCCACCTGGCCGGGGCGGCGGAACCCGGTGATCCAGCCCGGTGGCCCCAGCAGGCTGGTCTTGAGCTTCGTCTTGTACATGACTCCTCCGTTGGTCCGGGGCGCCCGGCCCGGGCAGGCCCGCCGCATCTCTGTCTTGACAAAACTAAACTATCAGTTTCTATAATGCAACCCATGGCACGCTATGTAGAAACTAGTAGTTCAGTTTTCACCGGGAAGGAGCCCGCGGTGAGCACGCCCGCCATGGCACGGGTGCGCGCCCGGCGCGATCACCGCCGCCGTCAGCGCTGCCCTGGGCGCCATCAGCTGACCGGGGCCCCAGCACAGAAGGCGGAGACGGCCCCATGCTAGACACCGGATTCCCGCGGGCAGACGTCGAGAACGACTTCCTGCGGGCGAGGCGGCGCCAGGTCCTGGCCGCGCTGGCCCACCGCCTGCGCCGGCAGCCCGATGACAGCGACCGCATCCTGACGCTCGACGAGGCCGTCGGCGCGCACGGCATGCGCAGCCAGGTGTACCTGGGCCTGCGGACGATACCGCTGGACACGATCGTCGGCACGGTCGGCTCACGGCGCGACTTCGACCGGCGCTTCCGGCCCACCTCCGACCGGGTCCGCTCCCGCTGGGAGCAGCTGGCGCTGGCACAGCGGCGCGGTGCGGCGATCCCGCCGATCGAGGTATACCGCGTAGGCGGCCTGCATTTCGTCAGTGACGGCCATCACCGGGTATCAGTCGCCGCCGTGACCGGCCAGCAGGCGATCGACGCCTACGTGACCGAGATAGTCACCCACCAGGCCACCCAACCGCACAAGCCGCCCCTGGCGAGCCAGCTCGCCAGCTGTCCGGGGCCGCGGGCCCGGTGACGCGGCGGGACCACCCGGCCGGCCCGGCCTGAATCCGTTGCCCGAGGTCTATCCTCACAGCGACGGAGAAGATGTCCGGTCAGCTGATCTAGTCGCTAACCTCTGACCCGTCACTGTCGTAGTGATCAGCTGAGCGCAACAGCGGGGAGGTTCAGGTGGCTGACGTTCCTGGCCCGGGCGAGGACACGGTTGCAGTCCTTGGAACTGGCATTATGGGCTCGGCGATGGCCCGCAACCTGGCCGCCGCCGGGCTGCGCACGACGGTGTGGGACCGCTCGCCGTCAGTGGCGGCTTCGCTGTCCGGTGCCGGCGCCGTGGTGGCGGCGTCCCCCGAAGAGGCGATCCGCGGTGCGCGCCTGGTGGTCACGATGCTGCCAACCGCCGCAGTCCTGGAGTCGGTGATCTTCGGCGGCCGGGCGGCGGAGGCGTTCAGCCAGGGTGCGGTGTGGGCGCAGATGGGCACCATCGGGGTTGCCGCGACCACCGGGATCGCCGGCCGGCTCAGCCAGCTGCGGCCGGATGTGATGTTCGTGGACGCGCCGGTATCGGGCAGCAAGGGCCCCGCCGAGGCCGGCCAGCTGCTCATCCTGGCCTCCGGCCCGGGCGAGGCGGAGGCAATGGTGCGCCCGGCGTTTTCGGCGATCGGCCGCAAGGCCGTGTGGCTGGGTGAGGCCGGCCAGGGCAGCCGGATGAAGCTGGTCGTGAACGCCTACATGTCCATCCTGATCGAGGGCGTGGCCGAGGCCCTCGAGCTGGCCGGCCAGCTCGGCATTGACGACGCCAAGCTGGCCGAGGCCATCGAGGGCGGCCCGCTGGACGCGCCGATCGCGGACGCCAAGTTGCACAAGATGGAGCGCGGCGATTTCGCGCCCGAGTTCCCGCTGGAGTGGGCGCTCAAGGATGTGGACCTGGCGCTCGCGGCCGCAGGCACTGACACGCTGCCGGTGCTGGCCGCGTTGTCCCGCCAGTGGCGCGCCGCTGTTGACGCGGGCCACGGCCGGGAAGACGTGAGCGCCGCGCGCCTGGCATTGGGCCGGTAAGCCCTCCCGCAGCGTACGGTCGCCGGCCTGTTGCGCTACCCGGCCGCCGGCGTCAGGGAGACGGCTGCCTCGCTGGTGAGCAGCCGGAAGGTCAGGCTCTCCTCCAGGTACAGCCGCACGGCGGTTTCGGTATGCGAGAGATAGCCGATAGAGACGTCCTGGCCGAGCCGCAGCTCGAAGTCACCGCCGCGGGTCGTGAGCACGCAGCCGCCGGTGATCGCCGGAGCCCAGACGATCTCGCCGCTGACCAGCCGCCGGATGTGCTCGAGCACCGGGTACCCGTGGTCTGTCGTCTCAATGGCGGCGGTGTAGGCGTCCGCGCTGAGCGCCGCCGCGTACGGGCCGCTGACGCCAGCCGACCTGAGCTGGCTCAGCGCCTGCGCGATCGCCTCCGGGTAGTCGGTCGCGGCGGCCGGCAGAGCCATCGGCGGGTTGCTCGCCCCCTCGCGGATCCCCTTGATTCCGGCGGCGGCATAGCCGTTGAAGATGGCGCGGTCCTCGGCGTAGGCGAGCTGCCTGGCCGCGTCTTTCAGCGGCTGCCAGTCGCTGTCCAGCGCGCCGCGCACCACGTCGTCGATCTGCTCCCGGTCCAGCGAGAACGCCGCGCGCAGCTCGACGGCCGCCAGCACCAGGCGCTGCCGGGCCAGCACGCCATCGCCGGGCGGCGCGATCTCGCGCACATGCCCGGTGCCGGCCGCGGAGAACTCGCTCCCGCACGGATCGGGCACGTCGACGACCCGACGGCCGGCCAGGTAGCGCTTGAACGTGCGCGCGGCTTCCTCTTCGATCTGCGCCCAGGCCTCGTCAGAAACCGGCGCGAGCTCGCGGTGCAGGTTATTCATCCGGTGAGGCTCCCTTCAGGCTGCCGATCCGCAGCGATCCGGCATAGTGTCGCGGCGTGGCCGACGGTAGTTCGGCCGCATCGTCGGCGCGGCCATCCCGCTCCGCCGCGGCCGGCGGTTCCTGCGCGAGGCTGTCCAGCAGCGGCATCGAGGGCACGAAGAACAGCGTCCCGGTGACCGCCCGGCTCACGTCAAGCAGCCGGTCGTAGTTGCCCTCGGGCAAGCCGATGAACATGTTCCGCAGCATCTGCTCGATCGTGTCCGGCGTGCGGGAGTAGCCGATGAAGTAGGTGCCGTACTCGGCGCTGCCGGGGGCACCGAATGGCATGTTGTCCCTGAGGATCTGTATTTCCTCGCCGTCCCGTTCGATCGTGGTCAGCGCGTTGTGCGCATAGGACGGCTTTACCTCGTCGTCGAGCTCGATATCGGCGAGCTTCGTCCGCCCGACGATCCGTTCCTGCTCCTCGACCGGAATCTCGTTCCAGGCCGGCAGGTCATGCAGGTACTTCTGCACGATGACGTAGCTGCCGCCGGCAAATGCGGCATCCTCGGCGCCGATGAGGACTGCCCGCGCCGCCGCCGCGCCGACCGGGTTCTCGGTGCCGTCGACGAAGCCGATCAGGTCGCGGTCATCGAAGTAGCGGAAGCCGTGTACCTCGTCGATGACCGAGACGGCGCTGCCCAGCCGGGACATGATCTGGGTGGCAAGCTCGAAGCAGAGGTCCATCCGCGCGGCCCTGAGGTGAAACAGAAGGTCACCGGGAGTGGACACCGCGTGCCGGCCGGCCGCCTTTAGCTCACGGAACGGATGCAGTCCGGCGGGCCTCGGCCCGCCGGCCAGCCTATCCCAGAGCTGGGATCCGATGCCAGTGACGCAGGTCAGGGACCCTTCGGCGTCGCGGAATCCGACCGCTCGCAGCAGCGCAGGCAGATCGCCGAAAAGGCGGCGGACCGCGTCGACGCAATGCTGCTCCTGGCCCGCCACGGCAACGAGGAAGATCGCCGCGCCGGTCAGCGGCGCCAGCACCGTCTGCGGCTCGACGTCAGTGTCCTCGGCCGGGTCAGTGAGCACGGGCACCATCTTCTACTGTCAGGTCTGCGGGCCGCATCCCGGGTCGCCACGTTTCGGCAGCCAGTTCTGCTGACTGTCTAGCACCTGCTCGCTCACCGGGCGCACGATTCCGGGCCGGCCAGGCAGCGCGCCCGGCGATAGGCTGCCGGCGGTGATCGTCGTCATGGCCGGCGTTTCCGGCAGCGGCAAGACAACGGTCGGCAGCTTGCTGGCGCAGCGGCTCGGCTGGCCCTTCGCCGACGGCGATTCCTTTCATTTCGCGGCGAATGTGGCGAAGATGCGGGCCGGCCTGCCGCTGACCGACGAGGACCGGCGGCCGTGGCTGGCAGCGATCGCGGCCTGGATGGACGGGCGGATCGCCGCCGGGCAGTCCGCCGTCGTGGCCTGCTCGGCGCTCAGGCGCGCCTACCGGGACATGCTGCTCGACGGCCGGCCGGCCGCGCGGATGGTCTTCCTGCAGGTCGCCCATGGGCAGGACGCGGACCGGCTGGCGGCGAGGCGCGGCCATTTCTTCCCGGCGAAGCTGCTCGACAGCCAGTTCGCCACCCTGGAAATGCCGCAAGATTCCGAACGGGTCCTCGTGCTGACTGCCCGGGGCAGCCCGGCCGATGTCGTGGCGGGCATCATCGACGCGCTGGGGCTTGCCGCCGGCAAGTGCCCGTGATGCCTGGCGGCGCGCCGGGGGAGTACTCCTATCCTGCCCTAGACTTGGCGTCCTAGACTTGGCGGCCGTAGCCGTGAGTGACCACCCATTTGCCCGGGCCGCGGTGCCGTGTTTGCCTGGCGAGGAACCGAGGAGCAATGCCGACGTGAAAACCGACGTCGAAGAGCTGAGCCCGACGCGGGTCAGGCTCACCATCGAGGTTCCGTTCGAGGAACTCAAGGCGAACCTCGACCAGGCGTACCGCGAGGTAGGCCGGCAGGTCCGGGTGCCGGGCTTCCGGCCGGGCCGGATCCCGCCGCGCGTCATCGACCAGCGGGTAGGCCGCGGGGCGGTGCTTGAGCAGGCGGTGAACGACGCCGTGCCGCAGCTGTACGGCAAGGCGCTTGAGGAGCACGAGGTCTTCGCGCTCGGCCAGCCTGACCTGGAGGTCACGAAGCTCGATGACGGCAAGGAGCTGACGTTCACCGCAGAAGTCGATGTGCGGCCGAAGTTCGACATCCCCGATCTGGACGGTATGCCGGTGACGGTCGACGACGCGGATGTCACCCCGGACCAGGTGGAGGAGTACATCGGGTCGCTCAGGGAGCGGTTCGCCTCGCTGAAGGGCGAGGACCGGCCAGTCCAGGACGGCGACTACGTCTCCATCGACCTGGCGGCTGGCGTGGACGGCGAGCCGGTGGAGGACGCGCAGGCGAGCGGGATCTCCTATGAGGTCGGCAGCGCCTCCATGCTCGAAGGGCTCGATGATGCGCTGCTCGGGATGGCCCAGGGAGACGCGAAGACCTTCACCGCCGAGCTCGGCGGGGGCAAGCTGGCCGGAATGCAGGCGGACGTGACCGTCACGGTGCACAGCGTGAAGGTGAAGGAACTGCCCGAGCTCGACGACGAGTTCGCCCAGTCCGCGAGCGAGTTCGACACCCTGGGTGAGCTGCGCGCGGGGACCAGGGCGCAGCTGGAGACGATGCGCCGCGCGGGCCAGGCCGAGCAGGCCAGGGAGCGGGCACTCGACGCCGTGCTGGCCAGGCTCGACATCCCGCTGCCGGATAGCCTGGTCGACCAGGAGATCCAGCTGCGCAGGCAGTCACTCGATGACCGGCTGAGCCGGTCCGGCTCGGAGCGGGGTGCTTACCTTGCGGCCGTGGGCATGACGGCGGAGGAACTCGACGCGGACTTCGACAAGGATGCGCGGCGATCGGTCAAGGCGGGCTTCGTCCTCGACAAGCTGGCGGTGCAGGAGAAGCTCGGCGTGGACCAGGCCGAGCTGGGCGCTTACGTTACCGAGCAGGCGTACCGGATGGGCGTCCCGCCCGACCGGCTGGCCAAGGAACTCGCCGATCGCGGGCAGCTCAGTGCCGCCATTGCCGACGTGCTGCGGGGTAAGTCGCTCAGCCTGATCGCGGAACGGGCGAAGATCACTGACGAGTCGGGCCGCGGGGTGGACCTGACGGAGCTCGAGCGGCCGGACGAGCCAGCGGACTCCGGCGCGCCGCAGGCGGCCGCGGAACCGGGCACGGAGCCGGAGCCGGAGCCGGGCACGGAGACGGCGGACGAGGACTCCGAGGCGTAATCCGGTAGCGCAGCTGGTGGTGAATACGGTGATCGACCACAAACGCTGGTGACCGGTCACGGGATTGACCACCCTGGGCGATCCGGTTGGTGAGCCGGGACTTTGCCCGCCCGGCGGCATGCCTGCGCCGACAGCGAACAGGCGGGAGCGGCGGACTTCCCGGCGCCGGGAGCGGGTTATGGTCACTGTCAACGACACGCAGAAGCAAAGTAACGAGGAGGGCACACTGTGAGCACGCCTCCCCTGGATGAGGGGCCAGCGAGCATTCTGGCGCGGGTCGCCGAAGCACCACCGGGCGCGCTGATGGGCGAGCAGGTGTTCCAGCGCCTGCTGCGGCACCGCATCGTGTTCCTCGGCCAGCAGGTTGACGACGAGCTCGCCAACCGGATCTGCGCCGAGTTCGTCCTGCTCGCCGCCGAGGACAGCAGGCGCGACATCAGCCTCTACATCAACTCGCCCGGCGGCTCGGTCAGCGCCGGGTTCGCCATCTACGACGTGATGCAATTCGTCCCGAACGACGTCGCCACCTACGCCATGGGCATGGCCGCCTCGATGGGCCAGTTCCTGCTCTGCGCGGGCACCACCGGCAAGCGCTACGCCTTGCCGCACTCGCAGATCCTGCTGCACCAGCCGCACGGCGGCATCGGCGGCACCGCGTCGGACATCCGGATCCAGGCTGAGCAGATCCTCTACCTCAAGCACACGCTGGCAGAGCGGACCGCCTTCCATACCGGCCAGACGGTCGAGCAGGTCGAGACTGACTCCGACCGCGACCGCTGGTTCACCGCCGACGAGGCCAAGGACTACGGCTTCGTCGACCAGGTGGTCCGCAGCGCCCTGGACGTCCCGTCGGAAGGACCGGTCTCATGAGTCGGATACCGGGAACGGAGCAGGCCATCCTGGCCGCAGGCCGGACGGCGGGGCATCTCGCCGAGTCCCGTTACGTGCTGCCGTCGTTCGTGGAGCGGACCTCGTACGGGATCAAGGAGATGAACCCGTACAACAAGCTCTTCGAGGAGCGGATCATCTTCCTCGGCGTGCAGATCGACGACGCCTCGGCGAACGACGTGATGGCCCAGCTGATCACGCTGGAGTCGATCGACCCGGACCGCGACATCTTCATCTACATCAACTCGCCCGGCGGGTCCATGACGTCCATGATGGCCGTCTACGACACGATGCAGTACATCCAGCCGGAGATCCAGACCTTCTGCCTGGGCCAGGCAGCCTCCGCGGCCGCGGTGCTGCTCGCCGCGGGCACCAAGGGCAAGCGGATGGCGCTGCCCAACGCGCGCATCCTGATTCACCAGCCGGCCATCGAGAGCGGCTACGGGCAGTCCAGTGACCTGGAGATCCAGGCCAACGAGATCCTGCGGATGCGAACGGCGATGGAGAAGGTGCTTGCCACGCACACCGGCAAGGACGAGGATCAGATCCGCCGGGATATCGAGCGGGACAAATTCCTCACTGCGGCTGAGGCCAAGGAGTACGGCCTGGTGGATGAAGTTCTGACGATGCAGAAGCGCAAGAGCGAGGTAGTGTCGTCTTAACCGGCGGGATCTAGACCTGGATGGCAGGCCGGCGACGAGCCGTTTGCGCCCCCACTAGGCGCCCCGACGCGGTACCGTCAATGTTCAGGAGTACGACCGGGTTCAGGAGTACGACCGGCCAGGCGGCGAGGCGTTCGCCGTCAGCCGGCATAGCCGGCGAGGCCGCCCCCGCGGCGGCCCTGGCGAAGGAGTGGCTGGGTGGCACGTATCGGCGACGGCGGTGACCTGCTGAAGTGCTCGTTCTGCGGTAAGAGCCAGAAGCAGGTCAAGAAGCTTATCGCTGGTCCGGGCGTGTACATCTGCGACGAATGCATCGATCTCTGCAACGAGATCATCGAGGAAGAGCTGTCCGAGCCGCCCGAACTGAAATGGGACAGCCTGCCCAAGCCGCGGGAGATTTACGAGTTCCTCGACGCCTATGTCATCGGCCAGGACAAGGCAAAGAAGGCTCTCTCGGTGGCGGTTTATAACCATTACAAGCGGGTCCAGTCCGGCGGCGAGCGATCGGGCGGCGAGGACGGCGTCGAGCTCGCGAAATCCAACATTCTGCTGCTCGGGCCGACCGGATCAGGCAAGACGCTGCTTGCCCAGACGCTCGCGCGGCTGCTCAACGTGCCGTTCGCGATCGCCGACGCCACCGCCCTGACCGAGGCCGGCTATGTCGGCGAGGACGTCGAGAATATCCTGCTCAAGCTCATCCAGGCGGCTGACTACGACGTCAAGAAGGCCGAGACGGGCATCATCTACATCGACGAGATCGACAAGATCGCCCGCAAGAGCGAGAACCCGTCGATCACCCGCGATGTCTCCGGCGAGGGCGTGCAGCAGGCGCTGCTGAAGATCCTGGAGGGGACCACCGCGTCGGTGCCGCCGCAGGGCGGCCGCAAGCACCCGCACCAGGAGTTCATCCAGATCGACACGACGAACGTGCTGTTCATCTGCGGCGGCGCGTTCGCGGGCCTTGAGAAGATCATCGAGCAGCGGGTCGGCCGCGGCGGGATCGGCTTCGGCGGCGTGCTGCGGGTCAAGAACGACCGCAACCTGGTGGATGCGTTCTCCGAGGTCATGCCGGAGGACCTGCTCAAGTTCGGCATGATTCCCGAGTTCGTCGGCCGCCTGCCGGTCATCACCAGCGTGCACAATCTCGACCGTGAGGCCCTGATCCGCATCCTGACCGAGCCGCGTAACGCGCTGGTCCGGCAGTACCGGCGGCTTTTCGAGCTTGATGGCGTCGATCTCGAGTTCACCGACGATGCCCTCGACGCCGTCGCCGACCAGGCCAACCTGCGCGGCACCGGCGCACGCGGGCTGCGCGCGATCCTGGAGGAAGTGCTGCTGTCGGTCATGTACGAGGTGCCGAGCCGCAAGGACGTCGAGCGCGTGGTCATCACCTCCGAGAACGTGCTGGAGAACGTGAACCCGACGCTGGTGCCGCGCGACGTGGCGCGGCGGACCCCACGCGAGAAGTCCGCCTGACCCCCCGCGGCAAGCCCGAACCCGCGCCGCAAGTGCGCCTGACCCCCCGCGGCAAGCCCGCCTGACCGCCGCTCGTGCCGCGAGTGGCCGCCGGACTGTCTAGACTCACCTGACGTGACCGGAGAAGAACGCCGCCAGCTCCCCCCGCAGTACGCGCCAGCGGAGGTGGAAGCGCGCCGCTACGCGCAATGGGAATCAGCCGGCCTGTTCGGCGCCGACCCGGCGGACGTCTCGGCGTCAGCGCCCGCATTCTCCATCGTCATCCCGCCGCCCAACGTCACCGGCTCGCTGCACATCGGCCACGCGCTCGACCACACCCTGATGGACGCGCTGGTCCGGCGCCGCCGGATGCAGGGGTACACCGCGCTGTGGCTGCCCGGCATGGACCACGCGGGCATCGCCACCCAGAACGTGGTCGAGCGCGAGCTCGCCAGGGAGGGCCTGAGCCGGCACGACCTGGGCCGGGAGAAGTTCGTGCAGCGGGTCTGGCAGTGGAAGGCCTCCTCCGGCGGCAAGATTCTCGGCCAGATGCGCAGGCTCGGCGACAGCGTGGACTGGTCGCGCGAGCGGTTCACCATGGACGAGGGGCTGTCGCGGGCAGTCCAGACCATCTTCAAGCGGCTTTTCGACGACGGCCTTATCTACCGGGCGCAGCGGATCATCAACTGGTGCCCGCGCTGCATGACCGCGCTTTCTGACATCGAGGTCGATCACACCGACGATGACGGCGAGCTTGTCTCCATCCGCTACGGCGACGGCGCGGACTCGATCGTGGTGGCCACCACCCGGGTGGAGACCATGCTCGGCGACACCGCGGTGGCCGTGCACCCGGACGATCCCAGGTACGGCCACCTGGTCGGCCGCGATCTTGAGCTTCCGCTGGCAGGGCGCCGCATCCCGGTCGTGGCCGACCCGCACGTGGACCCGGAGTTCGGCACCGGCGCGGTGAAGGTGACCCCCGCGCACGACCCGGACGACTTCGAGATCGGGCGCCGTCACGACCTGCCCAGCCTGACGATCATGGACGAGCGCGGCGTGATCACGGCGCATGGCCCGTTCCTCGGACTGGACCGGTTCGAGGCGAGGCCGGCCGTGCTCGCCGCGCTCAGGGCGGAGAACAGGGTGGTGGCCGAGCGGCGGCCGTACGTGCACGCGGTCGGGCACTGCGGCCGGTGCGGCACCACCGTCGAGCCGCGGCTGTCGCTGCAGTGGTTCGTCAAGGTCGGGCCGCTGGCCAAGGCCGCCGGTGATGCGGTCAGGGACGGGCGGGTCCGCATCCACCCGCAGGAAATGGCGGCCAGGTACTTCGACTGGGTCGACGACATGCACGACTGGTGCATCAGCCGCCAGCTCTGGTGGGGGCACCGGATCCCGGTCTGGTACTCACCGGCAGGCGAGATCCGCTGCGTCGGCCCGGACGAGAACCCGCCCGACGGCGAGGGCTGGACCCAGGACCCCGACGTGCTCGACACCTGGTTCTCCTCGGCGCTGTGGCCGTTCTCCACGCTCGGCTGGCCGGATGACACCGCGGACCTGCGCGCGTTCTACCCGACCAGCGTGCTGGTCACCGGTTACGACATCCTGTTCTTCTGGGTCGCCAGGATGATGATGTTCGGCCTGTACGCGATGGCGGACCTCGGGCCGGCCGGCGCCGTGCCGTTCCGCGACGTCGCCCTGCACGGCCTGGTGCGGGACTCCCACGGCAAGAAGATGTCCAAGTCCCGCGGCAACACCGTCGACCCGCTGGACTGGATCGA
>PMSW01000015.1 GCA_003168215.1 Actinomycetota bacterium
TACCCGGTGCCCGCCGGCCGCCCTCCGATCGCCGGTCGCCCTCGCGGCCGAGCCTGCTCGCACCCGGGCCTGGTGACCTGCCGGGGCTCCGCGGGCCCCCGGCCGCCCCCGGCCGGCTCCCGGCCCGCGGCCGCGGGCCGCCATCGCCGCTGCGATCCCGGTTACGGGCCGTCACGGAGCATATCCGGGCACATTGGGTATGCCCGGCATGCTGGCCGGCTGCCGGTAGACGCGGCCGGTGCGCAGGTTGAGAACATTCAGCAGCGGCTGGGTGCGCATGCCCAGCTTCAGCGCCCGCCGCTCAAGCCAGGACGGGGACTCCTCGGTAGCCACCTGCTGCTGCAGCGTCTGCTCCCGCAGGGTGAGAGCAGCATTACCCCGCTGCAGTGCGTCAATACGGAACGATGCGGTGGCCAGCGTCGTGTTGATCACCAGCAGGCAGACCAGCCCGCNNCGTCCGGGCTGAACGCTACCCCCAAGACGGAGCCATCGGAGCCGGTGTCGGCGGGCAGCGGTGGGCCGGCCGGCCGGCCGGTGGCCTGATCGCGTACGCCGGGCTGGCTGCGCCCGGCCTGACGCGTTCCTGCCGGGCGCGCGCCGGGCCGTCCGGCGCCGGGAAGGCGAGCGGGCGGGCGGACGGTATCCGGCGCCGCCTGGCGGCCGGACGATTCCTGGCGCTGTGCTCGCCTGCGTGTGCTTACCTCGGTATTCATGCGGCTGCGCCCGTCCTCCCTGTTGCCTGGCCTGCTCTCCGCAGGACAGGCCCGTCGCACCTGACCCGGTCACTGACCTCGCATCCTGAGTCCACGCCGCGGCCCGCGTTCATGCCGCGGCCCTTATCCGCGCGGCGGCCCGTAGCCGCGCCGAGGCCGCGCGCGGATTGCTGGCGACCTCTTCCGCCGCCGGGCGCTCGGCGCCTTTGGTGAGAAGCTGGAACCGCGGCCTGCTGCCGGGCAGCGACACCGGCAGACCGCGCGGCGTCGTGTCCGACGCGCGTTCCGCGAACGCCCTCTTGACCAGCCGGTCTTCAAGCGAGTGGTACGCGAGGACCACGATCCGCCCGCCCACGGCCACGACGTCCATAGCCGCCGGCAGTGCCCGCCGCAGCGCCTCGAGCTCGCCGTTCACCTCAATCCGCAGGGCCTGGAACGTGCGCTTGGCAGGGTGGCCGCCATGCCGCCTGGCCGGCGCCGGGATGGAGTCACGGACGAGCTCGCCCAGCCGCATGGTGGAGGTGAACGGGGCCTGGGAGCGTGCTCGCACGACCGCGTCGGCGATCCGGCGCGCGAAGCGTTCCTCCCCGTACTCGCGCAGCACGCGGGCTAGCCTGGCGGCGGAGTAGGTGTTGACGACGTCCGCGGCGGTGAGCGGCCCTGTCCGGTCCATGCGCATGTCCAGCGGGGCGTCGTAGGAATAGGCGAAGCCGCGCCCGGGATCATCAAGCTGGGGCGAGGACACCCCGAGGTCGAACAGGACGCCGTGCACGCTGGGCCGGCCGAGCCGGGCCAGTATTGCCGGGATCTCGTCGTAGACGGCGTGCACGAGGGTGACCCGGTCCCGGTACGGGGCGAGCAGGAGGCGCGATGCCTCAATCGCGGTGTCGTCGGTGTCCACGCCGATCAGCGTGAGTCCGGGGTGCTCGCTGAGCAGCGCGCTGGCGTGGCCGGCCCGGCCCAGTGTCGCGTCCAGCAGGATCGCGCCCGGAGGCTCGAGCGCGGGAGCCAGCAGGGCAAGCACGCGGTCGGTCATGACCGGCCGGTGCCCGGTTTCCGCGGTGCCCATGGAGCCCCCTCGCTTCCTAGCCAGCGGCCGCCGCGAGCTGCGGAAGCCGGCAACTGCCATCCGGTGCCCGGCCAGGTCCCCATCCGCGCGATGCGCTGATAGTCCGTTGGCCGCCTGGCGCCGGGGAAGTGGCGTCAGCCGGCCTGGCCGCCAGCGCGGGTGGAGACCTCGCCGGGCACCGGCGCCTGGGATCAGGCGCCCTCAGAGAATTCCGGGCAGCACCTCCTCGGACGCGTCGGAGAAGGCGTCCTCCTGTCGCTCCAGGTAGGTGTTCCAGGCCGCGGCATCCCAGATCTCCAGGCGGGTGTTAGCGCCGATCACGACGCAGTCGCGCTGCAAAGCCGCGTAATCCCGCAAACTGGGCGGGATAGTGATCCGGCCTTGCTTATCCGGAATCTCGTCGGACGCGCTGGCGAAGAAGACCCGGCTGTAGTCACGTACGGCCTTGGCGGTCACGGGAGCGCTGCGCAGCGCCTCGGTGATGCGGCCGAATTCCGGTTCGGGGAAGACGTACAGGCAGCGCTCCTGGCCCTTGGTCAGCACCAGCCCGGCGGCGAGTTCCTCACGGTACTTAGCCGGCAGGAACAGCCGGCCCTTGTCGTCCAGCCGAGGCGTGTGAGTGCCGAGGAACACCGGCACTCACCTCCTCATTTCCCCACCTGCGGTGCGCTGCGGAGCATGCCAGCCCCACGGTCCACCACTGTACTCCACAATCCCCCACCGTCAACGGCGCACACCGGATGAACCGGTCACCCGCCCCGGGAGTTACAAGGTCAGGAGGGGTGGAGTGAAGTGGAGCGCGGATCGCAAGACCCGTGTCCCGGCTGCCGGTCAGGCCGGCGGCGACTCCTGCGCATCGCGGGCCCCGGCGAGCGCATCGCGGCGGCCAGCGCGGACCGGGAGCGGCCGGCCGCGCGCTGGCCGCGCCTGCCTCGTTACCCCCCCGATACCGAAGCGGCATCGCGCGCGCCTATTTCACGACGTACTGTCTGAACGCATGGTCCCGACATCAGCTGGGAGCTACCAGGCATGGCTGACTCGACTATCGCGCCGCAGGTGACGCGAGGAGGACATGTGGTACTTGAGACGGGCCGGGCGGACCGGACCCTCGACGACCTGGTAGGGGTAGCCCGCCAGATCAGCGCCGCGGTCGAGACCGTGATCGAGGGCAAGCCGGAGGCAATCCGGCTGGCCCTCACGGTCCTGCTGGCCGAGGGGCATGTGCTGATCGAGGATGTTCCCGGCGTCGGGAAGACCCTGCTCGCCAAGGCCCTCGCACGGTCGATCGACTGCTCTATCCGGCGCGTGCAGTTCACCCCCGACCTGCTGCCGAGCGACCTGACCGGCGTCAGCGCCTTCAATCGGGAACTCAGGGAATTCGAGTTCAAGCCCGGGCCGATCTTCGCCAACATCGTGATCGGCGACGAGATTAACCGGGCCTCCCCGAAGACTCAGTCCGCGTTGCTGGAATGCATGGAGGAACGCCAGGTCACGGTGGATGGGTCCACCTATCCGCTGGAACTCCCCTTCATGGTCATCGCCACCCAGAATCCGGTCGAGATGGAGGGCACGTACCCGCTGCCCGAAGCGCAGCGAGACCGCTTCACCGCGCGCATCTCCATCGGGTACCCGGACAGGGGGTCGGAACTGGAGATGCTCGGCACGCACGGATCGTCATCGCCACTTGACAGCCTGCAGCCGGCCGCTCATGCGACGGACATCCGCGATCTGATCACGGCCGTCCGCGCCGTGCACGTGGCACTGCCGATAAGGCAGTACCTCGTCGGCCTGGTCGGCGCGACGCGGTCCTCCCCCGAGCTCAGGCTCGGCGCTTCCCCGCGCGCTACCTTGCACCTGCTGCGCGCCAGCCGGGCCTACGCCGCGCTGGACGGCAGGGATTTCGTCATCCCCGACGATGTCCAGACGCTCGCCGGGCCGGTGCTTGCCCACCGGCTGCTGCCCACCCCTGAGGCGATGGTGGAACGCGAGCTTCCCGAGCGAGTCCTGGCGAGGCTCATCGAGCGGCTGCCGCTGCCGCTCAAGTAGCGGGCGGCACCGCGCGCCGGCGGGCGGTGGCCCAGGTCAGCGCGACGTCATAGATTGGACGGGCAGGGCGGAAGGAAAGGCCAAGATGCGGTCATTGCTCGCGGGATTCACGACGCGCGGCACGTCATTCCTGGCCGCCGGGTTCGCCGCTGCCGTCGCGGGCCTTGCCCTCGGCGAGCGTGATCTGGTCAGCGTCGGTGCGCTGCTCTTCGTCCTCCCGCTGCTGTCCGCGCTTGCGGCCGGCCGGGCCAGGTACCGGCTCAGCTGCGTCCGGCAGGTCAGCCCTGCCCGGGTGCCGGCCGGCCATACCACTCGCGTGACAGTCCGGCTGGAGAACGTCTCGCGACTGCCCACCGGCCTGCTGCTCGCCGAGGACGCGATACCTTACGCGCTGGGCACCCGCCCGCGATATGTCCTGGACGGGGTGGAACGGGGCGGGATCCGCGAGCTGAGCTACCCGCTGCGCTCAGACCTGCGGGGCAAGTTCGCCATCGGCCCGCTCGACGTGCGGATCGCGGACACGTTCGGCCTGGTTGAGCTGGGGCGCTCTTTCGCCACGACCACCACGCTGGTCGTCACCCCCAGGGTCGTGCCGCTGGCCCGGACCATGATCGGCGCCACCTGGGTGGGCGAAGGCGACGGCAGGGCCCGCGCCGCGGTGGCTGCCGGGGAGGACGACGTGGTCCCGCGTGCCTACCGGGACGGGGACGAGCTGCGCCGGGTGCACTGGCGGTCCACGGCGCGGTACGGCGAGCTGATGGTCCGGCGCGAGGAGCAGCGATGGCGGAACCGCGCGGTGCTGCTGCTGGATACGCGGCGGAGCGCGCATGCCGGGAGCGGGGTGGCCTCATCCTTCGAATTCGCTGTCAGCGCCGCCGCGTCGATCGGCGTGCACGTCGGCCGGGCGGGCATGGACGGCCAGCTCATTACCGACGCCGGCGCGGTCACCGCCGCGGGCATGTTCGAGGACGTGCTGCTCGACTCCCTCGCAGTCGTGAAGACATCGCGCGGCGTTGACCTGTCCGGCGGCCTTGCCGCCATCAGGGCAAGCGGCGGCGGGCTGCTCATCGTGGTCGCTGGCCGGCTGTCCGCCGTGACCGCGCGGCAACTCGCCACCAGCCGCCGGGACGGCGGCCCGGCGATCGCGCTGCTCCTCGCGGTGTCCACGTGGAGCGCCCCGGGCGGCAGGGCGGAGGACCCGGCGGCCCAGCCCGGGCCGGGCCGGGAACTGGACGGGACAGGCCAGCCGGACCATGCGGGCGAGCAGCCGGGCGGCCAGCGGCGGGCCGCCAATGACGCGGCCAGCAGGACGGCCGCCCATGCCGAGACCAGCCAGGCCACTGCCATCCTGAGCGCAGCAGGCTGGCGCGTCATCACCGTGGACGCCGGAATGCCGCTCGCGACAGCGTGGCGGCGGGTGGCCGGGACGGACATCGCCTCGCGGCCTGCCACCGTCAGCGACATGCCCGGCGCTGCGGTATGAACCACCGGCTGACGCTGACCACGGCCGCCGCCGTCATCCTGGCCTCGGTCTCGCTGTACCCGCTGCTCCAGGGCATCGGCTGGTTCTGGGCCGGGGCCGGGGCTGTCGTCGTGGCTGCGGCCGCGGGCACCGCCACCAGGCTGCCTGCGCTGCCGGCCGGGGCGATCGCCACTGTCCTGGCAGTCGCCGCGGCTGCCCCGTTGTTCGTCAGTCACGGCTGGTACTGGCAGCTACTCGGCCTGGCGATTGTCATCTGCGCCGCTGCCAGCGTGACCCGGCTGCGGCTGCTGCCGGCGGTGGCCAGCCTCATCACCTATCTGGCCAGCCTGCTCCTTTACCTGAACCTGCTGTTCGCGGGGCCGGAGGCATTCGGCTGGATCGTGTCCACGAAGAACTCCGTCCACCACCTACGGCACCTGGCCAGTCTGGGAATCGGCGAGCGGATCTACGCACCGCCTGTCCTGGGGACGCATGGCGCCGAGCTGCTGGCGGCGGCCGGGATCGGGCTGATGGCGGCAGCGGCCGATCTGATCGCCGTGCGGCTGCGCAGCCCGGCCATCGCCGGCCTGCCGCTGCTGGCGCTGTTCAGCGTGCCGATCACGACGAGCGCCAGGCAGGGCGCGGTCGGCGCCACGATCACGTTCTGCCTCGGCATCACCGGCTACCTGGCGCTGCTTGCTGCCGACGGGCGGGAACGGCTCCGGATCTGGGGGCGCCTTGTCACCCTCTGGCAAAGCCACGCGGAGGACGACGACGAGCCGCTCAGGGGTCCCGACACCCGGGCGCTGGCCGCGTCAGGGCGGCGCATCGGCCTGGCGGCGATCAGTCTCGCGGTCTTCATCCCGCTACTGCTTCCCGGGCTCAAGGTGCACAAGCTCTTCAGCGGGCACGGCGGGGCCGGCGGAGGCAGCGCCACGGCGCCCACGCTCACCGACCCGATAGTCCAGATGCAGGGCATGCTGCTGCATGGCAGCAATGCCACCATCCTCACCTACCGCTCCACCAGTCCTGACCCGTCGGAGCAGTATCTGCAGGACCAGGTACTCAACTACGACCCGCACTCGGACACCTGGGTGGTGCAGCCGCCGAGCCAGGGCAGCGCGCTGGGCCAGGGCGGGGTGCTCCCGCCCATTCCCGGCCTCAGCTCGGCCATCCAGGCTAATTCTTTCAAAACCACGGTCACCATGAGCAGCGGGGTCGCCGGCTACGCATCCAGCCTGACCTTCCTGCCGCTGCCGTACGCGCCGCAGGATGTCAGTATCCATGGCAGCTGGCAGGATGACCCCGCGACCCTGATGGTTTTCTCGGCCCATCCGCGGCTGTCCGGCCTCCGCTACACGGCAGTGAGCGATGACATCGAGCCTTCTCCGCAGCAGCGGGAAGAGACCGCAAAACCCGTGGCCAGCATTGCCCAGCAGTACCTGCCCTTCCCCTCGGCTGCGCACAAGGAACTCCAGGCGCTGGCAAGGAAGATCACCGCGAACGCCAGGACGCCCTTCGGGAAGGCGCAGGCGCTGACGAACTGGTTCCTGACAGGCGGGGGCTTTACCTACAGCCTGAAGCCGCCGCCAGCGGACCTGGTCACCTTCCTGACCAAGACGAAGAGTGGCTACTGCCAGCAGTTCGCATTCGCGATGGCCGCGCTGGCCCGCCTGGTCGGCATACCGTCCCGGATTGCCGTCGGCTACACCGCGGGCAGGCCGCAGCCGAACGGGACCTGGAAGGTCACGGAGGCCGACGCGCACGCATGGCCCGAGCTCTACTTCCAGAGCATTGGCTGGCTGCGCTTCGAGCCAACCCCGGGCGGGAAGGACGGCCAGGGCACTGCGACCCAGCCGGTCTACACCCAGAGCACGGCGTCGGTCGGCCCGGGCGGGTCGTCAACAGGGACGAACCCGGTCAGCCCGGGCGGCGTCAAGTCAGGCGGCACCGGCGCGGACAGCACGCTTCGCAGGAGAGTGAGTACGGCCGGCGAATCGGGCACCAGGACGGCGGCGGATGGCAGCTCGGCCCCTGTCGTGCCCATCATCGTCGGCGCCCTGGTGCTCCTGGCAGTCGCGCCAAGGATAATCAGGACGGTCGTCAGGCGGCGGCGCTGGCAGGCTGCCAGGGACGACGGCACGCGGGCACATGCCGCCTGGCGGGAACTCCACGACGACCTTGCCGACTACGGTATCGGCTGGCGGGCCAGCGAATCTCCGCGTGCCGTCTCCCGCAGGCTCGCCGCCATGCTGCGGCTGGACGCGCATGGACAGCAGGCGCTCGACCACATCGCGAGGGCCGAGGAACGGGCGCGCTACGCCAAGGCGGCGCAGGCACCGGAATCGCTGCGCGCAGACGTCACCACCATCCGGCGGGCGGTCGCGGCGGAGGCCAGCCGCCCGGCACGCTGGCGGGCCAGGTTGCTGCCGCTGTCGGCGCTGGTGCCGGTGCGCATGGCCATGCAGCACGCACTTGACGTGTTCGGCTGGCTGGACGCGGCCGGGCTGCAGGTACGCGGCGGGGTCCACCGGCTGGGGCGGGAGGGCACGGCCGACTGAGCGGCAGGTGAACGGCCCCGTTAGCCGATCACCCGATCAGCCGAGCCAGCCGGGCAGAACGGACCAGGCCGGCAGAACGGATCAGGCCGGCCGGGCTGGCAGGATCAGGATGGTGGCTAGCGGTCCCGCTCCTGACGGCGGCGCCACCGCTCCTCAAGCCGCTCCATGAAACCAGGACTGTGCGCGCGGCCACTGCGGCGTTCCTTGGCGCTGCCGCGGCTACCGCCGCGACCCGCACCCCCGCGACCCGCACCCCCGCGACCTGCACCGCCACGGCGGCCCGTGGCAGGGCTGCCCTCGGCGGTGCCACTGCCTGGGGCGTCGGCGGTGCCCTGAGCAGCCGCGCGGGCCGCGGTGTTGCCCGTCATGTGCCGCCAGCTGCTGACCGCCCACATCGCGGACGCCAGCATGACCACGAAGCCCGCCACGCCGATAAAGATGTTAGCCACCACGCCCGCCAGCAGCATGCCGATGCCGAGCAGGAACCCGAACGCCGCCTCGACGACTCGGCGCTTGTAGTGCACACGCGGGTCGCTGGCGCGGACCGCGTTGGCAAAACGCGGATAATCGGCGTAGAGCGACTGCTCGATCTGCTCGAGCTGACGCTGCTCGTGCTCAGAAAGCGGCACGTTGCCTCCCATAGAACTCGCGCGTGGCGACAGTGTCGATGACTTCACCTTACGGCCTGGCTTATGCCCAGAATACGAGCGCGAGCGCGTCAAGTGAAAGAGTACACCGGCGCCAGCCGCGAACCGGCCTGCTGACCGGCCATCCTGGGGCCGCTCCAGCAACCCCCGGCAGTCTGGTAACACCCCGGCACCGGCCGCATCTCACGACTGCTGCGGGTGACCATCGACCAGCGCGGCAGGCCGCACCGCATCCGTTCCGAACCGGCCGGCGATCCGGTCCACCGCCCGTTCGGCCTCGCGCCAGGACGCCGGCCGGTCCCCGAACGCGAGCTGCGCCTCGGCGGCTGCCGCGGGGACAAGCCCGCTAGCCCGGACGCCGACGAGGCGCAGCCTGGCGCCGGCATCGAGCCCGGCTGCTGCGTACAGTTCGCAGGCCGTGGAGTAGACCTGCTGGGCGACATCGGTAGGCTCGGGCAGCGTGCGGGAACGGGTAATCGTGGTGAAGTCCGCCAGCCGGAGCTTCACGACGACCGTCCTGGCCGCGCAGCCCGCGGCGCGCAGGCCGCGCGCCGTCCGCCCGGACAGCCGGAGCAGCTCCCGGCGGATGAGCGCGGGGTCCGCCACGTCGCTGGCGAAGGTCTCCTCTGCGCCGATGCTCTTCTCCAGTGATCCGGGCACCACCTTGCGGTCATCCCGCCCCCACGCGAGCGCCGCCAGGTGCGCGCCGGCCGCCCGCCCGAGACCTCGTTCCAGCGTGGCGGGGGGCGTATGCGCGATGTCGGCCACCGTCCGCAGGCCAAGGCCAGCCAGCACCCGCCCGGTCCGCTCTCCCACGCCCCACAGGGCCGATACCGGCAGCGGGTGCAGGAATTCCAGGATGCCGTCAGCGGGGATGACGAGGAGACCATCCGGCTTGCAGTGAATCGACGCAAGCTTGGCGATGAACTTGCAGGTCGCGACTCCTACCGAGCAGGTAATTCCCTGCTGCCCGCGGACCGTGGCCCGGATCAGCTCACCGATCTGCGCGGGCGGGCCGAGGCGGCGCAGCGCGCCGGAGATGTCCAGGAAGGCCTCGTCGAGCGCGAGCGGCTCCACCTCGGGGGTCACCGACCTGAAGACCGCCATGACCTCCCTGGACACGGCGGCATACAGGCCGTGGGTGGGCGGGATGATCACTGCCTGCGGGCATAGCCGCCGCGCGCGCATCATCGGCATGGCCGAGCGCACCCCGAAGGCGCGGGCCTGGTAGGAAGCTGAAAGCACTACGCTGCGGCCGCTGGCTGCGCCCACGATTACCGGCACGCCCGTCAGCTCCGGCCGGTCCCTGATTTCCACGCCCACGTAGAACGCGTCCATGTCGACGTGCAGGATGTGACAGCCCGTGTCGTCCCTGGTCCTCCCTGGAACCCGGTCGCCGGTCAACTGGCGCCTCCTCGCGGCGTCGGCATGCTCCGACTGTAGCCGGGGGCGCCGACAATCCAGCCGCCCGCCGCGGACGGAGGCGAGCCGCTAGCGGCGGCATTGGCGCGGACGGGGTGGCTGCCCGTGTCTTGCCGGGCAGCCACCCGGCCCNNGGGAGGCTCACGCAGCGGGGCACGGGCCCGGTGATGATGCCCCCTTCCCCCAGCGAGTTGCCCCGGCCACCGGTGAACGCCAGTATCAGCGTGTCCCCGGCGGGGATGCCGCCCTTGCCCAGCTTGACCGTGACGGACGGATGCCCGTTCCCGGTCAGAAGTGCCTTGACCCATACGCTCGGGTGCGGGGCCGGCCGGGGGCGCGGCAGCGACCCGATCGGCGGGCAGCCTGGCCGCACCGGGACGACCACTACCCGGGCGCGCATCGCATGCAGGGTCGCGTTGGCGCCGGCCACCCCGGCCGGGCGGTTGACCGCCACCGTTACGGCGCCGTCGTGCTGGGTCACCGAGTACGCGGCGTAGGCGGGTGCGCTGCCGAGCGCCATCACCGTGGCGGTGACAGCGGCCGCGGTGCCGGCCGCGCCGGCGGCCAGCCATACCGGCCGCCGGAACCGGCGGCGGGCCGGTGCTGGCCGCTCCGCGGCATGCAGCCGGTGCCCGTGCTCGGTCATCAGCTGCTCGAACAGCTGATCCTCGAATTTCGTCATGTCTTCCCCTCTGGCTCACTCGCAGGATCGGTGCCGTGCGCCAGATCCGGGCTAGCCGTTTTCCGCAGCCGGGCCCGGGCCCGCATCAGCCGCATCCGCAGCGTGCCCGGCGCGATGCCGAGCACCTGGGCCGCTTCGTTGGCCTGCAGGCCCGCCAGGTCCACCAGTTCGACCACCGCCCGGTCGGTGGCGGGCAGCGTGGTCAGCCTGGTGACCAGCTCCCGGCCAGCGCGTTCGGCATCGATCCGGTCGATCAGGTCCCCGACTTCGTCGGGGGCGAGTTCGCGGCGGCCCGCCAGGCGCTCCACCCTGCTCCGCTGTTGGCTGTGTGCTTCGCAGTGCGCGGCGTAGATCCGCCGGGCAATGCCGAGCACCCAGGCACGTGGCGTGCCTTTGCGCGGGTCGAAGGTGGCGAACGACGTGATCGCCTGGGCGAAGGTGTCGCCGGTCAGGTCGGCCACGGTCTGCGGATCGGCGCTGCGCCGCGCGAAGTAGGCGGTTACCGCCGCCACGTTCGCCCGGTACAGCGCCTCGAACTCAGCAACGGCGCCATCAGCTAGCCCGCTGCGCTGCGGCGCCAGGCGGGACGGCGGTGAGTTCGGCGGCGATGACGATATCTGGCTCACACCTCTTAGTTGGCCCTTTGCCCCAGCGGCGTCACACCCCGGCTGCGGCTGCCGGGTAAAAGCCGCCCACGTTCAGTCAGGCTAAGCCAGCTACCAGCAAAAACGCGCCGACCCCTACGAAACTGTCGTCCACCCCGCGGACGGCGCCGGGCGGTGAGCCAGCGGACAGTGAACCAGCAGGCGGTGAACCAGCAGGCGGTGAGCCGGAGGCCTAGCCACCGGCCGTCGGCCTGAGTTCGAGCAGGCGGGCGAGCAGGCCGTTGACGAAGGCGGGCGACGCGTCCGTCGATAGCTCGCGGGCGAGCAGAACCGCCTCGCTGATCGCCACGCCGTCGGGCACCCCGGCGGCCCAGAACAATTCGTAGGCGCCGATCCGCAGGATGTTCCTGTCCACCGCGGGCATCCGCTCAAGCGTCCAGCCCCTGGCGTTGCCCGCGAGCATCTCATCTATCTGCGCCCGGTGCTCCTGCACGCCGCGGACGAGTTCCGCCGCGTACTCGGGCACCGGCGGGCTCGCGGACTCCGAGCGCTCGGCCAGCAGGTCAAGGACGGGATCGCCGCGGATCTCTGCCTCGAACAGGATGTCCAGGGCCCGCTTGCGGGCCTTACCGCGTGCCGACATGACGACCGTCAGGTTGCCGCTGGCCGGAAGGCCGGGGAGTCACGCCCGGCTGAGATAGTCGCCGGTGCGGGTGTCCACCTTGACCTTCTCGCCGGTAGTGATGAACAGCGGGACCTGGACCTGCGCCCCGGTCTCCAGGGTCGCCGGCTTGGTGCCGCCGGTGGACCGGTCACCCTGAACCCCGGGATCCGTCTGGCTGATCGTCAGCTCCACCGACGCGGGCAGTTCCACGTACAGCGGCACGCCCTCGTTGAATGCCACTACCACGGTCTGCTGCTCCAGCAGGTAGTCCGCGGCGTCGCCGACCGTGGCCGCCTGAATCCGGGGCTGGTCATAATCCTGGACGTCCATGAACACGAACTCGTCGCCCTCGCGGTAGAGGTACTGCATCTCCCGCCGGTCCACGCTGGCCACCTCGACCTTGACGCCGGCGTTAAAGGTCCGGTCGACGACCTTCCCGGTGAGCACGTTCTTCAGCTTCGTGCGCACGAAGGCCCCACCCTTACCCGGCTTCACATGCTGGAAGTCAACGACGCCCCAGAGCTGACCGTCGAGGTTGAGCGTCATGCCGTTCTTCAGGTCGTTCGTCGTGGCCACGTCTGTCGTGTCTCCTGCATGGGGGCCTGTTCGGGCCGGGCGGGCGTCGGGCGTCCGGGGCTAGAGGACGAGCAATTCCCTGGTGACCGTGGTGAGCAGCTCGCCCGGGATCGCGCCAGTGCCGGCGCGCACCACGAGAGTGTCCTCAATCCTGACTCCGCCCGCGCCCGGCAGGTAGATACCGGGCTCGACGGTGACGGGAACTCCGGCGGCCAGTCTACCCGTCCTTCCATACCCGATCATCGGCGCTTCGTGGATCTCCAGGCCGACGCCGTGGCCAACGCCATGCCCGAAATGCGCGCCGTGGCCCGCTGCGCTGATCAGGTCCCTGGACGCCGCGTCAACCGCCGCCACCTCGGCGCCGACGATGACCGCTGCCAGCCCGGCCCGCTGCGCGGCGGCCACCAGATCGTAAATCTCCCGCTGCCAGGCCGCCGGCTCGCCGATCGCGACGGTGCGCGTCATGTCCGCGTGATAACCGGCATACCGGGCGCCGCAGTCGATCGTGATGAGATCCCCCGGCTCGAACGACCGGCCGGCCGGCGCGTGATGTGGCGTGTCCCCGTTCGGCCCGCTGGCGACGATGGTCTCGAAGGCCAGTCCTTCCGCGCCGCGATCGATCATCTCGCGTTCCAGCGCGGTCGCGAGCTCACGCTCGGTCACGCCGGGCCTGATGCAGCCAACAGCCGCCTCGAACGACTCGGAGGTGATCTGGCAGGCCCGGGCAAGCAGGGCGATCTCACCGGCGTCCTTGACCATCCGCAGGCCTTCCACCAGGCGGCCGAGCGGCACCAGCGTCAGGCTGCGGCCGGCCAGCGCCTGGTGGCGCTCGACGGTCATCTCATGCTCCTCGAAGCCCAGCACGGCCAGCCCGCGGGCAGCGGCAAGCGCCGCAAGCGCGGGCTCCGCGAACCGGTCGATGACCAGCTCGAGGTCCGGGCAGTCACGCTCCGCCGCGGGCGCGTAGCGGGAGTCGGTCGCCAGCACGGCATCCCCGTCGGCGCCGGCCCTGGCCCCGTCGGCACCGGCGGCCGGCAGCAGGAGCGCCGCATTCGAGCTGGCGAGGCCGGTCAGGTAGCGGACATTGACCAGACTGGTGATGAGGGCGGCGTCCGCGCCGAGCGCTGCAGTCTGCTCCTGCAGCCGCGCCCTGCGGGCGGCATGAATGTCGGGCATGTGCATGACTGTACGGGCGCGCCCCCGGCTAGCCGGTCTCCGATGGCTCCTCGCCGGCCAGCACTCCCCCCGACCGCCGCCAGGTGAGGTACCGCCAGGACAGGTTGATCATGGCGGAAATCCGGTTGCGGCCGCCGAGCAGCGTCACCAGGTGCAGGCCGAGCCAGGCGAGCCAGGCAATGGTGCCGCGGAATCGCACGTGGTAAGGCAGCTGGACGACCGCGGAGCGGCGGCCGATGGTGGCCATGGTGCCCTTGTCGTGATAACGGAACGGGACGGTACCCTTAGCCGCCATGAGCCGCCGGATCTGAGCCGCGGCGTGCCGGCCCTGCTGGATCGCCGGCTGGGCGAGCTGCGCGAGCGGCTGGCCGTCGATGAGCGCGATGTCGCCGACGGCGAAGACGCGATCATGCCCGCGCACGCGCAGATCAGGATCAGTTATGACGCGGCCGCCGTGGCCCTGGGCCAGCCCGAGGCCGGTCACGGGCTCCGGCGCGCTGACGCCGGCCGCCCAGACCGTGATGTCGCTCGGCAGGTCTGCGCCGCCGGCCAGGCGGACTCCCTGCGCCGATACCGCGCCGATGCCCGTGCCCAGCCGCACCTCGACGCCGCGCGCGCGCAGCTGCTGGTAGGCATAGTCGCGCAGCGCCGGGCGAAACGGCGTGATCAGGGAAGCCGCCTGCTCGATCAGGCGGATCTGCACGCGGTCGGGGCTGACGTCGGGGAACGCGGCGGGGAGCGCAATGTTGCGCAGGTCCGCGAGCGTGCCGGCCAGCTCGATGCCGGTGGCTCCGCCGCCAACGATCGTGATGGCCAGCCCATCGGCCTGGCCGGGGAGACTGCGCCGCTCGAGCTCGGCGACCAGCTGGTTGCGCAGGGTGATGGCATTGCGGCGCGTGTACAGGCTGAAGCAGTGCTCCGCCGCCCCGGTGATGCCGAAGAATGCGGCCGAGACGCCGGTGGCGAGGATCAGGTAGTCGTAGTCGAGGCTGCTGCCGTCGGCCAGCGTGACCAGGCGGGCCGCCAGGTCGATGCTGGCAAGGCTGCCCAGCCGGAACCTGGCGGCATCCCGCCGGGTGACGGCGCGCAGCGGGTAGGCGACATCTGAGGGCGCCAGTCCCGCTGTCGCTACCTGGTAGAGCAGCGGCTGGAACGTGCTGTAGGCGTTACGGTCCACCAGCGTGACGCGAGCGCCGGAGTGCGCCAGCGCGGCCACGGCCGACAGCCCCCCGAATCCGCCGCCGACAACAACCACGCGCGGCCCGGTCGCGGGTTCCGTGCCCCGGTTCCGCCGCTGAGCAACCGGCATGGTGACCTCCCGCCTTGGCCCTGCCCCCGCGGTGCCATGTTTATTTCCCGCTGGGCGGGCAGGCTGGCGATCGGCCAGTCATCCCGGCTACACGGAGGTGATCATGACGAACCCGGCGATCCGCTATCAGGCAATGACAGCGGTGACACTAGCAGCGGAGCCAGCAGCGGATCTCGCGCACTGCGCGGACGGCGAGCTGCTCAGCCTCGTCCGCTCGCTGCCGCTCGGCAATCAGCGCCGGGCCGCAGCCTGCGAGGAACTCGTCACCCGCTACCAGCCGCTGGTCCGGTCGTGCGCGCGGAAGTACTGGAACGGGCCAGAGTCTGCGGACGAGCTCATGCAGGTCGGCTACGTCGGCCTGATGAAGGCCATCAACAAGTTTGACCCCGCGGTCGGCGTCAGCCTGGCCGCGTACGCCTTCCCGAGCGTCAGCGGCGAGCTGAAGCGGCATTTCCGCGACCGCTGCTGGCAAGTCCACGTCAAGCGATCCGCCCAGGAACTCGTGCTCGAGATGCGGACGGCGGCCAGGGATCTTACCCAGCGGCTCGGCCGGGCTCCCGGCGATGCTGAGCTTGCCTCGCACCTCCGCGTCAGCGCCGGTGAGCTGCAGGACGCCAGGCGCGCCGACCTCGGCTTCAATGCCTGGTCACTGGACTCGCCGCTGGCCGGTGATGACGAAACGGCCACCCTTGCCGAACTACTCGGCGAGGAGGACGGCCAGGTAGAACGCGCGCTGGACATGGAAGCCGTCTCCGCGCACTGGAAGGAACTGGCCGAGCGCCAGCAGCGCATCCTGCTGCTGCGCTTCTACGGCAACATGACGCAGGCCGAGATCGGCGAGACGCTCGGCATCTCCCAGATGCACGTGTCCCGCCTGCTCACCCAGTCGCTCAATTACCTGCGCGAGTGCCTGCTCGGCCCGGATAAGCAACTGGCCAAGGTTGGAGGATCATGAAAACCGCGACGGGGCTTACGATGCTGGCGGTCGGCGCCATACTCGCCTTCGCCGTCAGCGCCAGCCCGCCAGGGCTGAATCTCAACATTGCGGGCTGGGTCATCATGCTGACGGGGGCGGCCGGCATTCTCCTCCCGTCGCGCGCGTCCGGCTGGCTGCGCAGGCACGTCCTCGTGCGGAAGAGCCCAGGCGTGCCCGCCGCCGACGAGACCGGCGCGACCGGGGAGATCGACCCGACCGGCGCGACCGGCGGCATCGCGTACCCGGAGTACGTGCTGCGTGATCCGGCCGCCGTGGCCTCGGCGATCCTGCGCGATGCCGAGCTGGCCGGAACCGCGGACGATGACCTGCAGACCGTAGCCGACCTGACGGCAGGCGATCCGGCTGACGACTGGGCCGATCCTGCGCCCGTCTCGATCGAGGAGCTACTCGAAGGCCGGGCAGGCCCTGGCAGCCGGCCGAAGTGATCAGCCCGCGGGTACAGCGCCGACGCGCAGCGCCAGCATGGTCATGTCATCGCGGAGCTCATTCACGCTGAACTCGACCACCAGTGTCTGCATGGCGAAAATGACCTCCGCAGGCGGGCGGCCGGCCAGCGAAGCGAGCGCATCTGTCAGGCGCTCCTCGAAGTAGGCCAGTTCGGGACTGCGCGCCTCGGTAACACCGTCGGTGAACAGGAACAGCAGGTCTCCGGAACTCAGCTCAACGTCCTGCCCGGCCGGCTGCGCGTCGGGGAAGAGGCCGAGTGGCATGCCGCCGCCGTCGAGCACCCGCACCCGCCCGTCGGCCTTGACCAGTACCGGGCCCGGGTGGCCGGCACTGCCGAGCACGGCTCGCAGCGCGTTGCCGCGCCACTGGAAGTGCACGGCGCAGGCGGTGACGAACCGTCCGTCGTACTCCTCCGCCAGCATCAGCTCATTAGCCTTCCGCAGCACTCCGGCAGGATCTGGGTCCCAGTGCGCCAGTACCCGGATCCCATGGCGCGCGGCTGCGGTGACGGCCGCGGCGCGTTCGCCCTTGCCGCAGACATCCCCGATCGATACGCCCCAGCCGCCCGGGACGAGATAGACGTCGTAGAAGTCACCGCCCACTTCGAGTCCCTCGGTGGCGGCCACGTACGCAGCGGCGATCTCGACGCCCGGGATGGCCGGAATCTCGCGCGGGAGCAGGCTCGCCTGCAGCGAATCGGCGATCTCCGTGCGCCGCCTGAACATCCGGTCCACCCTGATGGCCAGGGCCAGCTGCTCCCCGAGTTCCTCCACCAGGCCCAGGTCGGCGATCTCGAAATGCGGCTCATTCGCCCGCCGGGCCAGGGTCAGCACGCCGTAGCTCTGCTCCCCGTCGCTCAGCGGCACGCAGAGCACGGACGTCGCGCCCAGCTGCATCAGCAGCGGGACGCTGTCAGCACCGGTGCCGAGAATGCTGACATCTTCAGCGTGCGCTATCAGCATCGAGCTGCCCGACTCGTGTACCTGGCGCGGCGCCGAACCCGGTTGCGGATCGACGGCGGAGATCGTCCGGGCAAGCTGCTCAGATTCATGGTCGGACGGGCCAATCACGACCTGCCGCCTGAGCCGTTGCCTGCGGTCCACATCGACGATGACCCACGCGGCGAGTTCCCCTGCCAGCAGGCGGGCGCATCGCTGCAGAGCCACCGACTCGCTGAACGTAGCGTTCTCCAGCAGCAGCCTGGTCGCCGCGGTCACCAGATCCAGCCGGTGGGTGATTGCCTCGACGGCCCGGTCCGCCGCCCCGCCGCGAACGGTACCTGGCCCGCCGGACGAGTCCGCTTGGCGGGCCGCCGCGTCCTGCGCTGCGTCTGGCCCGGTACTGGCGGCCGCGATCAGCAGGCCGGACTCCCCCGCGAGGTCCAGCACGTCGAGCGCGAGGACGACCTGCGCTGCGGCATCCGCGCCCAGCAGCGGGCACGAAACGCGCCGCGGCTTGCCTGTCCTCGCGACGGCGGCCAGCTGGGAGTGGACCGCCGCCCGCGAGGGCAGAGCCACGAACGCGGTGAAGAGCTTTCCGCTGGCGTAGCCGGCCCCGGAGCCAAGCAGGTCCGCCGCCCGCCTGTTGACCCGCCGGATGGTCCCGTCGCGGTCGAGTACGAACAGCGGCACCGGCGCGTCCTGGAACATGGCGCGCAGCAGACTGCGTTCGGTGTCCGGAGCATCGGCCTGCGGGCCACCTGCCGCGCTGGGAACGGGACCGGCGTGCAGCCCTGCCACGGTGTCAATGGCGCCATCCAGCTCGGCAAGAGCGGCATCGAGCAATTGCGGCAGCCGCGCTCCGGGCAGGGCCGCAGACTGCCGCAGCGCGCCCGACCGTGCCCTGAGCTCGGCAATCTCCCGCTCGGGCGCGGGGATGCCCTTGCCTTGCGGCATGGTTCGGTCCAATCTGCGCGGCGGGCCCGCGCTCGCCTGGAACCCCCCCGGACCAGTCAGCGGAATAGGCAAGTGTAGGCCCGCTGGCGGCGGGCGGGTCCGGATATGCGACCCCCGGGTTTGAGCGCGTTGGTACCAGGACATAATGGGGGCAGTAAGAGTGCCTATGACGCAGGCACGCCCCCACGCCGCCACGGCGTGGTCGCGGAGCGTGCTCATCTTGAGGCATCTCGCCGGTACCGCAGATTCCTGCCGTACGGCCTTCCTGATCTCCTTCGCGACTTGCGGCGTCATCGTCGTGGCAATCCTGAAGGAGACAGTCTCATGAGAATTGCCCTCGTCGCCGAGCAGGCCAGTCAGCTCACGCCGCCCCGCGGCACCGCGGCCGCCGATCCCGGTAGCCAGGCTCTCGGGCTGTCCACGCTCGCCCGGACACTGGGCGGGCTCGGGCATCAGGTCACCATCTATGCGCGCAAGGACGCTCCAGCGCTCTCGGCCCGGGCGGCCGTGGCCCCCGGAGTGACCATTGAGCACCTGGCCGCCGGCCCGGCAGCTAAGCTCCCGGCTGACAGGGTCCTCCCGCATATGGCGGCGTTCAGCGGTCAGCTGGCACAGCGATGGCGACAGGCCATCCCCGATGTCGTGCACTCCCACTTCTGGACCGGGGGCCTTGCCGCGCTCGCCGCGACCCGCGACGTGCGGGTGCCAGTCGTCCAGACGTTTCATTCGCTCGGCACCTCCGAGCAGCGGCACTATGGCGCGCCGGCGGGCGGCCCGGAGGCCAGGCTCCGGCTTGAGGCCCTGATCGCCCGTAGCGTCAGCGCCGTCCTCGCCAGCTCTTCCGGCGAGATGTCCGAGCTTGCCAGGCTCGGCGTGCCGCGGGACGCCATCAGGGTGGTGCCCTATGGGGTTGATACCGCCGAGTTCCTCCCCAACGGCCCGGTGGCAAGGCGCAGCGGCCGCCCGAGGCTGCTGGCCGTGGCCCCGCTGACCGAGCGCTCCGGGCTGGACGTCATCGTGCGCGCCATGGCCGAGGTACCCCGCTGTGAACTCATCATCGCCGGAGGCCCGCCCCGTGCCCAGATGAGCAAGGATCCGGTCTACCGCGCGCTGGTCCGGCTCATCATGACGCTGGGGATTGGCGACCGGGTCGTGTTCACCGGGCAGGTCAGCCGGGCTCGCATGCCAGCGCTGCTCCGCTCGGCGGACCTGCTGGTGCACACGGCGCTCTACGAGCCGTTCGGCATGGTCCCGCTGGAGGCGATGGCATGCGGTACGCCGGTGGTGGCGGCCGCAGGCGGCAGCCACCAGGACGCCATCGTGGATGGAACGACCGGCGTCCTGGTCAGGCCGGGGCAGCCTGCCCTGCTGGCCCGGCGGATACGCCAGCTGCTTGCCAGCCCCATGCTGCTGCAGGGATACGGGATCGCCGCGGCCGACCGTGCCCGTGCCCGCTACTCCTGGGAGCGCATCGGCCAGGAGACGCTCGCCGTCTACGAGCGGTCGGTGCTACGGCGGTCGCCGGCGATGGCCTGACCGGCCGGTCGCGGCCCGCTCACCGACCGATGCGCCTTGATGATCGTTCTGGCGACCTCGGTCACCTTGACGTGGCGCGTCTGGGAGGTTTCTCGCATCCGGTCGAAGGCATCCTGCGCGCTGCAGCCAAGAGCGTGCATCAGAATGCCCTTGGCCTGGTCTACGACTGTCCTGGACTCGGCAGCCTCGCGAAGCTGGAGGGCCGTGCGCTGCGAGTCTCCGTAGATCGACGCGTTGCCCATGGTCGCGCCGCCGAATGCGATGAGCAGCTCGGCCAGCGCTATCCGCTCCGGATCCAGTGAACGCGGCCGTGCCCCGAAGAGCGACAACGTCACGGTTATCGGGCCCAGCGGGTGAATCAGCGTGACCGAGCACCGGACGCCGCGGCACAGCGCCGCGCTTGCGTACTCAGGCCACCTGTCCTCCGCAAGGCTGTCCGGGCAGTAAACGGCCTCGCTGGTGGCCAGCGCCTGCGTCCACGGGCCGGAGCGGCCCTGCCAGGACAGCTCGAAGAGCTCGGCCAGGTCCGGGTGGGTTGCGGCCATCTCTACCGGCTCGCCATCGCGCCAGAGCGCCGCCGTTGCTCCCGAGCAGGCAGGCACCTGCCGTGCCGCGAGAGCGGTGAGCCTGTGCAGCGACCTGACGTCGGACACGTCGGCGATGCTCAGCAGCCCCGCAGCCTCGCGGGCGAGTTCCTGGGTCACATTCTGATCAAGCACCGCCACCTCCGTTGCCCGGTGAGACGACGACCGCAGCCATTTGTAACACACCGGGATCCGGAAGGCGACAATCCGGCCGTTCCTGACCGTCAGCAGTGCCAGATCGTCACCAGACCGGCCAGGCAGCGCGGCCGCTCGCTGGCAACGCCGCGGGCCGCGCGCCTACCCGCCAGGTCCGGGACGGCTCATCCAGCGTGCCCGCAGTGCGCTCGGCAGGCAAGCCGCTGCGTGCTTGCCCGTCAGGATCGCGGTGCGCTTACCCGGCAAGCCGCTGCGTGCTTATCCGCCAGGATCGCGGTGCGCTTACCCGGCAAGATCGCGGACCTGCTCGATCAGCCGGACGCGCTCGGCATGGGTGGCGGCAATCGGCGTGACGTTCAGCGTGGTGACGCCGGATTCGCGCATTGCCGCCACCCGCTCGGCTACCAGCGACCGCGGGCCGATCAGGGATGTCCCTGCCAGCAGTGATCCGGGCACCAGCGCGGCGGCCTCGTCCTTCCGGCCGGACAGGTATGCCTCCTGGATAGCGACGGCCTCAGCCTCGTAACCGAACCGCACCGCCAGGTCGTGGTAGAAATTGCGGCCCTTGGCGCCCATTCCGCCGATGTACAGCGCCAGCACCGGCCGGCCAAGCTCCAGGTATCCGGTGACGTCCTCGCCGATCGCGAGCCCTGCCTGCGCGACCACGTCGAGCGGGCCAAGCGATGGATCGCGCAGCGCCGCGCCCGCCGCGAGCGGCGCTCCCCAGACGGACGCTGCCTTTTCCGGAAAGTAGAAGATCGGCTCCCAGCCCTCGGCCAGTTCCGCGGCCATCTCGACGTTCTTCGGGCCAAGCGCGGCCACCACGATCGGGATGCGCTCCCGGACCGGGTGGTTGATCAGCTTCAGCGCCTTGCCCAGCCCGGTCCCCTGGTCCGGCGGCAGCGGAATCGTGTAGTGACGGCCTGCATACTGCAGCCGCTCGCGTCGCCACACGGCCCGGCAGATCTCGATGATCTCGCGGGTACGGCCCACCGGCGAGTCGTAAGGCACCCCGTGCCAGCCCTCGATCACCTGCGGCCCGGACGCCCCGATACCGAGCACGAACCTGCCACCGGACACGTAGTCGAGCCCGGCCGCCGTCATCGCGGTGAGCGTCGGGGTCCTTGAGTACAGCTGGAGGATTCCCGAGGCGATCTGCAGCCGCTCCGTCTTCGCCGCGATGAAGCCGAGCTGGCTGACGGCGTCGAAGCTGTACGCCTCGGGCACGAAGACGATGTCGAGCCCGGCCTTCTCGTAATCGGCAAGCTCGACGACGGTCTCGGCGAATCCGCCCGCGTAGTTCAGTGACATCCCGATGCGCATTCCCGCCATGCCTTTCGCGGTCGGATCGCTGCCAGGCCGGCACCGGCCCGCTTCTCCAGCGTAGATGCGCCGACCGCAGCCTGCCAGCACGACGGCCGACGCCGGCCGGCCAGCGCGACGGCCGACCTGGCGGGCGAGCCGCCCCGACGGGCTCAGGATCGTGAGCGGTTACGATCCGGCCGGCGCGAACCGGGTAAATCGCAACCGTTAATTGGATCTTGAGACTGCTGTGATTGACGTGGCGCACGGTGCGGGATCAGGCCCAGATCGAACCGGACTGGACGATGCTAACCGGGACAAGCGGCACAATGACGTTAACCGAGACAAGCGGCACCACGACGTCAACCGGGACTAGGCGCCGCGGAGATCAGCGCGGCAACCGCGCGGAGCGCAAGCTGGTAGGACAGGACGCCGAAGCCGGCCACCGTTCCGTCCGCCACGCCTGCCACGACTGAGGTGTGCCGGAAAGACTCGCGCGCGGCCGGATTGGACAGGTGCACCTCGACCAGCGGCGCGGTCCGCATCGCGAGGGCATCCCTGAGCGCGTACGAATAGTGCGTGAAGGCGGCCGGGTTCAAGACGACTGGCGTCCTGGCGTCGGCCGCAGCGTGCACCCAGCGGACTAGCTCGGCCTCGTCGTCGGTCTGCCTGACCTGCACATCGAGCCCGAGTTCGCGCCCAGCCTGCTGGCAGGCAGCGGCCAGGTCGGCAAAGGACGCCGAGCCGTAGACCTCGGGCTCGCGGGAGCCGAGCCGACCGAGGTTCGGCCCGTTGAGCACGAGCACCTGCCTCATAGCCCGCACGCCTCCGCCCTCATAGCCCGCACGGCTCCGCCGTCATGGCGCGCACGCCTCTGCGTATGCCTGCTCCAGCAGTTCCTCCGGCGGGTCATCGAGAATGCCTGGCCGGGCGAGCCCGTTGAGTATGACCAGCCGCAGCCGCGCGCCGCGCGCCTTCTTGTCGACCGCCATCGCGTCCCGCAGCTGCGGCCAGGCGCCGGGCCGGTAGGCGACCGGCAGCCCGACGGCGGACAGCACCCGGCGGTGCCGGTCCGCCGTCGCGGCATCCAGCCTGCCCGCGAGCCTGGCCACGGCTGCTGCGTAAATCATGCCTATCGACACCGCTTCGCCGTGCCGGAGCCGGTAGCCCTCCGCCCGCTCGATCGCGTGGCCGAGCGTGTGACCGTAGTTCAGCATCTCCCGCTGCCCGGCCTCGCGCAGGTCAGCCGAGACGACGGCCGCCTTCATCCGGACCGCCCGCTCGACAAGCTCGCGCTCGGCGGGCCCGGCCGGGGCTGCTGCGGCGGCCGGGTCGGCCTCGATCAGGTCGAGGATCACCGGATCGGCGATGAACCCGGCCTTGATCACCTCTGCGAGCCCGCTGCGGTACTCCGCCGCTGGCAGCGATGCCAGCACCGACAGGTCGGCGAGCACGCCGGCAGGCGGGTGGAAGGCGCCTACCAGGTTCTTGCCGGCCGGGATGTTGACGCCCGTCTTCCCGCCGATCGCGGCGTCGGCGACCGCCAGCAGCGTCGTGGGCACCAGGACGTGGCGGATGCCGCGGAGCCAGCACGCGGCGGTGAATCCGGCCAGGTCGGTGACCGCCCCGCCGCCCACCGCCACCAGTACATCCCAGCGGGTCACCCGGAGCGCTGCCAGCCGGGTCCACAGCCCCGCCGCCACCGCGATGTCCTTGGCTGCCTCGCCGTCGGGAATCGCCTCCGCGTGCACCACGTAGCCGGCATCCTCGAGCACCCGGCAGGCGGGCCGGGCGATCTCGCCGAGACCGCCGGCATGGACGACGACTACGGTGCGGGCGTCCTTGCCGACCAGCGACGGCAGCTCGCCGAGCACGCCGGAGCCCACGACCACCTCATACGGGCGCTCGCCGCCGACGGGAATGCGGGTGACGCTCACCCGCGGGCGTCCGCGCTGTCGAACTGGCGGGCGATCTCGTCAGCTACCTCCGCCGCGGACCTGCTGTCCGTGCCGACGGTGATCCAGGCGAGTTCGGCGTAGATCGGCAGCCGCTGCTCGAGAAGCGCTTTCAGCTGCGCCCTGGGGTTGCCGAGCAGCAGCGGCCGCGCCCGGTCGAGCCCTACCCGCTTCGCCGCGGCGGCGAATCCCGTCTCCAGGTACACGACCTGCTGGCCGGCCAGCAGCCGCCGGGTGCCGGCATCGAGCACCGCTCCGCCGCCGAGGCCGAGCACGCCGGGGTGGACGGTAATCGCGCGGGCAACTGCCTCGCGCTCCAGCGCGCGGAAGGCCGGCTCGCCGTCCTCGATGAAGATATCGCCAACCGGCTTGCCAGCCACAGCCTCAATGTCGCTGTCCGTGTCGAGGAAGGTGACGCGCAGCAGCCCGGCGAGCAGCGGGCCCACGGTCGACTTGCCCGCGCCCGGCGGCCCGATCAGGATGGCCGCTGGCCCGCTCATGCGATCACCAGTGATTCCAGGTAGCCGCGCAGGTTGCGCGTCGTCTCCGCGGCCGAGTCGCCGCCGAACTTCTCGATCGCCGCGTCCGCCAGCACCAGCGCGACCATGGCCTCGGCGACGACGCCCGCCGCCGGAACCGCGGTCACGTCGCTGCGCTGGTTGATCGCCTTCGCTGCTTCGCCAGTGCGCACGTCCACGGTGGCCAGCGCCCTGGGCACCGTGGAGATGGGCTTCATCGCCGCGCGGAGCCTGATCACCTCGCCCGTGCTCATGCCGCCTTCGATCCCGCCTGCGCGGTTGGTGCGGCGGTGGATCCCGTCCGGGCCGCCGTCGATCTCATCGTGTGCCGCGGAACCGCGCCGGCGGGCCGTGGCGAAGCCATCGCCAACCTCGACTCCCTTGATCGCGTGGATGCTCATCAGGGCCGCGGCGAGCCGGCCGTCCAGCCGCCGGTCCCAGTGCACGTAGCTGCCCAGCCCAGGCGGCAGACCGTAGCAGACGACCTCGACGACACCGCCGAGCGTGTCACCATCCCTGCGGGCCGCGTCGATCTCCGCACGCATCGCGGCGGCTGCGGCCGGATCCAGGCAGCGCACCGGGTCGTCGTCCACCCGGCCTGCGTCCTGCGGGCCGGGCAGCACCCCGTCCGGGGCGCTGACCGAGCCGATGGATACGACATGGCTCACGATCTGGATGCCGAGAACCTGCTGCAGGAAGCGGCGTGCGAGCTCACCGAGCGCCACCCGCGCCGCGGTCTCCCTGGCACTCGCTCGCTCCAGCACGGGACGCGCGTCGTCGTGACCGTACTTCTGCATGCCCGCCAGGTCCGCGTGGCCGGGACGGGGCCTGGTCAGCGGGGCGGCCCGGGCAAGGCCGGCAAGCTCGGCCGCATCGACAGGATCGGGGGACATCACCACATCCCATTTCGGCCATTCGGTGTTGGCCACCCGGATCGCGACCGGGCCGCCGATCGTCTGGCCGTGCCGCACGCCGCCGGTGATCTCGGCCTCATCCTGCTCGAACTTCATCCGCGCGCCGCGGCCGTATCCGGCCCGCCGCCTGGCGAGCGCGACCGCTACGTCGGACGCGTCGATCCGCACCCCGGCGGGCATCCCCTCGCAGATCGCGACGAGCGCCCGGCCGTGCGATTCTCCCGCGGTGAGCCAGCGCAGCATGTTGCCGATCCTGCCATGCGGGCAGCCCGGCCCAGTGCGTCGGCGTCCTATGCGCCGGCGTCTTGCGCGCCAGCGTCTTGCGCGCCAGCGTCTTGCGCGCCAGCCGAGGACGGCGGGCTGATCACGATCTGGATCCCTCTGCGCAGCCTGCTGCCGAGCCTGGCCAGCATGGCGGTTCCCACCAGCCGGGCCAGTTCGCCGGCAGACCCGGCGTGACCTGGCGAGAAGGCGAGCTCGATAACCAGGTCTCCGTCAGTACCGCCGTCGGCCAGCCGTGCCCGGCCGATCGCGGGCTGCCCGGCGATGATCGCGGTCAGCTCGGCGAGCACATCGGGATCCTCGTACGGCAGCGGGACGGCCTGGCCGCTCGCGAGCGCCGCCAGCCGCGCGCCGTCAACGGCGAGCGGGACCGGCCCGGCGATATCGAGAACCACGGCGCAGGAGTCCGCGACGGCGCTCTGCCACACGCTGGCCGCCTGCACGGGCACCGGACGGGCACCCGGCCGCCACCTGACCAGCGCGTCGAGGCAAGTGAACGCCGGAACTGCGGGACGGCCATCGTGCCCGACCAGGGTGGGGATGCTCATCTCACTCGCCTTTTCGGCGCTCTCACCGCCGACCGCGCTGTCACCGCCGGCCGCACGATCGCCGGCATCCGCTGCCGCGGCTGCCATCACCGGCACCAGCAGCCGGACGCTGGCCAGCGACGTAAGCGCAGCATGTTCGGTCCCGGTACCCGAAGCGAACGCGGCGAGCGCGGCGGCCGCCCTCGGATCGGCGGAGCCATCATCAGCACCGAAACGGTGCCCCTCGCTGCTCAGCCCCGGCACGGAGCCACTGTAGTTCGGCCACCGCGCCTGCGCGTCCGGGCCGCCGGCTCGGGCGTGAGCGGCAGTGGCCGGGCACGCAGCCGGGGTGATCAGTCCGCCGAAGCAGTTGAGGAGGTATTTCCCGATATGAGAGTCTCTTGACATTGCACCGGAGTCTGCCCCAGGGGAGCGCGTGCGCCAGGTCGATCCAGCATCCATGCCCATTCAGCCGGGTACGCTGATGCAGAAGGCAATACCGCCCCGGCTGGTAGAGCCTTATCTGACGGGCCGGCGCTCGGTGATCGCCGGATTCGTCTACCGAGTGCAGGACAGCTCGTTTGACGACCCTGCAGAATTTTACGAAGCGCTGGACCTTCGCTATGACGGCTCGGACTTCGGGCCGGAACTCACGGAGGTGTACGTCATGCGGTGGAGCGCCGTGCGGGCGGGGTCCTACCAGGTGCCCTACTCCCCGGAGCGCGGCGGCGACTGGCGAGGCAAGCCGCCGTTCACCGGGACTGGCTTCACTTCCTCGCGGGCGCGCAGGGTGGCTGAGTACTACACCGATCCGATCCCGGTACCAGTCGGTGCCGAGATGTACCGGATCACCACGGGCGCGGAGGAGTTCATCGCCCGGTTCGACGGCCAGGCATGGCTGCGGCCGTCCGGAGGGATCTGAATCATGCGCTACCGGCTGATGGCGACTTACCAGGGCGCTCCCTACGAGGCGGGGGTCGGCCCGTCCGACGGCGATGTCGTGCTGTTCGCGGCATGCCCGCCCCCGGAGGAACTCGGCTTCGAGCCGGCCACCGGGCACTGGCGCAAGCAGCTGCGAGTCCAGGATGTCCAGGCGCTCTGGGAGTCCAGGCCGATGGCCACGTACCGGGGTCAGCGCTGCATGGTGCTCGACGATCTTGGCGACCGGCTGCATATCGCCTACCTGGGCCATGACGCCTTCGAGGCGCAGCAACTCGGGTACTGGCAGGTGGACCGTGGCGTGTTCGAGCTGGTAACGCTCCGGGATGAGGTGACTGACCTCACGGAGGAACGCGCGGACTACCCGGGCTATCCGGCAGGGAACGCGGCTAAGCCGCGGGACGCGATGGGTTACGGTCCCGCAAACGCCGGCCATCGCCCGGCAACGGCCGACTACGGTCCCGCAGCGGCCGACTACGGGCCCGCGACAGCCGACTACGGCCCGCTGAGCGGTGACTACGGCCCGGCCACGATGGATTTCGGCGTCCTCTTCCCGGCTGGCGGCCTGACGGCTGCCCCCGTCTCGCCGGACTTCGGTGCCACCAGCCTGCCCGTTCGTTCCCCCGCCGCGCCCGCACCGGACTTCGGGATCACCGCGCCCGGTCGTTCCCCCGCCCCGCCCGCACCGGACTTCGGGACTACCGCGCCCGTTCGTTCTCCCGCGCCGCCCCGGTCCGACTTCACCTCCGATTTCACCGTCGCCCCGCCGGCCCGTGAGGCTCCCATGCCGCTGGAGGCGGCAGCGCTGCGCGCGGCCTCCGCTGCGGCCCACGCCGGCCAGGCCCGTCTGACCGCGCAGGCACCCCTGGCACCTCTGACCACGCAGGAGTTCTTGGCCGCGCAGGCACCCCCCGTTGCTG
Organism: Actinomycetota bacterium; assembly: GCA_003168215.1. GTDB lineage: Bacteria > Actinomycetota > Actinomycetes > Streptosporangiales > Streptosporangiaceae > Palsa-506. The sequence goes on from PMSW01000015.1 coordinate 27,905, forward strand.
CTCAGGTGCCTGCAGTGACAGATACTCCGCTGGCGACTACTCCCCTGGCGACGCAGCTGTCACCGGCAGTGACGCTCCGTTCTGCTGCGCTGGATCTGCTCGCGGCGCCAGCGGGGACGGCCGTGTCGGGGGAGCCAGCTAGGCCGCCCGCTCCCCAGGCGCCGGTGACGCCGGACGCAGCGGTGACGCCAGCGACGACCGAATCTCCCCGCCGCCGGAGGTCGGCTCGGTCCCGGATGGCCACCCAGGGCATCTTCACCGAGCTCGCGGCACTCGCGGCTATCCCGTCCGCCGCATATGCGGTCGGCGAAGAGGTCGATGGCGCTCTGTGCCTGATCGAGACAGCCAGCGGGTACGAGGTATTCAGCGCGGCAGGCGGAGCCAGGCACGAAGTGCGCTTCTTCGAGGATGAAGAGTCCGCCTATTTCTACCTTTTCGGCGTTCTGGCTGCGGAAGCGGTCAGGACCGGCTTGCTGATCCCGCACCGCTAGCTCCGCCCGGCGCGATTCAGTCCGCCACTTCGGCGCGACCGGGCTGGCGGCTCTTGGGTGAGTCAGATTGCGGCTTTACGGCATTTCGCGGCGAAATCCGGGCAATTCTCTTTGCGGCATTCTCCGCAATTCACCGCAACATCCTCGTAATTCGCGTCCATTCCCCTAGGCGGGCTTATCGGCGTACAGAACTGGGAATGAGTAGCTCAGGGTATTCGCGCGAATCGCATTCGGGGGACGAGCATGCGGAGCACCATACGCAAATCACCGGCCGGTGGCAGGCACAGGCGTCCGGCTGTGCACAGTCATCGGCACAGCAAGGTTTACTGGCTCAACGCGCTTGCCCTGTGCCTCATGACATCCGGAGTCGTGATGGCATTCGCCGGACGGCACCCCTTGCACTGAGCACCGCTGCCGATCCAGCCCGGCCCCGGGCAGCCGCGAGCTAAGCGCAGGGCAGTCCTTGGACCTGCCACGCAACGGGCTCCCTGGCTGCGCAATTCCTCGGTCGTGCGGATCAGTCTCCGGCCGCAGCGGGCACATCCTGGTCAAGCCAGGCGCGCACGGCGACGTCGTGCTGGCCAAGCACCGGCGGCGGCGTGTGATCGCGCGGGGCTGCCCCGTCGAAGCGCAGCGCCGGTCCGGGCAGCTCGATCCGGCCGAGCACCGGATGATCAACCGAGATGACCAGGCCCTGGGACCGGGTCTGATCCCACTCATACACCTCGTCGATCGCCCGGATCGAGCCCGCCGGCACGCCCGCCTGCGCGAACAGCGCGAGCCAGTGCGCGCGGTCACCGCCGGCCAGGGCCCGCTCGATCTCCGCAATCAGCTCAGCACGCCGCCCGACCCGGAGCTGGTTCTCGGCGAACCGCCCGTCAGCCGGATCGATGCCGACGACCGGGGCGAAGCACCGCCATAGTCCCTCGTTCGCGACGGCCACCTGGATCAGGCCGTCCGCGCACCGGAACGCCCCGTACGGCGCGATCGACGGATGGTGGTTGCCGGTGGCCACCGGTACCTCCCGCGCGACCGTCCAGCGGGTGCCCTGGAACGCATGCGCGCCGACAATCGATGCCAGCAAGGACGTGCGGACGACGCGGCCGAGCCCGGTTGCCGTACGTTCGTGCAGCGCGGCGACAACGCCCAGGGCCGCATTCATCCCGGCCAGCACATCCGCGATGGACAACCCGGCCTTCACCGGATGAGCTGGGTCCATGCCAGTGACGCTCATCAGCCCAGCCTCGCCCTGCACGATCTGGTCATAGCCAGGGCGCGCTCCTTCCGGCCCGTCATGGCCGAACCCCGTGATGGAGCAGATGACGAGCCGGGGGTTCAGCTCGTGCAGCCGCCCGCAGGAGAAGCCGAGCCGGTCAAGCACACCCGGGCGAAAATTCTCCACCAGCACGTCGCAGCGGGCCACCAGCCGCCGGAGGAGTTCCTTGCCTTCCTCAGCCGCCAGGTCGCAAGTCACCGACTCCTTGTTCCTGTTGCAAGAGAGGAAATAGGTGCTGTCGGGATTGGCCGTCAGGCCGCCCGGACTGGCTGGAGTTCCGTCGGCCTGGGCCTTCCGGCCCGCCGCGCCCGCCGCGCCCGCCGCCACGGCGAACGGCGGGCCCCAGCGCCGTGACTCGTCACCGGTGCCAGGCTGCTCGATTTTTATCACCCGCGCGCCGAGGTCGCCGAGCATCATCGTCGCGTGCGGGCCTGCCAGTGCCCTGGTCATATCAAGCACGACGATTCCATCCAGCGGTCCTGGCATGTCGGGTCCTCCCGGGCGTTGACGGCAGCGGCATCGCCGTCCGGCGCTGCCGACACTAGATGATCAACTCAGCGAATCAGCGATCATAAGCCGGGAGCGACAGCAGTGACTGCCGGGCGAAGCTAAGGCGTCAGGGAGAACGA
>PMSW01000106.1:0-134 GCA_003168215.1 Actinomycetota bacterium
ACCAGCTTGCCTACCACCGTCTGGGCGCTCGCATGGCCTTCGCCTACTGCCGCGTACAGCGCGGAAAGATCGGCATAGCGCAGGTCGCGGGCAATGGCGAGCAGCGCGTCGCCGGTGGCCAGCCGCTGCAGCGG
>PMSW01000106.1:194-365 GCA_003168215.1 Actinomycetota bacterium
ATCTCCACCGTGTCGCCGTTGTTGAGCTCGTTCTCCAGCGCTACCAGGCGCCCGTTCACCCTGGCCCCGATGGTGCGGTGGCCCACCTCAGTGTGGATGGCATAGGCGAAGTCCACTGGCGTCGCGCCCTGCGGAAGCGCCACGACCTGGCCGCGCGGGGTGAAGACATAC